>CAYOZV010000220.1:0-7213 GCA_964408465.1 uncultured Pirellulaceae bacterium
ACCCGGTATACCTGATGGCTCACTCTGGTGCTCGTGGTGGTGTCGAACAGATTCGCCAACTGGCGGGTATGCGTGGTCTGATGGCCAAGCCGACCGGCGAGATCATCGAGACGCCGATTAAGGCGAACTTCCGCGAAGGCCTGTCCGTTCTGGAATACTTCTCCTCGACGCACGGTGCCCGTAAAGGTCTGGCTGATACGGCATTGAAAACGGCTGACTCGGGTTACCTGACCCGTAAATTGGCTGACGTCGCGCAAAACGTGGTCGTCACGATGGAAGATTGTGGCACGACCCAAGGCATCACCAAGGGAATTATTTACCGAGGTGAGCAGGTCGAAGTTCGATTGGCGACGGCGATTAACGGTCGCGTTTCGCGTCAAAACATCGTCAATGCGGTCACCGATGAAATCATCGTTCGCGAATCGCAGATGATCACGCCTGAGATCGCGAAGAAAATTGAAGACATGGGATTGGAAAAAATCCAAGTCCGCAGCCCAATGACCTGCGACGCGCCGCTGGGTGTTTGCCGAAAATGTTACGGCATGGACATGTCCACCGGCGACATGGTCGAAGAGGGCATGGCCGTCGGTATCATCGCGGCTCAGTCGATCGGTGAACCGGGTACTCAGCTGACGATGCGTACGTTCCACATTGGTGGTGTTGCCAATACATCGACCGAGAAAAACGAAGAACGTTGTAAGAAGGCCGGATTCATCAAACTGATCCGCATGCGTCACGTCACCAACGGCGACGGCGACATCGTGGTGCTTAATCGTAATGCTGAAATTGCGATTCTGGACGCCCGTGGTCGTGAGCTTGAATCGCACAAGATTCCTGCCGGTGCCACGTTGCTGGTGAAAGAAGGCGACGAAGTCAAAGCCAAAGCCGTTCTCTGTCGATGGAACCCGTTTGCGGCTCCGATTCTTTCAGAGGTTACCGGTAAGGTACGTTTTGAGGATATCCTCGAAGGCGAAACGATGGTCATGGAGCGTGAAGCTTCGGGTACCATTCGCCGTACGATCATCGACTTTAAGGGTGACTTGCATCCGCAGATCGTCGTCGAAGACAAAGACGGCACGGTACTGGACGTTTACTATCTTCCAGAACGAGCCAACATCACCGTTACCGACGGACAGAAGATCACTCCCGGTACCGCCGTTGCTGAAACGCCGCGTGAAGCGTCCGGTATTTCGGACATCACCGGTGGTCTTCCTCGTGTCACCGAAATTTTTGAAGCTCGTAAGCCAAAGGATCCCGCCGTACTGGCAGAGATCGACGGCACGATCGAATTGGGCGATAAGAAACGCGGCAAGCGTACCATCATCGTTAAGAACGAGAGCGGGCTTGAGGTCGAACACCTCGTGCCGCCGGGGAAACGTTTCTTGGTTCACTCCGGTGACCACGTTACCGCCGGTCAACAGTTAATCGACGGGCCTTTGGTGCCTCACGATATTCTACGTGTCTCCGGTGAAGAGGCCGTTCAGCAATACCTTGGTCACGAGATCCAACAGGTCTATCGCAGCCAACGTGTGGAGATCAACGACAAGCACGTCGAGATCATCGTGGCGCGAATGTTGCGTAAAGTCAAAATCGAATCGGCCGGCGACAGCAACATGCTGCCTGGCTTGATCTGCGATCGCTTCGAATTGCTGACCGTTAACGAAGAACTGGCCAAATGTGTCAAGGTCACCCACAAGGGCGACAGCGATTACACCAAAGGCCAAATCGTTCCGCGCGACGTCCTGGAAGAAACCAACGCGAAAATCGAAACGCTTGGCGGAGAAGTTGCGAAGATCACCAAGCCTCGCATGGCGACCTACAGCACTCAGTTGTTGGGGATCACCAAAGCTTCGGTGCAGAGTTCCAGCTTCATCTCGGCGGCGTCATTCCAAGAGACGACTAAGGTTCTCACCGAAGCAGCGTTGGCCGGCAAGGTCGACAACTTAGTGGGTCTGAAAGAGAACGTCATCTTGGGTCACTTGATTCCTGCCGGTACAGGTTTCCGCACGTTCCAAGAATCGGAAGTTCAATACAATCTCGAGGCCATGCGATTGGCTGCTGAACAGCCAACGCAAACGCTGGAAGACAGTTTCCCATTGTTGGAATCTGCAACGGCAACCAACACCGCGCCCGATGACGGCGGCAGCGGCGAGGCTCCGTCTGACTTCCTGACGGCGATGGCAAATTCGGGAACGCTTGGGGCAGAACTGTCCAGCGGTGCCGGTGCTCCTGGCGGTGAAGCGGAAGTCGGAGCTGGCGTTTCGATGCTGGCCGACACTTCTACCGCGGGCGATGATTTTACAAAGATCGAAGGTGTCGGGCCAAAAATTGCCGAACTGCTCAACGCAGGTGGCATCGAATCGTTTGCTCAATTATCGCAAACGCCTCCCGACCATATCAAATCGGTTCTCAACGCTGGCGGATCCAGCTTTGCCAATCACGACCCAAGCACTTGGCCCGACCAGGCACTGCTTGCGGCCAATGGCGAGTGGAGTCAGCTGAAGGAATGGCAGGATCAATTGATCGGTGGCAAAATGGTCGGTGACATGCAGACACCTGCCGGTGTTGAGACGCTGATGGCGGCTGATGATTCTGCCGCGATGACGGCCGCTCCCGTCGCTGACGCACCAGCGGAAGACGTTGAACTTCCACCGGCGGCCGACGACGGCTTGGATTCCCTGATCATGGGCGGCGACTCAGCCGAAGCAACATCAACGGCTTCAACGGCTCCAGCAGAATCTGCGTCCGATGATTTGACCAAAATCGAAGGCGTCGGGCCCAAGATCGCTGAACTGCTCGGCGCCGGCGGCATCACTTCATTCGCTCAGTTGGCAACGACTCCGGTGGATCAAGTGAAGTCGATCCTGACTGCCGGCGGCGGAAGCTTTACCGTACACGATCCGACGACTTGGCCGCAGCAGGCTCAGATGGCTGCTGATGGACAATGGGATCAGCTGAAGGCGTTGCAAGACGTCCTCGACGGTGGCAAACCACTGGCTGAACCGGACGATCTGACAAAGATTGAAGGCATCGGCCCCAAGATCGGTGAGATCCTGACGGCAGCTGGACTATCAACATTTGGCCTCCTGGCCGCAACTTCAGCGGACAAGGTCAAGGAAATCTTGGAAGCTGCCGAAGGTAACTTTGCCGCCCACGATCCGACGACTTGGCCTCAGCAGGCTCAAATGGCTGCCGATGGCAACTGGGATCAGCTCAAGAAGTGGCAGGATGAGCTCGACGGAGGTCGGGCTTAGCAGAAAGACCCGTAGCACGGTTTTTTAAACCGTTTTAGCGCACAAACGGTCTAAAAAACCGTGCTGCGGCGATATACCTCGCGGGGAGGTAACAATCCCCGATTTAGATATTGACACATTTACGCGAATCACTATTTTTATAGGCTTCCAATTACGAAATCTGCTGGTAAAAATCCTGCCTAATCTGTTGCAGGTCGCCAGTTTAATGTCCGGAAAATAAACGAATGCCCACGATCAATCAGCTTGTCCGCAAGCGCCGCAAATCAAAACGCAAGTTCACCAAATCTCCTGTGCTGGAAAAATGTCCGCAAAAGCAAGGTGTTTGCTTGCAGGTCCGCACCATGACGCCCAAGAAACCTAACTCGGCGTTGCGGAAGATCACGCGTGTGCGTTTGTCAAACGGCAAAGAAGTCACCGTTTACATTCCCGGTGAAGGTCACAACCTTCAGGAACACAGCATCGTATTGGTCCGTGGCGGTCGTGTCCGCGACCTGCCAGGTGTGCGTTATCAAGTCGTTCGCGGTGCTCAAGATACGCTGGGCGTTGAAAACCGGAAACAATCTCGCAGCCGTTACGGCGCGAAAAAGGGCTAAGCTGACAAAGCGTTTAGTTCTCACTCAACCATTCATTAATTCACTTTAGAAACCGTTTGATTCGACATGGGTAAAATCACCGCCAGCCGCACACAGATGCGTCCTGATCCAAAATTTGATTCTCTTCTGGCCAGCAAGTTCATCAATTGCTTGATGTGGGACGGAAAGAAAACAATCGCTCAAGGCGTATTTTATCGCGCGTTGGACGAGATCAAAAAACGTGTTCCTGACACCGAACCGATTGAAGTTTTTCATCAGGCCGTTGAGAACGTAAAACCTCACATCGAAGTGCGTTCCAAACGTGTCGGTGGTGCGTCTTATCAGGTGCCGATGCAGGTCAGCCGATCCCGTCAGCAGTCACTCGCGATTCGCTGGTTGCTGATCGCGATCCGTGACAAGAAAGGTCGCCCGACTCACTTGCGTTTGGCTGATGAATTAGTAGCAGCGTACAACCGTGAAGGTGCTGCGATGACCAAGCGTGAAAACACTCACAAGATGGCCGATGCGAATAAGGCGTTTGCTCACTTCGCTTGGTAACAGATTCTCAAACCGCCAACCGATTCAGTTCGCTTGGCGGTTTTTTTATGCGCAATAGTAGCCTTTCGTTCCGCGAAAGTGCGCACTTTCGCCGAGCGAAAGGCTACGATGCACAAGATCAACACGCTTAAAGGCGGATTAGGATCAGACCAACACGCATAAAACGGCCGGTGAGAACCGGCCCAACCTGAACCTCCTTCCGAACGAACCATGGCTCGTAAACTTCAAAACCTCCGCAACATCGGCATCATTGCTCACATCGACGCGGGTAAAACGACCGTCACCGAGCGGATGCTGTTTCTCTCGGGCAGCAAACATCGCGTCGGCAAGGTCGACAGCGGCACCACGACCACTGACGATGACGCAGAAGAACAGGATCGTGGCATCACGATTTACGCTGCCTGCGTAACGTTCGATTGGAAAGACATCCACATCAATCTGCTCGATACGCCAGGCCATGTCGACTTCACGGCCGAAGTCGAACGTAGTTTGCGAGTGCTGGACGGAGCAGTCGTCGTTTTCAGTTCGCGCGAAGGCGTGGAAGCTCAAAGCGAAACGGTTTGGCGGCAGGCTGACAAATACAACGTGCCGCGCATCGCCTTCATTAATAAACTCGACCGCGAAGGTGCCGATTTCCGCCGCGTGTTGGGCGAGATGAAGGATCGACTCAACGCCACCCCTGTCCCAATCCAGATGCCAGTTGGGCTGGGCCCGTCGCATGTCGACGATCCGTTTCGCGGCATCGTTGATCTGATCAAGATGCGCTATCAGACCTTCGAAGACGAAGGGAAAAAGATCAAGGAATCTCCCATCCCCGAAGATATCCTCGACGACGCTCAATTGGCGCGTGAGGAGATGCTCGAATCTCTGTACACGCTTAGCGATGAAATGACCGAACTGGCGCTCTCCGAAGAAGAGATCCCCAACGAATTGATTCGAAAAGTCCTACGGCAGGGTGCTTTGGAACGCGTTATCCAGCCGGTCGTCTGCGGGTCGGCCCTTCACGGCATCGGTGTTCAGGGCGTGTTGGACGCGGTGAAGTATTACCTGCCCAGCCCGTTGGATCGTCCGCCAGTGATTGGGCATCACCCCAAAAAAGAAAAGATCGTCGAAAAGCGATCACCCGATGTTAAGGAACCGTTCTCAGCGTTGGTGTTCAAAATCCTACCTGCGAAAACCGGCGACCTATATTGGGTGCGGATTTATTCAGGCGAACTCAAAAGCAACGCGCGGGTTTACTGCAGCGGTCAAGACAAAAAAGAAAACGTGGCTCAACTGTGGCAGATCAACGCCTCCAAAAAAGACCGCGACGGGCAGCTGGATAAAATCGGCACCGGTGAAATCGTGGGTTTGATTGGGCCTCGGTTTGCCGTCACCGGCGACACCCTGTGCGACCAGAAATCGCCGATCCTATTGGAGAAGATCGAATTCCCTGAAACGGTGATCGAAATGGCGATCGAACCTGATTCGACCTCCGAACGGGATAAATTGGGCGACGTTTTGGAATTGCTCAAACGCCAAGACCCAACCTTCCAGGCGAAGGAGAACGAGGAAACGGGCCAGACGTTGATCTCGGGCATGGGCGAACTTCATCTGGAGGTCATCAAGAACCGCTTACTGCGTGATTTCAATTTGAAGGTCAAGGTCCACAAACCGCGTGTCTCCTACCGTGAAACGGTCAGCCAATCCGTGGAGGTTACCGGGCAGTGCAATCGTTTGTACAACGGGCAGCAACTGTTCGCGAAAGTCAAAATCCGCATGGAACCCGACCCCAAGTCTGAATCGGGCGTCGCGATTCGCAACCAACTGCCCGTCGGTGCGATGCCGCCGGAAATGGTTCAAGTGGTCAAAGACGAAATCAAAGCCCGTGGTGAAAGTGGCGGCGCGATCGGAAGTTTCCCATTATCTAAAATGAAGGTGACGCTCATCGGGGCCGAAACGACCGAAGAATCAACGGCCATGGCATTTTCGATCGCCGCCGGCGAAGCATTTGAAGAGGCGCTCAAGACGGCGATCCCAATGATGCTTGAGCCCGTCATGAAATTGACCGTAACAACGCCCGAAGAATACTACGGCGAATTCGTCGGCGATCTGGCTCAGCGCCGCGCCCAGATTGTTAGCACCGATACGCATGTTGGATTTACGAAAATCGTCGCCAACGCGCCGCTGGCCGAATTGCTCAGCTACTCCAACGTCATGCGAAGTCTCAGCCAGGGCAGGGCGGGGAGTTCGATGGAACCGCTGGCCTATTTAGAGGCCCCTCCCGAAGTGCGTGATCAATTTATGATGTAGATCAGACGGTGGCTGGAAGCCCCAGTCACGTGACGGGGGCTTCCAGCCACCGTCGATCCTTAAACGCATCGCGCATCCAGCAACGAGCATTGTTTATCTTCCCAAGCATGTGCAAGACCGTCCCCGCCGGCTTACATCTTGCACCGCATGACAAGAGTTCGTGTAAATCAGAAATTCACTTATTCAGTTTGGCTATACATCTATTCGCCGATAACTGCCTGTCCTCGATCTGGCCGAAAATGAAGACCTTTTTATTTTCTGCGCTGACGAAGGATGTTTAAATCAATTTTCGAAATTCGGATCTGGACCTCGGGCGCCACCGGGAATCCCGCGAATGAAAGTTACGTCCTTGGAGGAAGTGAAGATAAATTCATCGGTCAAACAAATCTCTCTTTGATTGATTTCGGAACCCAAGAAAGAAATCAGCTCGTCGAAATCTTGCGGCTGTGCGGGCCACGCATGTGTTGTTAGGGGACGGTCCCCGATTCTTTTGTCGTACACTGCAAGTAATCCGCTTCCAGCTCCGTTTTTTAAATC
>CAYOZV010000221.1:0-7134 GCA_964408465.1 uncultured Pirellulaceae bacterium
GCCACGATAGAGCCCAAGTTTCCAAGCTTTAAAACGACCGACGAGAAGAACTGCCGAGCCTTGGGTCCGTCAAACGTTGACTCAAAACGTGGAAGGGGTGCCGTCCTACCTAGGGTTGAATGTTGAACTTCGGTTTTCGGCTGGCGATCAGCTCCGATTCATACGCGCGGCGAATCATCGTTTCTTTGGCGCGCGAATCGCCTGAGAAGGCGTGAAGCTCGATCGTGACATTGTCATGCTGCTGATCGGCCAGATATTGTGCCAATGAAAAATTGCTTGATTCGTCCAGATGTTCTTTCAACCTCGTTCGCAAGTTTTCAGATTGTCCGATGTATAAATAGCCGGTTTCATCACGGAAGATATAGATCCCCGGCAGCTGTGGAACGGTGTCTCCGTCGTCTCGAACCGTCTGCAACGGCAACGTCGTGATCGAACGTCCCCAATCAGCGATGCGAGCAATCAACTCAGGCTTCAACCGCCGCTGCTTACGCAGACCGAACGCCGCTTTACGAACGCCATAGAGGTCCGCCTCGGCGTCAATCCCTCGCGCCGCGGCGTCGAATTCCTGCCTTAATTTTGGAGAGGTTATGATCTTGTCGATCGAAACTTTATGTTTGTCGATCAACGTGCGGGCGACAATCTCCGCAATCGGCTTCCACGCAGTGACGGGTTTCCGATTGGAGCGTGTCGTAGCAACGTTCAGCAGACCCGCTTTTCGCATATTCAACAAACGCCAATTCAGATCGGCGGGTTGAGCCTCCGGCATCTTTTGCAAACATGCGGCGATGAAGGCCTCATTCAGCTGATCTTGCAGGACCACTTCGTCGGAACTCCATCCGTCATGCGTCTGCGCGTAGGCATTCCTAATGACGGCGCGGACTTCCTTTGAAGTCATTGGTAATGGTCCAACCTGAGCAACGGCAGGAGAGCTCGAACTCAGAATCGAAATCAAAAGCAACCACGTCGAGATGGGAAGTTTTGTCGAGTTCATTTGCTGTCTAGTTTATTCGGTTTATTTTGGTTTGGTTTGGCTTCGGCTTTGGCGACGTGAGCTGGGTGGGCTGGGATTTTTAACAAAATCCACTACGGACGATTCAAGGTTGGTTTTTCTTTGGCCCGTTTTTCGGTCAATTCTTGAACGGCATTGGTTACACCAGTTTCCTTTTTGGGATCCAATATCGGCGTCCAGCTGGAATCTGCTTTCCAATCGTCGCGCGTCCAAGATCTTACATAATCAATGCTGTAGGTGGCCGGGAGTGCGCTGTCTTTGGGATGCGGCAGCCACGACATGATCTCCATATCAAAAATCATCTGCAGCGGCACATGCCAAGCCACATTCGGTGTCGCGCGGACACAATGGCCATCGACGTAGTAACGAATCCAGTCGGGTGACCAAACCAGATTGACAGTGTGAAAATCTTCGGACCATTCAAAGGGCGCTTCCCAGTTGCCCCAATTCGACCATGGGGTCTCGGTTTCGGGTTCCTCGAACACGTGCATATTCATCCCAAAACGTTGCTCGTGACCTTTGTGGCCCGCGGCAAGTTCGAACACATCAATTTCATTTTTCCGCTGAACGTCATCCTGATTGACGGCTCCGCCATTGAACCAAAAGGAACTGGTGCACGTCGCGTGAGCCGGTTTGATCCTAACTTCAAAGCATCCATAAGCGATCGCCGTTTTGGAAACGACCGCTGCCGCAGAATAGTCAAAGTAATCCCCTTCGACGTCATGATGCAGATGCTCGCGCGGCAGTGTCGTGTCCTTACGCAACGTCAGACTCAAACAGCCCTCAGCCACGCGAATATTCTCAGGCAGAAACCGCGCCGGCACTCGGCCGTGCCAAGCCGGATAGTGATCCCACCACTTCTGATCGTCCAAGGTGACCGTATTAAATTCATCGCTCAATTCTGGAATCTTTCGCCAGCCACTCGCGTTTGCTTGATCGAACAATGGCCAATGAGCGTTGAGACGTGGAGGAGCCTCCGGCAGCGGCGACGATCGAATCCAACCGCCAACATCGCGCGCGACATTGACGTTCCATTTCTTGGCCAAAAAATCTTGCACCCGTTCGAACTTGCGGTGGTCGTCGAATGAGCTTGCGTAAACCAGCACTTCACAAACGTCGGCCAACAGTCCGCCGCCAGGTTGGCCAACGGCGGTCGTGCCAAGAGTCGCACGATGGGGTGCGACACTTGATTTCGTGTAAGAATAAATCGCGGGGGGAAAAGAACCGTCGTCGCCGTTACGTTTGAGTGTCATCGCGAGGCCGTCGCCCTTGTTGTCGACCTTCTCAGGTTCGCGGATGCTCAACAGCCGTTGCCACTTGCCACGGCCTGATTGTTCTTGGTTCCGTTGAGCCACCACAAAAACCGTCAGCGGGCCAAGCTTCTCAGTCAACGCGCTCATGCGCAGCGGCGACGGTCGATCGTTGTGAGTGAATCTTACGCGCGGCGATTGGCCGTCTTCACCCTTGACCAATAAGGGCCCCGTCTTTTCGGCGACAGCGTCATGATGTTCGGGCGACTTATCACGCCACGTTTGCACCCAGCCTTCCTCTGAAACGTCGATTGTGCCTGCATCGCCAGCATCCAGCCACAGCACAAGATCATCCGTCGGCAGCGATTGGCCCCAGACCGCTGGCAACGTCGATTGATGGAGCACCGCAGAAAAGAAAATCAAGCCTGAGAAGAATGGCGCAATGCGAATCATCTAGGGTTCCGATTCCGTAGGGCCTTACGAATAGGGATAGGTTTGAGCTACAAAAATATTGTAACGCAATTTAATTATCCGACGCGCGGTCCCCCCAACATTGCCGCTGACTGTCCGCGAGTTTTTTATCGCGCGGTCAAACCTGTTCGCGAAACGTGAACCAGCTCATCACCGCCAGCACGGCGGAGCAAAGAATAAAAATGATATCCATCACCAGATTGGTGTACTTGAACGGAGCCATCTGCGTCATGCCGGCCAGACCGAAAACCAAATCGGCTAAAAACAAGGCAAACACGATGACCGCAATCGTTAACGCGGTGATGCAAAGCCCTTTGAGCACAGTGGATACTCCAGATGTCGGTTGGTTGGCGGTTTGGTGTGATAAGATGTCTGTTCGATCGAAACAGCCTTAATCAGCTGAAGCCAGACTCGAAAAAGCAGCCCCCTAAGGGCCTCGCAGATTCGCTAACAGTATAATTCGTCTTCGCTGGCTGTCACGTCGGGGCGAATGAGGAAATTGACTATTTCTAACCAGACCTAAGCTCTAGTTATCCCGATTGGGGCGTATATGATTGATACGACCCCACAATTATCACGGTCTTTTATCACCGACCTTCAGCCCTTGGGAATTACAAATGAAGACAGCCGTCTACACAGGATCCTTCGACCCGGTCACCTTGGGGCATCTGAACGTCATCCAGCGTGGTAGCCGCATCGTGGAAAACCTGATCGTCGGGATCGGCATTAACAGCGAAAAACGCGGGTTGTTTGATCCCGACGAACGTTTGGAGCTGGTCCAACGAGTCACTCAGCATCTGGACAACGTCGAAGTAAAAACCTTTGAGGGGCTGGCCGTTAATTTTGTGCAGCAGTCCGGTGCCAAAGTCATGTTGCGCGGCGTGCGTCCGATGACCGATACCGCTGGCGAGTTCACGATGATGATGGCCAACCGAAGGCTCAACGACGATCTGGAAACGGTCTTCTTGATGGCCGACGGAGAGTTTTCGCACGTTTCAAGTTCGCTGATCAAGCAACTGGCGCCCTTGGCCACCGATGAGCAGCTGGCTCAGTTCGTTCCGGCGTCCATCATCGAAGACCTAAAGAAGAAATTGGCAGCGTCCTAATGGGTTCGCCACATTGGCCGCTTGACCGAATTTTAAGCGGTACGGCGCAAGCCGTCCGGTTACCGACCAAGCACAGGCACCTGCATTAAAGCAAATACCATCGAGCTGATCGGGCTAACCGGCCCGATGAGGTCACCAACAAAACTACTCCGCGCCACAGTACTCAGCCCAAGTCTTGGGCGTTTCAAAAACCTTCACCGACCGAAGTTCTGCCCCAACCTTCCCATCGAGCCAACCGTAAATCGCGATCGCAATGTTTTCTACGCTTGGGTTGACGTCCGCAAAATAGGGCACGTCGTGATTGAGGTGTTTATGATCCAGCCGGTCCACGATTTCGGCTTTGACGACGTCTTGAAACTGGTTCAAGTCCACCACCGAACCCGAACCTCCAATCTCACCCGCCACGCTCACCTCAACGACGTAGTTATGGCCGTGCCCGTGGGGATTATTGCACTTGCCGAACGTATCGCGATTCTCTTGGTCGGTCAGCGAATCACAGTGCAGCCGATGGGCGGCCGAGAATTCAAACTGTTGAGTCATTTGTACCATCGTGTCGGTTCCTGTGTTGATCGAGTAACTCAATTGTGGAGACAAACATAATTCGATTCGCAGCAACCGGTCGGCCAGCGGCCACCGTTTGTTCACTTCGTCAAACGTGTGTCGCACCATCGTCTCGCCGGTAGCCCGTTCATCGCCAAATTTTGGCAGCAGCGAATCCGTTACAACCTGCCGCAACAAATCATCTAAGACCGTGATATTACAAACGTACCCCGTCACCGAATCAGGTTCTCCCTCGATCACGGCCCGCAGTTTCAGGCGGGGAACCACCAAATTCGAGGTCGGCCAACCGGCCCATGAATTGCTGATGTTCAACGGGTAGGTCACACCCGTAGGCAACAGTGCGAATCGAATTTCACGAGAAAGCTGAATCATGGAGGAGGTTTAGCAGAGGATATTATGAGAGATGATTAGCGTAGTGGATGAGGCAACGAATCCGGCGGCTTCCTTAAAATAACCACCCCAATTCCGCAGTAGTGAGAGAGGATTAAATGAAGAGGTTCTTCGCATGGAATTTTCAGGCTGCGATCTTCTGCTCGGCCAGGATCTTTAACAAGATCCACTACGGTTAAACCGAAGACTCTGGCTGGTTAGTCACTGGAAAAAACTTCCCCGAGGGATACTTTTGCGGTTCTTCGACGCAGCCCCACACCATGTCGGCCACTTGTTGCGGCGAAACGCATTGGTCGGCGGGAAAATCGGGAAACAGACCTCGCAACAAAGGAGTCTCCACCGCGCCGGGCCTGATCGAACAAACACGCACCTGATACGCTTCCCCCTCGGCGGCCAACGCCTGCGTCATCAAATCCATCCAAGCCTTGGACGCTCCGTAAAGACTAAAACCCGGGAATGGATCGACCGCTGACAGCGACGATATATTCACGATCGTTCCGCCGCCAGATTTTATCATGCGCTTCCAAATCGCTTGGGTCAAATAAAACCCTGACCTCACGTTAACGTCGATCAGGGACTCGAATTGTTCGGCGTCGATCGCTTCGAACTTCTCCAACGGAGCGACCGCGGCATTATTCACCAAGACGCTCACGCTTCCTAAAAACTCCAAAGCCGCAGCGGCAAACGACGGCATCTCGCCGGGGGTTCCCAGATCAGCCACAAAACTGGCAACGTCCTCCGGACGATTATCTAACGTCAATATTTCTTGCTTCGCCGCGGCCAACTTCTGGGGGTCTCGCCCACAGAAAGCGACGCGGTAGCCGCGTGCGAAGAATAGCTTGGCGGTCGCGAGGCCGATGCCGCTGCTGCCACCGGTGATGACGGCAGTCAAAGGTTGTTCATTCATGGGTTTAGGTGGGCCAAGAGGTTGAGTTAACTGCAAGCATCGGTTTCTATCAATCCAGAAATTACTTTACAGGGAGTGAACATTTGTATAAGTTAAGTAACGGGCCAAACCGACAATGAGTACCGGTAGGCCAATTCAAATCAATCAATCGGGCGAGACCACATGCTTCAGGAAACGCTGACCGGCCAACAGAAGAAGATCTTTCAACTCATCCTTTCGCATATTGAAGAATTCGGCAACCCGCCTACGATTCGTGAAATTGCCGAACAGATGAATTTCAAGTCACCCAACGGGGTCGTCGGGCATTTAAAAGCACTTCAGCGGAAGGGCTTGATTACTCGGTCAAGCAACAAATCTCGGTCGATCCAATTAACAGATGAAGTCCACGAGGAAATTAAGGGTTTACCGCTGGCCGGTCGGGTGTCGGCGGGGATGCTTGAGGAGGCGATCGAGCAAACCGACCGAATTGATTTTGGCGAATTCTGGAACACCAGCGGCAGTTACGTCTTAGAGGTCGATGGCGATTCGATGATCGACGCCCATATTGCTCCCGGCGATTATTTGGTGGTCAAACGCCGCAGAACCGCCAGCGCGGGCGACATCGTGATCGCGCGTACCTCCGAGGGCGACGCGACGGTCAAATACTGGTTTCCCGAGAAGAATCGCATCCGCCTGCAGCCTGCCAACAAACGGCTCAAACCCATCTACACCAAAGACGCCAAAGTAATCGGCGTGGTCACCGGCGTCGTCCGCCGCGTTTAATGGACGCAGCCACCACGCTTGGCAACCCATTGCCCATCCCAACGATCCTATTGGTCCAAACAAAGTCCGATCAGCCTTGCCCTTTGGACAACCGTTGGAGGGCAAAAGCCTAATAATTGGCGGGATTTCGGCTAATTTTGATTCAGTTTTGAGAATCAATGTCCGAAAATCTCTTTACGTCTTGCAAAGACGCAGCCGACAAGATATTTTCTTGCCTTCGCTGGAAAATGAAGATTCGAAAGGATCTTGCTCGTTGGCGAAACGAGGAGGCGCTGTAGCTCAATTGGTTAGAGTCCCGGACTGTCGATCCGGAGGTTGCGGGTTCGATTCCCGTCAGCGTCGCTGTTTTAAGATCCCGGTTGCCGAATTTGGCATCTGGGATTTTTTTATGCGCTGCGCGTAGCGGAAGTCGTCAAAACTTTCGGACATTTGAAGGTACGGCACAAAACTCTCGACGATTTCTCGAGCGGTCTCCGTTGCCAAAAACGATCCGGCCAAAAAAACTGTTTCTGCTGGCAGCAGCACACCCTCCGCGGCGCGACTTGATTCAGAAGTATGGATTTCCGGCGATCCTCACCGTACTAGCCCTGTCCCGCATGCTAAAATCGTTCCATGAATACTAAACTACCTGCTTTTCATTTTGCTTGTTGGCCGTGTGTACGTTAGCAGTCGCCCCCA
>CAYOZV010000222.1:0-7102 GCA_964408465.1 uncultured Pirellulaceae bacterium
GCGAAATCCGCTGATCCGGCCAAGCGGGCGGCTGCCGCCTTTCCCGACGCGATACACGCAGGAACACCGACGCCCCAGTAGCTGTTGCCGGCGAGCTCAAGCCCCGGGTGTTGCCCAACTTGCCGCTCGATTTCATTCACGCGGTCCAGATGGCCCAAGTGATATTGAGGCATGCAATGCTTCCACCGAAAAACGTCGGTAAAAATTGGATCGCCGCTCAATCCCACCGACGTGTTCAACTGGGACATGGCGATTTCGAGCAATTGTTCGTCTTTCAAATCGACTAATGCGCTCTGCATCGCACCACCAATGAAACAGCGGATGAGAACTTCATCTTCCTTACAGCGCCCCGCGAACTTATTGCTGCTGAAACTGAGCGCGATCACCTGACCTTGGTCGACATGTGGGTAAATGATGCCGTATCCTTGGAAATCCTTTTTTAAATCCGCCCGTGACACGCCCAAAACAACGATCGCCGATGACGCCGTCGTGATTCCAGAGAGCGCATCGGCAAGTTGAGCATCGGTGTCAACAATCATCGTTGCCGAAGCGGCCGCAGGCACCGCCAGAACTACCCCGTCGAAAAATTCTTCATCCACACTCCAGCCAACACCTCGTGCGGGGCTGTGCTTGGGCGCGACTCTGGAGACCATTGCGTTGGTTTTAAATTTGACGCGGGGCAGGGCACTAACGATCGACTTAATCAACGTCTCCATACCGCCGGAGGGTGTACGGAACAAGCCGTATCGTGCACCGCTTGCTTGAGCGTCGCCTTCGTTGCGATTTTTTTCTAGCGCGGTGATCAGACTGCCATGCGCACGTTCCATGTCAACAAACCGTTGCATCGTAGCGTGCATGCTCAGTTTATCTGGATCAGCGGTGTAGATGCCGCTGACCATCGGTTGAATGATTTTCTCATAGGCTTCTACCCCAAACCGCCGCACTGCAAACGACTTCAACGATTCGTCATCAGTGCTAGTGGCTGCCTCGACTTCACCTTCGGCCAAGAATCGCTGCTTCCCTTGCTCGGACAGCAGATCACTTTCGAGAATCGGCTGGGGGTCGGTGGGCACCATCATCGACAGGCCCTTGGGAACAGGAAACAGGTCCTTTGCCAACCCGATAAAGGCTCGATCGTCGACCGGTTGCGTTTGTAAGAGATTGGATTCCATGCCCAGTTCGCGGCACAAATCCATGGCCTCAGGCGGTTGGGTCACAAACATATCCGCGGAGGCTTCGACAAGGAAGTCGCCATGGCGAACCGTTTTTAAAACGCCCCCCAACCTCGGTTGGGATTCATAAACCGTGATCAAAGATTCGGGTTTTTGCTTTTGCAAATAAAACGCCGCGGCAAGCCCTGAGATGCCGCCGCCGATGATCGCGTAAGAAGATTGAGTTTCGGACATGGAGCCAAAGATAACAAAGAAAAGACTTGCCTGATATCGCAAGCGACATTATTTCCGCTTACTGACCCAGCTGACAAATTTTTCGATCTCTGGATGTTCCAGCAATGTTTCAATCGTGTTGTGGTATCGCCCCAGTTCTTTTTCGCGCGGAACGAATCGGTGGATGGCATTGTGACATTCGCCGCAGACAGAAATCGTCGTCCGCATTTGTTCGCGCGTGAAGTTTTTTTGAAACCAGCGATTGCGATGACATCGGCGCGGGATCAAATGGTGTTCGGTCGTACCCTTTTTCACCGTCCGTCGACAGAGTTGGCAGGGTCGGATTCTGTTTTTAGCCATATCCTTTGCCAACGCCCAAATCGTATTTACCCAAAGAAATCATCCATTGTATCCCAAATGGAAAAACGGATTGCTATGATAAAGCGGTGCTCAATTTTACAACCACATCAAAGCGAATCAAATATGCCATTGCCCCTCAAGCCCCTAAGCCTCAGTGCCGTCTTGGCAGCGACCGTCTGTCTCGCGTTGCTGATGCAATTTTCCACGGTTGAAGCTCAGCAAAAGAAACCTAAGCCAAAACCCAAACCAACCAAGTATTCGCTGGGAAAGGATTCGATGCAGCAACCTAATGTGCCACAAGGTGTTGTCACCGAACACCAACTTCTAGAGAGCACAATCTTCCCCGGCACCAAACGACGGTACTCAGTTTATGTTCCCGCACAATACGATGCGTCAAAGCCCGCCGCGCTGATGGTCTTCCAAGACGGTCACACCTATGCGAGCACCAACGGCGATTTCCGTGTTCCTATTGTGATGGACAACCTAATTCATCAGCAGCAGATTCCTGTCATGATCGGCGTGTTTGTAGATCCGGGCCACAAAAAAGATGCCCTTCCCGAGAAACGCGGTTGGAAACCTCAACCCGAAAACCGCTCTTTCGAATATGACACATTAAGCGACGACTACGTCCGATTTTTAATAGAAGAACTTCTGCCGAAAGTTGAATCGGAATTCAGCATCACCCAAGACCCCGCTGGCCGAGGCATCTGCGGCATTAGCAGCGGCGGCATCTGCGCCTTCACCGCGGCTTGGCAGAGGCCTGATCAGTTCTCAAAAGTTATCAGCCACATCGGCAGCTTCACCAACATCCGCCACGGCGATACCTACCCGGGCATCATTCGCAAAACAGAACCCAAACCCATTCGCGTTTACCTGCAGGACGGCAGCAACGATCTTGATAACGAACACGGCAACTGGCCGTTGGGCAATCAACAAATGCATAAGGCATTGATGTACAAAAATTACGATCACAAATTTGAGTACGGCGATGGAGCACACAACGGCAACCACGGTGGAGCAATTTTCCCCGATGCCATGCGATGGACTTGGCGAGACTTCCCCGGCGTAAAGCCGCTGCCCCTGTCGCTGAGGGCCGCCACGAATTCGGAGCCTTGGGCCCTGAGCTGGTGGCAGGATCGGCACGAAGAAAAATTGCAACGCAAAAGCAAGATGAAAAAGGTGGATGTCGTTTTGCTGGGCGATTCGATCACCCACGGTTGGGAAAAATCTGGAAAACCCGTCTTCGACAAAAGCTTCCAAGGACTGAACGTACTTAATTTAGGCTTCAGCGGCGATCGAACCGAGCACGTGTTGTGGCGACTACGCCATGGCGCGGTCGAAGGTATCTCGCCGAAAGTAGTGCTGATGTTGATCGGCACCAACAACACAGGCCACCGCAAGGAACCGGCCGAAGAAACGGCCGCCGGCATCAAAGGAATTATCGACGAACTGCGAGCACGACTGCCTGAGACAAAGATTCTGGTTCAGGCAATTTTCCCTCGCGACCAATCCCCCGAGGGAGAGTATCGCAAGCAGAACGATACCATCAACGCCATCGTTAAGGACTTCGCCGACAACCAGCATGTTTTTTACACCGACATCAACAAGATATTTCTCAAGGACGACGGCCAACTGCCGAAGTCAATTATGCCTGATGCCTTGCACCCCAATCGGAAAGGGTATGAGAAATGGGCCGGTGCGATCATGCCCAAACTAAAAGAATTGATGCCTAAGTAGAATAGCCACCACCAAAGAGTCGCCGAAATCACTCAACCCATTTTGGATAATGACATGGAAAATAACGCCCGTATGAAATCGACGCTTCAGACATTCGTTTTTTGTTTGACGGCGATGTTTTTGCTGACCACCAACGCAGCCAACGCTGAACAACCAGAGCTTCAGTACTATGAAGTACGCATCTATAAAATATACGATTTTGAAAAGCAGCAAATTGCAGATGACTATCTGCGAGACGCTTTGCTGCCGGCGCTGAATCGGCAGAATATTAAAAATGTAGGCGCGTTCCACAACCTTAAAGACGAAAACGACCATTCCATCTACGTCGTAATTCCTTTTGCGAGCCTCGAATCGTTCAGCAAATACAACCAAAAATTGGCCGCCGACACCAAGTATCAGGAGGCAGGCAAGCAATATTTGGATCGCAAAAAGGGGGATGGCATCTTTGACAGAATCGAAAGCCGTTTACTCAAGGCGTTCAAAAGCATACCGCAAATGGAATTGGCAGACTTTTCCAAAGACAAAGTCGACGGTCGGATCTTTGAGTTGCGTTTGTACGAAAGCCACACCGAGGAACACGCGCGGCGGAAAGTAAAAATGTTTGATTCGGGAGAAACGCAGTTGATGCGCGACGTAAATTTAGGCCCCGTGTTTTTTGGAGAAACACTGGCCGGTCCAGATCTGCCCAATCTTGTCTATATGCTGGCCGCCGAGAATTTGCCCCAGCACGAGGCTCATTGGGAAGCATTTTTAAAATCAGACGGCTGGAAGAACATGAAGAATCTTCCCGAGTACAAGGATACGGTTTCCAAAATCAAAAACTGGTTTCTTAAACCAACATCGTATTCGCAATTTTAGCCCGCCGCGAAATGCGTAGGCCTCGCCCAACCGGTTCAGGTTATTGCGACACCGCCGATCTATGGAAACGATTGGAGCGGTACGGCGCAAGCCGTCCGGTGACGCAGCGAAACCCGAGGGCTTGCGCCCTTGGGATAATAATTCGCAATCAGCCAAATGATCTTCGTTGATCAAACGCGGCCGTGCGGAGCAGTTGCCCAAAAGTAGATGCCGTTGGGCTGGCGGTCTGCCGCTGGCATTACCGGCCGACCTCCATGAATGCCGCGGCCATGTGCAGGTTCATTTTTTCGATGAACGCCATTGCTTCGGGTTCGGCCGGTTCCAGATCATACAGCACCGAAAACACCGCCGGACGCCGTTCAATGGAGGCGAAATCAAACGCCTCTGACGCCAGTAATTCATCCAGTTCTTCGTCGGTCATGTCTTCTGCTTCGTCTATATCGTCGGGCTCCAACAGCAGACACTTGATCGTTTCCAACAACTGCTTCTCATGATGTTCGTTGGTACCCTGAAGCATCACCGTCGTCGTCGCGATCGCGTCGTGAAAATAGAACATCACATACGCGCCGCCTTTGAGATCTGAACCGATTCGATATTCGCAGTGTGAGATTTCGCCCGGCAGGCCGGCCTCATACGGCAGCTCTAAATCGCCTGAAAGATTCTTCAGCGCCTTGCGAAAATGACCGATCAAAGCATCGTCAAGTTCCGCGACTTTGGTCTCGACAGTTTCTTCGAGTTCGCCATTTTCAATCCACTTGGCGTAAGTGAAGGATTCAACTGACATGGAAATTTCATTCTGAAGAGGGAAAGATAAAACCGGCGCAATTCACCATCAATCCAGCAGCCCGATGATTTGTTCGGCCAGTGATTGACTGCGTGCGATGATGGATACTTCGGGAACAAATGCGTCAATCGGTTTTCCAGCAAGGTTGACGAACACGCCACCCGCTTCTTCTAAAATTACTTTGACAGGCGCGACGTCCCAGGGAGCCTGTTTGATTTTCTTTTGTTGATTGTCATGAATCGCGGCCGCCAAACCCGTGTTGCATTCGGCCACGCGTAGCGCGACGCCCGAATTGGGAACCGTTGTGGTCACCATCCGAGCCCCATCGGCGGTCCGCAAGCGATCGCGCAACACCGTGAACGATTCGGTTTCGTATTGCGAATCGCCGTACTGGTTCATTTCGACCCAGGCTTCTTCTAATTGATAGTCGGCAACGGGAATCTTCAGTTGAGCGGTATTCTTGAATGCGCCTTTGCCACGATAGCCATAAAACCACTCGCCGGTCAGCGGAAAATGCCCAACGCCCAGAACGCCTTTTCCTTTTTCGTATCGTCCGATCAGCACCGCCGGATATTGCGGGCCTGCCTGCATTAAAAATGCACTGGTTGCATCTAAAGGATCCACAATCCAAAAATCTTCGACGCCCGCAGCGAGATCAGGATGAAGCTCCTCCGACAGAATCGCCAAAGGGCTGTCGCCGGCGAGGACTTCACAGCACTTGTGATCGGCCAGGTGATCCACTTCGGAAACAAAATCGCCAACACCTTTTTGATCGATGGTGTGGAACTTCCCAAAACCATCCACAATGACTTTTCCGGCCGCCGCGGCCGCGGTCAGCGCGACCTCAAGATCTGGATGAATTGATTTTGCGTGTTCTCGAATCTCAGCAAATTCCACAACGGGCTCAACTTCTGAAAGGGGGGCGGTGGTCATAACGACTTTCTACGTTTTTGAGCGACAAGATCGGCTTTTCGGAGCCAGCCAGCGTGAAATATCCACAGCTGTTCGATGTGTCCAACGGAACAAACGCAGATAATAGCACGGCTATTCAACAGGAAACAATCGACGATTGCGAAAAAAGTGGTAAAGGATCAGCTCCCCTCATGGATTGCGAACATTATTTTCGTAAAATCCTGTCGTCCCAATGTTCGTCGTCGTGATGGTCAGAGGGGTAATTGAAGAGACTACACAATTGCCAAACGCAAAGAAAGTTACGGAGTTACGAATATGGACGCAATTAGATTATTAGGCACCCTACTAGGTAACGGTGGACTGTCATCAGGTTTGGGCGGAAAACTACTCGGCAGTGTGCTCGGCGGTGGCGGCCAACAATCCGGCGGCGGACTCGGCGGTCTGCTCGGCAGCGTCCTCGGCGGCGGTCAACAGCAGCAATCATCCGGCGGACTGCTTGGCAGCGTGCTCGGTGGCGGCAGTGCACCGGCGGCTCAACAACCGGCCGGACAAGGCGTCCTAGGTGATTTATTAGGCTCTGTTTTGGGCGGAGGCGCGGCACCTCAAGTAGAACCTGCAGCCCACGCCGCAGCAAATCAACAAGCTGAAATCATTATTCGCGCGATGATCAATGCTGCCAAATCAGACGGACGCATCGACGACGCTGAAAAAAAGAAAATCGTCGAAGGCCTCGGCGCAGAAGTATCCCAAGATGAAGTCGCTTTCGTGCAGAATGAATTCAACCAACCGTTAGATGCCGCAGCGTTTGCTGCCTCCGTTCCACGCGAAATGGCAGGACAAGTTTACGCACTGTCGTTGACGTCGATCGAACTCGATTCGCAAAAGGAAGCCGAATACCTTGGCCAGCTGGCTCAGGGATTGGGAATCGCTCCAGCGATGGCCAACCAGATTCACGATCAAATGGGTGCACCAAAAATCTTTAACGCCTAAATCGCGTTAGCAGATTAAACTCAATACAAAACGGCTTCAGCGCGGCAAACGCACTGGAGCCGTTTTTGTTTGGCAG
>CAYOZV010000223.1:0-7072 GCA_964408465.1 uncultured Pirellulaceae bacterium
GAGATAACCCCGCTTCCGGTGGTGTCGCTGCGCTCAACCACCGGCTACAGGCTTTAACCCCTTCGGGGTAGATTGCCGCCGGTTGCAGTACGCTGCAGCAACCGATCACTTCAATTTAACCTGGACGGATTCGGCTTCGGCGATCGGCAACGGAAAAGTTTGAGTGTGTGAGTACGCCCCATCCATGTTGGTATGCGAGCAAGACTGTATCCACTTCTTTTGATTAGGTCCTGGATTCACGATCAACGTGAGTTGATAGTTTGACAACCCATGCAGTGACGCGAGCAGAGTGGTCGTGGATTCGAAGTCCTTTTGGTCATCCGCCTCCAACCTTATTGTCCCTCCTGGGTAACCGACACCCGATGCATCGACCATGCCGCCCTTGATTTTTGTAAGTTTCAATTCGAGAGGTTCGAATTCGGGTACGTTAGTTGTTGTTTCTCCGCCGCCGATTTTCACTGTCGCCACCGGAGGCGGACTGAATTTCGCAGTAGATGTCTTGGGCAACTGTACCCCTTCAAAGAAAAAGACGTGCTGGTTACCTTGAGGCCGCAATTCAAAATGTGAAATGTCGTCTATTCCAACCGATACTCGCACTAATTCTGCACGTTCTTTTTGTGGACCCGGTCCAGCTGGGTAAAGATACCCGCCGGGAAACTTTATAGAGGGATAGGTGGTGCGGTGTGTCCGCTTCCCGTCCTTGTTAACCACTGCGATCTGGTAACGATCTTGTTGCGGCCACGTCCCGTCGAACGTTAACAACAAGGCCACTTCGGAATCCGCATAACGCGGATCGCAAGTGGCTCCCGTTGTTGAATTGTAACCTTGCATCCCCAGATGTATTTCACGGATTTCAAGCTTTCCACCGGGAAGGCTGCACGTGGCTCCAACTTGTGGTTGAAGCGTCGTCGGATTGTTCTCTTCTTCGTAAACCAAAACCCGCAAAAGCACGTCGACTTGATCCGGCAGCTTTTTGCCAAGGCGATAGAATTGCAGAGTCGTTGGATCAGACATCCGTGCTCCACTTTTTGGTGAGAGTTTGTCTATCTCCTGTCGCGTTTCAAAATCGAAAACGCGCGCATAGAGCACTTCAAACGTTCCTCCACTGCCGGACAATTCGATTTGAGCTGTGTCCAGCCAAGGCCCCGATGTCTTCAACACCTGCGTGTTGGCCGGCGTGGTGGTTTGAGCGACTCCGAATCCATCTTCGGTCAACACGGTCCCGTTTCGATCGCTTCGAGTCACCGACTCCATTGCGATTCGGCAATGCTCAAGATTGACGTAGCCTGAACGAGTGTAGGGTGCTTTCTCGTAGTACAAATTGCGATGGGCAGGATAAACGTAGACCAGCTTTTGCCATGCAACAATGCTTACCGCAACTATCAGCATTAAAAGCAATAGGTACTTCAGACCGAACTGGCGGTATTTGCGAGAGGGTTTGGTTTCAGGTTCCGCTAATTCGACCATCGGTTTCTCCCAAGAACATCAAGCCAGCCAATACGCCTTCTTGCATTTAAGCTGTGGAGATCTCTCTTTTCAAGTCGGAGCCTTCAAAAAAGCAGGCCGTAGCAAGCCGGCAGGCGCCGCTACGGCTTTGCGATGGGAATGAGGGGCTTGGTCTTCATCAGATTCTCCAATGCTCGATGCTGGAACTGCGTCTATCGGCTTGGTCCGGCCTACATACTTTAATGGAGGGGCAGGGATTTTTAACAAAATCCACTACGCGGGGACCGAGCGGTTGTCGTCGATCAGTTTGCGGAATCGGCCGAAAAGGTATTGGCTGTCGTGAGGGCCGGCGGCCGCTTCGGGGTGGTATTGGACGCCGAAGGCTGGGTGCTTCAGATGACGCACTCCGGCAACGGTCTTGTCGTTCAAGTTGAAGTGTGTGATTTCTAGGTCCGCCGGAACTGATTCAGGATCGACCGCGAAGCCGTGATTCTGAGTCGTGATCTCGATCTTGCCGGTTTCAGTTTCTTGCACGGGTTGGTTGGCACCGCGGTGACCAAATTTCAGCTTGAACGTTTTCGCTCCGCAGGCCAGCGATAATAATTGATGCCCCAAGCAGATCCCAAAAATTGGGGCTTTGCCTAGCAACTGAGAAATCGTTTCAATTGCGTAGGTCAACGGTTCAGGGTCTCCCGGGCCGTTGGATAGAAACACACCATCGGGTTGCAATGCCATGATCTCATCGGCGGTAGCGGTTGCCGGCACGATTGTTACGCGGCAGCCCTGGTCGGTCAGGTGCCTAGCAATGTTGTACTTCATGCCGAAATCCATCGCGACAACGTGTGGCGACTGCCCTGAGTTTTTATCCGCGTCGTTTCGCAGGACCCACCAATCCGAAAGACGAGTGTTCCAATCCGAACTCTCAGTCGGTGTTACTTCCTTCACCAGATCGCGACCGACCAACCCTTGGGAGGCCTTGGCTGCGTCCACAAGTTTCGCTTCCTCGGTGATTTCAGTTGAAATCGCGCCTTTCATGGCGCCCTGACTGCGAATGTGTTTTACCAAGGCGCGTGTGTCGATGCCTTGGATGCCGACGATGTTGTTCGATTTTAAGTAGCTGTCGAGGTCCGTTGTCGAGCGATAATTGCTGTGGACTTCGCTGAGGTTGCGGATGACAAACCCTGCCAAATGAGGCTGGTAGCTTTCGATGTCTTCCTCGTTGACGCCATAATTGCCGATCTCCGGATACGTCATCGTGACGATCTGCCCCCGATAACTGGGATCGGTAAGTATCTCCTGGTATCCGGTCATCGATGTATTAAAAACCACTTCGCCAGTGGTCGTGCCGGCGGCACCGAATGACGTGCCGGTGAAGACAGTTCCATCTTCTAGGGCGAGCTTCGCGATTTGCAGCGGTTCTGTGTTGGGCATAGTGAATTTCGATATTTTTATTCAATTGGGAACAAACATGTACCAGCCAATATCTTCGTCGAAAAATTGGCAAAATAAAAGTAGCCAATCATGACTTGTTGGTTTAATACCAAGGCCCCGATTCTACGACCAACCGACGCACCCTTGGCCACCGTTTTCCGAAAAAATCGGACGACAACGGCGAGGCGGCAGACGAGACCAGCAACCTTTCAGCGTTCGTTGCGCGGCCGAGGGTTGGTCCAAAAACGCTTCTTGAGGCGACGGATCTTATCAACCCGCGACAGGCCCCGCGACAGGCCCCGCGACAGGCCTTAAGCGACCGGTGCCCGGCGGCAGGACTTGAGCGGAATTGGCAAAAATCAATTGCTGGTTTGTGCTCTCTGCTGGGGCGTGCGCGCAGCGGTAAAAGACACTGGGCGCGTCAAAATATGCTGGTTAGGTCGCCGAAGTTGTCGTCGCGGACTCGAAAAAGGCATCGGTTTCGCGGAAAGCTAGGATATGACGAGTTTCCTTTGAGATAATCACGTCGATCGCCGATGACTGTAATGGCTGTGGGTCTCCGAGCAGGAGCCTTGTGCTTTTAATCGGACAGCCAGATTTCGAAGGGTTCTAGCAGCGGCGAGCTGGAACCCTTCATTTTTTATGCGCGGGCTCAGACGAGGGCCTGGCGCGGGAGGAGTTTACGCGTGGTGGGGCATCGTTAAACCTGCTCGTGGAAGAGTCTTTCCCATTTGAGAATTGAGAAATGGCAGCTCGTAATCTTTAACAAAAACCATTACGACGTTCTGTCGCTACATGATTGAGAAGTAGTTTTCGCAAGCGAAATCTATCGACTCTTTGGTCAGCTTTTTCTCCAGCTTCAAATACTTGCAGTAGTTGGTCACCTGCAGCAACAAGTCGCGCGGGTGGCAGTTTCGCAGCGGTCGATTCGTTGGCAGGTAATGCGTTTCGATCAGATATTTGACCAGTTCCGGACGCCATTCAAATTTGTAGATCTTGCACATGATCTCAAATAGCTTCACAAAGTTCTCAATCGAAGGGTTTTCGACTTCGATCTTGTAGGGGATACGCCGGAGAAACGCGTCATCGACAAGATCCTTCGGTTCGAGGTTGGTCGAAAATACAACCAGTTGATCAAACGGTACTCGGATCTTTTTTCCGTTGCTGGTGTTGAGAAAGTCATATCGTTTTTCCAAGGGTACGATCCAACGATTGAGCAGTTCGTCGACGGACATGCGTTGGCGGCCAAAGTCATCAATCAGCAGCAGGCCCGTGTTGCTTTTCATCTGCACCGGAGCTTCGCTGATGCCGGTCTGTGGGTTGTAAGCAATCTCCAGGTGCTCCATCGTCAATTCGCCACCGACGACGATGGTGGGGCGTTTGATGCGAACCCATCGTTTGTCGTAGCTAACATCGGTAAGGAACGAGTCGTTCTCTTCCAGCGGTGCTTCTTCGTGGTTCATTGGATCGAACAGACGGACGATGTCGCGGTCCATGGAAATCGCGCGGGGCATCCAGACGTAGGGGCCGAAGGCGGCCGTGATACGTTCGGCGATACTTGTTTTTCCGTTGCCGGGGAATCCGAACAGAAACATGCCCTTGCCACTGTTTACCGCGGGGCCCAGTTTCACCATCAGTTGCGGGTCGATCAATAGATCCGAGAACGCTCTTTCCAAATCCTCCTCGGTGGGGTTCTGGTCGTTGATTGTTTGCGCCGTCACGCTATCGACGTAGGAATCGAAGTTAACCGGAGCACTGCCGAAATAGGAACACAGATTAGAGTATTTCTGTGCGCGGTCTCGGCCCATCTCCGTCAGGCGGCAGATGTAATCATTCATCGCGGCTTGATCGATGTAACCGAGCACCTGTTCGGCTTTGAGTTTGACAATGATCTCGTCAACCATTTTAAATGGCAAGCAAACCTGGTCGCTGATGTCGCGAATGGACGCTTCGCCACGCGCCAGCAAAAATTTGCAAATCAGTTCTTCAACACTTGCACTGCTGATGCCTGCTTCGTCGAAGTTGGCCGGTTCTTGCGGCAGGAACGTATTGGTGTCGGCTTTGGAGCGATCTTTTTGGGTGACCTCGTGCTCACTTTCCTGCGGCAACCGTTGTCCCGTGGGCACGACCGGACGGCTGTCTTGCAGTGTGCGGCCTGCGACCTCTTGGGCGACCGATGCGGAGACTTGAACCTGCGGCGGTGCCATCGTCTGCGGCGGCGCGGCTTGGGCGGGCGCCGCTGGCGTTGAATGGATGGGTGGCATCACGACCTGTGGCGTCGGTTGGGCCTGCGGAGGGACAGCCGCTTGGGGGACCGTTCCTGCGGCCATTCCGTTGATACGCTCCAACATGGCGTCAATACTTAGGGCGGGATCTGCTGGCTGTTCCATGGCTTGGTTTCGATCAAGATTGGTCTTCGGATGACGTTTAGACGACTTCCTCTATTAATCGGATAGATCGAGGTCTCCAGAAAAGCGCTGATGATCAAAGATTGGGGTTTTCGTTGCGGCACTGCGAGAGGGAGTGAATTTTCCGGTCGTAGGGCTGGCAGCATTTTCCAAAAGGGTAACCTCGTGTTCGTGTTAGTTGGAGTGCAACGGTTCTGCTGCCGGTGTGGTGACTGTGTTCACTCCATTGAAACGTTGGGGCTCCGCGGGCAAAACCCGTTAAATCGATTTCAAAATGCCATCAAGATCAACTGTCTTCAGCGCGTCGGTATGGTCGGGATGAATAAAGATGCGGACTTGTTTTACGTAATCGTCAAATTGTTTGTGCGCCAACGTGCTGACCACCGGCGACACATCGCCAAGCTTCCGATACCGTTGCGGTGACGAATACAGCACGTCGACGTTGAATTGAACCTCTAATCCTACCGGCGGCGCGTCGATCAAGATGTCATGGGGACCAAGGCTCAAGCCGTAACGGTCGTTGATCGTTTCGACCAACTGCTGACTGACGGAGACCAGTTCATCGTAAGGGCGATGCGCGAGTCGATGAAAAATCGTCTCCGATTCAAAACTCGCGTAGCTCGCCGCCCGTTTAAAAAGCACTCGCTTATCTCCAAACAGCATCCCCAGAAATCGCAAACATTCTCCGTCGGCATTGTTCTTCCACGTCCGCACGAATTCAAACTCGCTTTGGCGGAACCACCGAGTGTAAAACTCCGCCCGATGGTCGCCGCGGGTGTGGAACAAAAAGAAGGCGCGTTGCAGCATTGCGGTGGCGCTGCGGACGGCGTGATGCCAGTAGACTTCGCTGAACATGACGTAACGCGCGAACACCATCAGTTCCGCTGCGGTACGGCCTTTGTTGGTGATGGCCAGTCGGTCGCCGGACTGGTTGATACAGAGGCTGCTGATCAGTCGCCCCGAATCGAAGTTTTGTCCGTAGGGCACGCCGGCGTGCAGGCTGTCGCGAAACAGGTAGTCCATTTTGTCAACGTCGATCGGCCCCGAAAGCAGCGACTTAATCAGCGCCGTTTTGGGGTCGCCTTTTTTGCCTTGAATTAAATCGTTCACCGTGTCGCAGTCGCACGACCAATCCTCTTTGATTGCTTGTCCGATAGCGCTGTCCACGATGTAGGTTTTGCCCAGCTCTTCATGGGTGGCGATGCCTGGAGGGGCGATGTCCTCGATGGGATGGCAGAAGGGCCAGTGCCCGATGTCGTGGAGGAGGCTGGCCAGCAGAAAGGCTTCGGCTTGTTCTTGCGAAACGATCTCTGTGAAACGGACGTTGCCACGAAAGTGTTCTAAAAAAAGCAGGGCCGTGCGGTAAACGCCCAACGAATGTTCAAATCGGTTATGAACGGCGCCGGGAAACACGGTCGAAACCAATCCCAGCTGACTGATCGTCTTCAGTCTTTGGAACTGTGCGGTGTCGATGATGCGGAGCACGCGCGCGGAGACCGGCACGTCGACTTGATCAGGGATCCGAATGATGTGGCGTTTATTTGAGCCAACATTAAGTTCGTCAATATCTTGATAGGCGTTCATGTAAACAGCATAAGTCGATCAGGCAGTGGAGCAAAGGCATGGGAGGAGCAGGCAGGGGCAGGCAGGGGCAGGCAGGAGCAGGCAGGAGCAGACTTCTCCACCGCCGGCCAAGGGGCCGGTTTTCTTCTTTTTTTTGTTTTCGCGGTGGCGTTGTCGATTTATTTTTTGTTAACGAACGTGGGGATCCAGCGGAGTGGTGGCGG
>CAYOZV010000224.1:0-7068 GCA_964408465.1 uncultured Pirellulaceae bacterium
CCATCTGACATCAGTTCGGGCGCCTCGTCCTCCAGCCCACTGATACCCGTAACGAATTCGAGATCGCTCATCGTGCGTTCGGTTTCTTTCATGCTGTCGGCCACGATGTCGATTTGGTCGCTGATGTACTCAGGGTCCTGCCGGTTCACCGAAATCTCTGACAGCGATTTAATCTTGTTCTCTACCCGATCCAGCTCCAGCGTCACAAACAAGTAATTCGATTTCGCTTGTTCGTAGTTATCCAGACGCTCCCGAAGTGTTTTTTGGTTGTCCAGCAGTGTGCGCCGGATCTTTTGGGCGCGGTCGGGTTTGTCGTCGGATTTCAATATCTCCAACTGGCCGTCAATTGTATCGAGCTTAGATTTGATTTCTTCTTCGGAGACGGTTTCCATAAAACGGTTCAGGGAATGTTGCGAGAACAACAACCGCAGAAAAACCCAAAGCAGCCGGTCCAAGCCTCGGCTGTGCATCGTTTCCAAATGACTGTCATCCCGCGCCACGGGATCTTTCATGTCCGAAGAGATCTGACCGATGTGATGGCACCGCCGACGCAGAGATTCGTAGCGATCATAAGTATCTTCGGGTAGCTGTTTCTTGATGCGGTTGAGAATTTTTTCGTTCTGGTTGGTCGATTTGCTGCGTTTTTCTTTGGCGGCCTGTGCGTCGACGTAGCTCTGGAATTTTGGGTGAGTTCCGATCAATCCTAGATAAGCCGTTTCCGCGGCAAGCACGATCGGCATCGCAATTTCCGGCTGCCCGGTGAGCGCGGCAAATCCCATTCCCCCTGCAAACAACAGCAGGTTCCAACGGTTCATAAAAGCAGTTTTGATGTAGCGTATCACGGGTCTTTGAGTTTGCTCCGAATTTGTGCGATCGGTGTAAGATCGGTGAACGGGCGGCGTAGTGAACGAGCCTACGAGTCCGGCACTTCGATGGAACGTTAATTTATACGTTACCGATGACGTAATGATTGCGTTACTATCTTAGCATTCTTTTAATTCCCGACCGGAAATGGCCGTGCCGGATTTTTGGCGGCATCCCGCGTACCCAAATCCAACCCATTCTAACCAATTCGTCAATTAATCGTCTTCATTGGGGTGATTCCGCAGAAATGGGGGCGATTGCCCTGCGAGTTCGGCCAAGGCGTTGGCCGCGGCGCGCTGTTCGGCCACTTTTTTGTTCTTGCCCCATGCCGCACTGAAGGTTTTTTTATCCACCCGCGCCGAAACGTTGAACCACTTTGAATGATCGGGGCCACAATCGTCCAACAATTGATAAAACGGTGGCAGTCCGAATCGCTTCTGAGCGTATTGCTGGAGCTGGGATTTGTAATTGATGTCCAACCCGCCTCCGTTGGCTTCTTCGACGTGGCGGATGACGAACGGCATTAAGAACTCCCGCGCCGCTTGGACGCCGCCGTCCAAAAAGATCGCACCCACGATGGACTCAAACACATTGGCCAAAAGAGAGGCCGGGACTTGGCCCGTTGAAGAACCGACGCCCTTGCCGACCACCAACAGTTCTTCCAGCTTCATTTCGCGGCCGATTTTTGCACACGTGCGGCGGCTGACGACGTTGGATTTGATCTTGGTCAGATCCCCTTCGAGATAATCGGGAAACTCATGGAACAGGTAGTCACAGACCACAAACCCCAGAACCGAATCCCCCAAAAACTCCATCCGTTCGTAAGAATTGAGACGGGTGTCGGCGAAAGACGAATGGGTTACCGCTTCGACGATCAGCGTGGGATCGTCAAAGCGGTAGCCCAAACGTTCTTCACAAAGTCGGACGGTCGCTTTATGCGTCTCCGATAATTGATCCGAAGTAACCATGTTCGGTAGCGGCTAATGTTGGGGGGAGAGGTAATTAAATTTTCTACAACACGTAGGGTGGGCTCTCAGCCCACCCATGTCGAATAATTGAGTGGCTCTTAGCCAACCCATGTGGAATGATTGGGTGGGCTGAGAGCCCACCCTACGGGGCGCTGGCTTACGACGGTTTTGTGTCAGCGGCGCGGTTGCCCTTCATGTAGTCTGCGATTGAAAAGGCCATCTCCATCGCTTGGTCGTAATTCAGTCGAGGATCAACGGCGCTTTTATAAGCCCGTTCCAGATCCGGTTCGCCCAAGTTTGAAACGCCGCCGATACATTCGGTGACGTTATCGCCGGTCAGTTCGAGGTGCACGCCGCCCAAAATGGTGCCTTTGGCTGCGTGGATTTTGAACTGCGATTCTAGTTCCGACGCAATTTTATCGAAGCTGCGTGTCTTGATGCCGGTCTTGGTGGAGAACGTGTTGCCGTGCATTGGATCGCAGCAATGCAGCACGTCCAACTTGGCCGCTTCAACGGCGTCAATAACGATCGGCAACTTTTCTTCTACTTCATCAACGCCGTAGCGATGGATCAGCGTAATCCGACCCGGTTCGGCGTCGGGGTTGAGCACGTTGATAAGGTTCACCAATTCGTCAGGATCAAATTTCGGTCCGACCTTAATACCGACGGGGTTGCAGATCCCTTTGAGGTATTCCACATGAGCTCCGTTGACGTCGCGCGTCCGGTATCCCAGCCACGGCAAGTGCGTGCTCATGTTGTACCAGCCATCGCGGCGAGGCACGCGGCGTGTTTGTGCTTGTTCGTACTCCAAGTGCAGTGCTTCGTGAGAAGTAAATACCTCGACCGCTTCGCTCTGCCGGATCGAAGCCCCCATCACCGCTTCCATGAATCGCAACGAGTTCGTGATCGAGGTCACCATCTCGTGGTATTGATCGGCGCGAGGGGAATCGCTGGCGAAATCAAGATCCCAGTTTTCGGGATGATGCATGTCCGCAAACCCACCGGCGGTCAATCCGCGGATGAAGTTCAACGTCAGTGCAGCACGTTCGTAGCCTCGAAGCAACAATTCCGGATCTGGAACGCGGTCGCCTTCGGTGAACGGCGAGCGGTTGACCAGATCGCCGCGGTAAACGTCCAGCGTCAGTCCGTCACGGGTCTCTTTGTCGTTGGATCGCGGTTTGGCGTACTGGCCGGCGATACGGCCGACGCGGATGACCTTTGACAGCGAACCGTAGATCAGCACGAAGCTCATCTGCATCAGCACTTTGAGATTCCGCACCAAGGCATCGGGTTCGCAATCATCAAGGCTCTCTGAACAATCGCCCGCTTGCAGTAAGAACGCCTCGCCGCGGGCCGCCTGGGCCAATTGATCCTTGAGGCTTTCGATCTCCCAACTGGTTACCAATGGCGGCAGTTGCCCCAGCCGAGCGACGGCGTCTTGGAGCTTTTCTTGATTGGGGTAAGTCGGTTGCTGAAGAACCTGTTTTTTCCGCCACGACGACGGGGTCCAATTATTGAGCGTTGCGTTTGACATAGATTGGGGTTGTTTGTGAGCAGGTGAAAGCAGTGGCGATAAAACCGAGCTATTGGACAGTTGAAAGGCCAATTGTGTTCATTTTTGGCACTTTGAAAATAGCCATCTAAAAATAGCGGGATGGTCTCCCAACGTAAAAGATAATCAAGGTTTCGCTGGATGACCCACCAAAAATTGGCAGAGCCTCAATATCGTTCATTTCTGCGGCGAAAGTCGATTTTAAGATTGGGGCTTGGGGCGAAATTTAACGGCAAAGATGGGCCGCCGGTTGAGCCACGAGGCGATAGCCGCGGATGGCACACACTTTAACGATATTTGCGCCTCAACCTGACTTCGAAGCGGCTTGCTTCGGGTGGTTGGATTTTAGCCCGACCGAAACGGAAGGGCGATTCGGCTAAGCGCCAAATCTACGGTTGGTGTTCGACGCGTCACCCATCTAAAATGAGTGCCATTGGGCGATAGCCGCCGATGGCCACGAGGCGATCGTGATTTGGATGCGCTGAAAATTCCCGCGGCGGCCGGCTTTGGGAAGTCGCGGTCAAGATGACGGACAAAAACGACCGGTAGGTTTTGAGCCTGATTGAGAAATTCCAAGAGAACAATTTTGACCAGGCTTGAGCCAACGCCGGAGCCTCGGTTAAGATCCACGGGTGACTTTGTCCCTGACCGAATGACTTTTTTACTCACCTATCTCGATGAAACGTTACCGAGCCTTATTCCGCGATACCTGGTGGCTGTGGCTGATCATTTTCGGCGGCGGTTTGCTGGCGGGTAGTTTGATCCACTTTTCGTTCCTCTCCGCGTTGCCGATCGGTGTGTTCACTTTCTTCTACTTCGGTTTGATGCGTTATGACAATGAGGGCAATCAGGTTGAAGGGTTTGGTGAACAGTAGGATGGCAGTGGCCGTCCACCCGATCTGTTGACGGTCAGTACCGGTCAGTGCTCGCCATGCCGGTCAGTACCCACGATGCCGGTTGCGTCGTGTAGGGCGGAGACGATTGCCGCGATCAAAAGGATCGGCCCCAACGCAATGTTGGTGACAAGCCCGAACTGTTCGATCAGCCCGCTGCCCAATAGCGCGGCCGCGATGAAGGCAACCGGCAACCACCGAACGCGGTTACGCTGCCTACCGCTTAATCGGCTGCCTTGGCTTGCTTGGCCGGCAAAGATCGCCGCTGGCAAGATCAACATGGTCAGGTCGTAGTAATAGAAATGCGGCGCGGTGACCACCGTCACCAGCATCATCACGGCAAAAGCTCTTGCCAAACTTTCGGGTTCATCGCGCGGCAGGCGGGCCAGGAAAAACAGCGATCCCAAAAGCGTTGCCAGCGCGGTTGCGACGGTGATGGCTTTGGCCGTTGTGTTGTGGGGGATCAACATTTGCCAACCGCTCCACAACGAATAGCTTTTCGCCAGATCGTATCCGCCAGACTGCACGTAGTCACCAAACCCAAGGCAGACGTCGATGTAGTCTTTGCTGAGTTTTGGCATCGCAAGCCACGTGAGGGCCACCGCTGCGGCGACGGTCAGCAACGTGGCGGCCACCCATCGCCAGTTGCCGCGGACGATCATCGTCAACCCTATGCAAACGCCAAGGTAGGGCTTGAACAGGCTCAGCGCGAACACAACGCCTGATCCAACGGGTTGAGCTTTCTTCAGAAGCACGAAACTGACCGTAAAAATCAGCAACAGCAAGGTTCCTTTTTGGCCCGAGCTAATGCTGTGGATGACGGGTGTACAAAGGCAGAAAATCAGCAACAAAAATACGGACACGTTTGTGAAACGATAGATCAGCACCATCGCGCTGATCAGGCAGACCGTCATTAAACCCGCCCAGAGGCATGCCGCTGTTCTGTAATCCAGCTGAGAAAGTGGGCTGACGGCGGCGTACCAAAACGGTGGATAAACGGCTGGGAAATACTTGTTTTCATCCCACGGGAAACCGGCGATCTTCTCGTCGTGCTGTTGCCGATTAAAAAAGTCCGCGTCGTACAACAAATCGTGGTTGGGACCCTTGAGGATTCGCCCGCCGACGTATTCTTGGAGGTAGTCGCCACCCAGCGGATTCTCTTTTGCAGTCGCCATGTCGGTGAACCTGAAGTTCGGCGAAAAGGAAAATATCCCGCACAATAGCAGCGCTGGAATCGCGATCAACAGCGCGAAATGCCAGGCGGGTTTTTCGGCAGAGTGTGGAGGCGGCGTCATAGGGCCGATTGTAGAAGACGCGCCGCCGGCAGGGTAGCCATGAGGGAGCCCGTTTGGTGAATCCTTGCGCGGCGCGGCGAAACGTTAACGCCTGCAGGTTGATCGTTCAACGCGCGGCGGTCGGCGCCGCACCAATTGCCGCCGCCGTTTATTGAGATGCCAAGATTTCGATGAACGGGGCGATATCTAAAAAGTTGACAACTCCATTGAGGTCGATGTCAGCTTCGGCTTGAGACCCATCGGTTGACAGAATGTTGATAAAGGGTGAGATATCTAAAAAGTTCACTTCACCATCCAAGTTAATATCCCCCAGCGTCACCGCCGTCGCGCTGATCAGCGTGACCAGATTGCTCGGGGCGGTAAGGTTGGGGGCGTTCACGTCGATCACCGGAAGGTCAAGAAACGTCTGCGTGGCACCGTTGGCGACGACCACATCAAGGGCTTGAATCTGGTCCACCACCTCCATTCCCGAAACGACTTGCCCAAACACCGTGAAGATCTGACTGTCCAAACCCGGGTTGTCGACGGTGTTAAAAAAGAACTCGCTGGTGGCGCTGTCAAGAACACTGGTGCGAGCATACGCGATCGTGCCGCGCGTGTTCAGCGGGTTGGGGTTGGTAGCAGCTTCATTTACGATTGGGTCCAGCCTGTTAATCGGCAAGCTATTTGTCAGGAAACCGCCGCCTTGCACGATGCCAATGCCTTGAGTGGCCGCCGATTGATTGCGGTGAAACAACGTGCCATCGTAGTCGCCTCGTTCTACATAGCCCAAGAAGTTGGCCACCGAGACCGGCCGTGTGTCGCCCAAAAGTTCGATCTTGATTTGGCCAAGGTTGGTCTCAAAGGTGACAATCGTTTGAGCTTGTGCGGAGCTTGTCCCAAAGCAAATTAACGACAGCAACAGAGGCATCAAAACGCGGGACATGGTCGAAATTTTCATAGCGGGTGCTCGGTGAAGATTCAGGATGGCGTGCAGTGTCGGTATTATTATACACGGCGATTGGAAAAAAAGCGGCCAACGCGAAAATCCTATGCCTTCACGATTGAGCCAACCATTCACGGTGTTGGTGGGGTGACGGAGGTTGGTGCCGCAGGCGAGGCTTTTTCATATTTACCAAACAGGTGGCCGCCTTTGTCGCCGTGAGCCCACGTGCCGGCGTAGCTGCCGCGCCGCATCAACACCCGAGCATCAAATGTCCCCAACGGTGGAATCGTGAGGTTGTCGACAGTGATCACGGGGGTTCTTCCGGCCCATTTAATTTCCAGCGGAATCGGTACCGTCACGTCGCGGTTGCCATAGGCGATCCGGGCGGTGAGCAGCCATTTGTCGTCGCCTTGATACTGGGCTTGGGTGATTTCGTACGATTCGGTTTTGGGATTGGATTCATTGCCTGTGACAGTGAAACTGCCGGTCCATTTGGTGTTGGTTAGCGCGTTGGATAATTTCTCAATCAACTCCGTGTGCTGATCTTTGGATCGCGCTGAATCCTGGGCTG
>CAYOZV010000225.1:0-2213 GCA_964408465.1 uncultured Pirellulaceae bacterium
TTTGCCTGAGGTTGTTTTGTCTGAGGTTGTTTTGCCTGTGTTGGTTCAGCCTGTGGTTGGTTGGCCTGTGGCTGATTGGGTTGCGAAGGTTTCATTTGCGGCTGTTGTGGCTGCTTCGGCTGAGGTTGGTTTTCTTGAGGCTGTGTCGCTTGGGCGACCGGTTTTTTACCGCGAGTCATCGCCGATGATGCACGGGTGAAAACGGTCGAAGGCGGAACCCGACGGCTCTTCGTTGCTTGGTTGGTTTGCTTATTCGGGTCGATGTTGGGGGCAGAGCTCATGTGAGTGCTTCATTTTGAAAGGGCTGATTCGACAACGGTTCTTTATATTAGACCGAAGCCCCAGAGGCCAGCAATATCAGTATTGCTGGCATCAAATAGTCGCTCAATCCTGAGTGAGTCAACCGCGTAGACGCGTGCTTTGGGAGCGGCAACCTCCATCAAACCCGCCTACGGACGATGAAACGTGGTGTCACCGCCAAGTAAGCAAAGGAAATGTTTGTTCAGCCATAAACCAGCATGGCGACCGTGCGATAAAACCGCATGGAGCTGTCGGTTAACTGCCAAACGAAAAATGGCAGGCCAAAAAGAATGGCCTGCCATTGAAATGTTTAGGTTGTCCGATGTCGGTTTAAAACCCGCCACCACCGCCAGCACCAAAGCCACCACCTCCACCACCAACACCACCGCCGCCGGCGGTGTTTACGTCGCCCAGTGCGTTGAAGTTTTCAACGTCTACCAGTTCGGTGAAGTTCGGTGTCAAGCTGACGATAACATACAAACGATCGGAAGTCGTTGCATGCTGAACCTGTAGGCTGGTTGTGATCGGGATGAACTGAACCTCAGGCGAGTAACCCACGACACCACCACGGAACAGGTCCGAATTGTCTTGGCTTAGAATCGGTCCATCCTGCGATCCGCCGCTTACCAAGCCACCGTAGTATTCGCTGGCCGCGGATGAGCTTGAACCTTGAGCCAATTGCTGAGCCAAGATCTGTTGACCGACGATCATTTGTTTGTCGACCAGCGTCTTGAGTGTGTGGTCCTCGAGTGAATCTGCGCGTCGTCCATTGGCCAGCGTGAAATTGACAATCGTGCCCTTGCCTTCGATGGTCACCGGACGGGCCTCGCGTGTTTCGGCGTCTGAGTTGACATGATGACGAACGTCAACGTTGACCTTGCCCGAGGTGACGGCACCGGTGATGCGTTTGATCACCAGTTGGTAGTCGCCAGAAAAACCCTTTGGCAGAACGTATTTTTCAGACACGATGCCGGACTGGTTGTTTCCTTTGGCCGCGGTGTCGCCGAAGTGAACACCGCCCGCGGTCGTCCGTGGAATGAGTCGCGAGCAGATTGTGCCGCCTGGTTCCTGCATGTACAGGTCAAGATCGGCATCGCCTGTGTAGCTGATCTCAACCACGCAATCACGTTGCTTGGCTTGGGAGATCGCTTCGGCGTATTCGTTAGCCGTTTGGTTGTCTGTGGTTTCCAGTTCGGCTAAGAGCGCGGTCGAAATGTTTTGTGCACGACGCGCCAAAGGTTGATTGTTTGGCCATTCTTGGGAAAGAATGCCAACAGTCAACCAACGCAGTGCTTCTTTGTTGTCGGTTCGTTTGGCAACCTCTAAGCCCAATAGATAGGGCTGGGTCGATGTCGGTTCGAGCGTTGCGATGTCATGCAGAATTTCGAGCCCACGCTTTTCCATGCCGGATTTCAACATGTATTTCGCCACGTCCAACGCATCGGAGGGACTGGTTGCGAAATCCATCGCTGACATGAATACACGTTCGATTTCTGATTTTGGTTTGCCCGATAATTTCATGGCGTAACCTAACGCTTCGAACATCCAAGGTTCGACGCGATCGTTCTGCACCGCGCCGTAGATCAGTCCGACGATGTCATCAAAACGTTTCGCTACGATGTAGCTTCGAACGGTTTCACGAACGTCCGCCGGCGAGGGATGCACTCGTGAGAAGTAATCGGTCCAAGCTTCGACCGGTTGAGCATCGGAGTTTAATTCAATAACCGAAGGCGTCTTCTGCGTAGCAGAAACGTTTTTAGCCTCCACCTGTGAAGTTGTGCTAACGGGGCTGTCTTGGATGCAGAACGCACCACCGCCGCCTGCACGACCACCACCTCCACCGCCGAGTCCTCCGCCGCCGAGTCCTCCACCTCCGCCGCCAAGACCTCCGCCTCCGCCGCCAAGTCCACCAC
>CAYOZV010000225.1:2223-6972 GCA_964408465.1 uncultured Pirellulaceae bacterium
GAATCGAGGGGCGACAAGGTCACCCACGTTGTAAACGTCGGTGACTAGGTTCTCGGGATCGCTGACGTTGGACAGCGAAATGATTCGCAGCACTTCATCGCGGACGATGTAGGTCGCGTTGAAATCTTTCAGCATCAGTCGCAGAGCATTTTTGAGTCGGATACCACGGTAACGCGCGGTGACCAGTTCGTCTTCGGTTAATGCGTCGTCAATCGCGGATTGATCCAGTGCGATGTTGATTCCGTATTTGTCTTCAAGTTCGCGTTTGACGTCGATAAAGGGAACTTCGGTGTATTCGAAATCCTCGGTTACTAACTCCAGTGCATCGAGAATCGCTTCGTCGCGTGCACTTCCTGTCAAACGAGCGTTCTGAAATTTCTTTCGCCTGTTCTTCTTCTCCAGCCAAACTTCAGCATCGGGGAAGGTGATCAAGCGATTGTCCAGGAACGAAATGTTGGCTTCGTCCTGGTCATGCAGCATTTGCAGGTTGGACATTTCTTTCATGCGCAGGTAACGCAATGAACGTTCGTAATTCACTCGAGCCCGCGCGGTGGATTGAGCGACGGCGGTTTCGGGTCGGTTGGGTGCCAGTTCGTATGCCGTTTCAACCACGCCAGAGGCAGAGAGGTAATTCTTCTCTTTCATCAACGAGTTAAACTGGTTGATCAGGCGAGCGAATTTTTCTTCTTCGCGTTGATAGGCATCGGCGGTCCGTAAAATTGAAGTCGCGACCGCTTTGTTTTTTGCACTTTCGGCTTCCTGAGCTTCGAAGCCCAGTTTCTGCTGACGGGCACTGTTGAGAGCCGATTCCAATGAGTAGCGGAGGTCGGTCAAAGCACTTTCGTCCAGTTCAGACGTCTGGTCGACGACCTCGATCATGTTCTTGAGACGGTTGATCGCTTCAACGGGGTTGGAGCGTAATTCGCCGACGGCGCGAGTGATCTCGTACTGCACTTGTTTGCGAATTTTCTGTTCCACGATTTTCTGACGGTCGACTTCTTTGTCGATGATCTTCCGGCCACCTTCTTTGGCTTGGGCAAGAATTCGGTCGATGTCGCTTTCTCTGACCTCAGTGGGAGCGCCCATTTGCAGTGGAGCGTTAATGTCATCACTGACGATCGCCGGTGTGTCGTACTGCTGGAGGGCGCGATCGGCATCTTCGACGGAGCCAAAAATGTCATCGTCGGTTTCGGTCGCGAGCGATTTGGTGGTTGAACCTTCCGCCAAAGGATCTTTTGTCATTGAACCTTCGGTCATCGGGTCTTTTGTCATCGAACCGTTGTCCGCTGGAGCTTCGGCGTCTGCCATGTTGCCGAAAGGATCCTCGGCGGGAGGTTCTACGGTTTCGACTGTTTCGGCAGTGCCTCCGAAAGGGCTATCGGCCTCTGGTTCAGGCGATGCAGAAGGATCACCGAAAGGGCTTTCGGCGTCCAGTTCTGGCGTTTCGACAAGCTCACCGAAAGGGCTGGGCGCGTCCGCTTGGTCGGTGTCTCCGAACGGGTTGTCTTGTGCTCGCAGTCGAGCGGCCATGGCGACCTGTTGTCCGCGGATGCCGGCTGGATTTCGTTCCAACGCAGCGTTGGCGAATGTTACCGCAGCCTTAGAATCGTTCATCGCAAGGGCTCGTACGCCCAGATTCGCCATGGAATCGGCGGTTCGATCGAGGACACGAGCGTACTGCCGCGTTCCGTCAGAACCCACCGTAGGCAATCGAATGCCGGCGTTCTTGGACGCGACGTTGATCAGGCTGGGTAGGAAGGCGAAGTCGATATTGGATTCTTCTGGGGTGATTTCGCGGACGATCGATTCGGTTTCCCCGTTCAAATTTCCGTTCATCTGCAACGTGATTGGATCGCGCGAAGTGACCTTGCCGAAAACGACGCTGTCGCGGTCGCTGCGAATGGGCGGGCAGACTTGAGGAAAGATCGACGTGATGCTCTCGGGCAGCGCGGCCGAAGTCGGCCAGAAGACAGACTCGTGAACGGTCGCGGCCAAACCCCGTGCCGCATTATCCAGGGACGAAGGTTGATCGACGTCGGCGATGATGTTGCCGCCGGAGTGATTGGCGATCGCGGCCAACAATTCGAGATTGCGATCAGGACCGATCGCAAAGCTGGAGAACGGGATTTCGTTTTTGACTAATTTCCGAGTCGCCTTGGAGAGGGCGGTATCGGTGACTAAACCGGCGCGACTAACGCCGTCACCGATGTAAACTACGTTTCGATTACGATCGTCGGCCATCTGAAAACCTTCAGCGGCAGTTTTAAGCATCTTGATTACGTCTGTAGATCCCAACGCGACGCGCTCTTTGAGGTTGTCGATGGTGGAAATGACTTCCGCCGAATCGGGCGAGTCGAACTGTTGGTTCAACGCAATCGGGTCAAGATCGACGGCGAACACTTTCACGCGGTCGGACGCATTGAGGCTGCTGAGAAAGTTTTGCAGGACCGTAATCGAATCCTGTTTGTAGACGCCGGTTTGACTGGCGGAGGTGTCAACGAAGACAATGATGTCCGAGGGACGCTGAGCATCGGCGGTGATCGAACCGAGGCTGAGCGAAAAACAGGTTTCGCCTTCTGCGTTGTCAAACGTTGCCATCCGTGGAGACAATTCGCTGTGCCCACTGCTGTACTGAGCAAAGGAAGGACTTTGCAGGCCGAGTGCCATCAAACCCAAACAAACAACGCGCAGCACGACTCTTCTTGAGCGGCATTTGGTCATATCTAACTCCGACACAATCTTTATGGGGGATGTTAATCCAAGGGACGTATTGTCCCCGTGTATTTCAATTTCGCGGCCCCTTGGGGACGCCCATGTAGTGTATTTTGAGTGGGGAGGAATCGCCACACAAATTACCTGTTTTTGCTGCCTTGCCTAAGCTTTGGCTCCCGCAAAGCCCTCAATTTCCGATCTTGTCGCACTTTGGGCGGGCCAACAGCGGTCATAAGGTCGCGAAGCGGTGGATAAAACGGGGGCAGCAACATTTTGGTACCATCAATACACTAAAAGCAAGGTCCGTGCCAAGACTGTCTGAAATGCTGGCAAACGGCGATAGCTGCCAGATATCCGCGTTTTTCAAAGGGATATTGCGATTTGCCGAGGAATCGGTGGTTTGGCGGACGTTTCGCGCGGAAAAAATCTGTACGTTTCTGCAGCGCTGCCGAATCCGATCATGTTCAATTCTGCAGCAAAGAGGCGGGGTAAGCCGTCCCGGGGAGACGCAAGCGGAAGCGCGGAGGGAGCAGTGGTGGCGCAGAGGACGCGCTTGCTGTGAATAGATGCCGGTGAAGAAGAAAATGTTCTTTCAGCGTTTATTGGACTTACTGGCGACTGGTAAGCAAACGCGTTGAGATGGTCCGGTACAGGGAGATCGCACTTTCCCACCGGTGGGCGATCTGGTCGGCCAGGTCTTGAATTGCCAATGCAATTTGGGCGTTCTTTTGATCTTCATCAGTATTTGCCACAACCTTCTGAGCGTCATTGACCGCTGGCGGCAGCTGTGCGTTGGGAACTGCGAAAACGACATTCCATCGGTCGCAGTCCGCGTAGTAGCTCCAGTAATCCTTTCGTCCGGTCGCCAGTTTTCGTTTTGGCTGTACCGACTGTACCTTCACCAGTTCGAGCTTGAGGATGTTTGCCTTGGTGGGCAACGGCCGCGGGATGAAGTCCAAGGACAGAGCTCCGAATGGGTCGTCCAGATCGCAGTGCCGGACGGCTAAATCGGAAGAAGATTGCCACACCCAATCGACAACCGGCGTGCTGCTTTTTCTTGTGACGTATCGCGTGTCGTTTGCGAGCGATCGAGTTTGCGAATCGAGTGCGTTTGAAACACCTTTTGTTTTTCGCACGTCGACGATGGAAATGTCTTGACCGTCCAGCCGTTTCTCAGTGGCGGGGTTTACCTTCACAAGTTTAAGTTCGAGGCGTTTTGCTTGTGCTTGGTTCGCCTGCGATGGGTTTGCGTGCAGCGGCTTGTACGACGATGGGAGTGGTCTTGGAATGAAGTCCAATGATAGTTGTCCAAACGGATCGTCCAGTGCGCTGTGCCGTACGGCTAAATCAGACGACGATTGCCAAACCCAGCTGAACGCCGGAGGGTTGGGTTTGCCACTGGCGGTTTGAGCAACGCGCGGCGGAGAGTTGGCTTCTGCTGCGCGCGGGGATGGCCTGGAAACGTTTTTCGCCGGTCGGACGTCAACGATCGGCAACGTCCAATTGCGGGATGGTTTTACGGGGGCGGCTCGAAAACGAAAGTCGTCGTGATAGGCGTCTGACGAAAGTATCCGTTGGGCCATGCCTTGGTCGGCTAATTTGATCCACCGGGTAATTTGGGATGGCGCCGTTTCACCCAATAGGGCGTCCGGCGAATAATCTCCCCACGCTTGCGCGTCCGAGGATTGAATGCTTGTCGTTGTGAAAACGAAGGCGCACACGATAACGATCAAGGATCGAATCATCATGGTCTCCAGAATATGGTTACCGCGTCGAAACGCGTGATTTTTTTAGGTGACGCAAAGGCAATTAAACATCTGCGCATTTGGTAAATCATCGGGATTGCGAAATGTAAACCTTCTGGATAAGCATTACCTATCAGCCAATTTGATGGGGTGGTGTTTGCTCTGTACCCCTTTTATTGATTTTGACGGCGGCCGGTGGGCACGGCGATTAGGAGGACGCACAGGAGAATGGCAAATTCGATTTTCGCGTGAGCCGGGAGGTTGAGGCTCCGCCCGAAACCTACGAAATCAA
>CAYOZV010000226.1:0-6913 GCA_964408465.1 uncultured Pirellulaceae bacterium
GAGGATGAGTACGAAGAGGGTGAAGAGGAGGATGAGTATGAAGACGGTGAAGAAGAGGATGAGTACGAAGACGATGAAGAAGTAGACGACGACGATGAACAATCGTACGAAGATGAAGATGGCGAAGATGAGTATGAGGACGAAGAAGGATACGAACAGGAAGACGAAGACGAAGAGTACGAGTACGTCGACGAAGATGAAGTCGATTCAGATGAAGACGATGAACAAGAGTACGAGTACGAAACAGACAGCGAAGAAGAAGATGACGACGGTGACGACGACGAAGAAGACGATTTAGAAGACGATGAGTGGGAAGAAGTCGACGACGACGATGATGACCTCGATGACGAGGACTGGGACGACGATGACGACTGGGATTGATCCATCGTCGCCTTCGGCTTAGCTCGTGACGCGTCGCGCTTTGGTGAAATCACCGCCACTTTGCCACTCGGCGAAAGAGCGCACTAATGAAAACCGGAAAACCGCATTAGCTCAATCACCCAGTTGGAACAGTCGCTTCATGGCGTCCAGCAATCCGCCGGCTTCATTGTTTTGGTCAGCGTTGATTGACTTCAGCGGCGGGTGGAGTAGTTTATTGACCAACCGATGAAACGACTGCTCGATCTCAGATTCTTGTTCGGGCGTCAAGCGATCCAATCGACCCAGCAACCTTTCGAGTTCGCTGTTTTTGACTTCGTTGGCCTGCTTTTTTAATAACGCAATCGTCGATCCGCTGTTGCGGCGATGAACGTCTTGGAAGAAGCTGACCGTTTCCTGTTCCACGATTTTCTGAGCCTTGGGCCATTGGCTTTGCCGAGTCTGGCGGTTCTTTTGGCACTCTTTTTGAAGATCATCCAGCGTGTACAAGTAGACGCTTTCGTAGTCGCCGATCTTGGAATCGAAGTCGCGCGGAATGGCTAAATCCAAGATCAGCAGCGTTTTCTCCTGTCGCTTTTCAGCCACCGGTTTGAATTGCTCATGCGTCACGACCGGTTCGGTGGCGCCGGTGGTACTGACGATCAAATCGGCGTCGATCAACTGTTTATCCAGATCGTTCCAATCAGCGATCTGCCCTTTGAACTTTTCGGCCAAACCTTCGGCGCGGCTGCGGGTACGGTTGGTGACGACGATATCTTTTCCGCCATTTGCGGCGATGTAGGTGAGTGTTTCTTCGGCCATCTTCCCCGCACCCAAAATTAAGATGCGCTTGTCGGCGAGTTGTTCGAAGATCTGTTTGGTCAGCACGTTGATCGCGACGCTGGGAACGCTGACGCGCGTGGTATGAATGTCAGTTTCGTTGGCGACGCGTTTGGCGACTTTCATTGCCGATTGAAAGACTTGGTGCGTTAGCGGTATCTGGTGGCCAGTGTCGACCGCCAATTGATAGGCCTGTTTCACTTGGGAGAGAATTTGAGCTTCGCCGACGACCATGCTGTCCAGGGATGCGGCAACACTGAATAGATGTGCGATCGCGGCGCGGTCTTGGTGGGCGAAAAGACTGTTGGAAATTTCGCCCGTTTTCAGCCCACGGTTGTCGGCTAAAAATTCAATCATCTGTTGTGAACTGGGCACTCCATCGGCGTTTTTACCGGCCGCGTAAAATTCGGTGCGATTGCACGTCGATAGCAAAACGGCTTCGGACTTGGGAAACGATTGGTGATACTTGTCCAAGAACGCTCGGACTTGATCTTCGGTGAACGCTAATTTTTCTCGGACCGAAACGCTGGAATGATGGTGGCTGCAGCCGATGACTTGGAGATTCATGAGATGCCTCCGTTGATGGATCGGCAGGGTGCCAACTGCTGGTTTGTCCGTTTTGCCTTTTCCAGTGGATTCTTCCAACGCCCCGCACCCGCGGCAGGCGCCTTGCGGCTGAGTTGTTTTACGGTCACCCATTGTGCATGCGGAGAGTGGGACGTCTGTTGCTCAGTCGCATGCCCCACTTGCCAGACGATGACTAACTCCAACAGCAGAAAGAGGAAGCTGATCGTGACGACGTAAGCGACCTTGCGTCCCCGCCGAACTGGTTTGTAGAAAACGCTGATGATCGTTGCCGCCAGCAGCCATAAAAACAGTACGGCGGATGTCCAAATGACAGGATCCGACCAAGGAATCGTTCCACCTCCGACAATGGAATCGGTCGCCGAAGATTGTTGAACCATTTTTAGCGCGATACCCGAAGCAAAGCCTCCGCACAGCAGAACCGCCGATCCGAACAAAGTACGTTCGGCCCACATGTTGAGCCACTCTAAAGAGGGCAGTCGGAAGCTGCCGCTACGTTTTTGCTTGAGGCGACGAGATTGAATCAGATACATGATTCCAAAGACGAACCCCATCGCCACGACTACCGTTCCCAACAGTAAAGAAGTTCCGTGGATCATGTTCCACACCGTTTTGGCGCGTCCGGGGGAAAAGGGAGCTGCGTTGGCAAAACTGCTGCCAAAGGCAATCAACAGCAACATCACCGGCAGCAGAAACATACCGATCAAAGAGTTCGGTTTACGCAGCGACAGCCAGAGGTACATCGCGGCTAGAACCCATGCGCCCGAGAGACACCAGCCGAACCAACTACCCAGCCAAATACCTTGGGAGTCGAAGGAGAGTTGTGTGTGGTAAGCCAGAAACACGGTGTGGGCAAACAGGCCGGCCGCAGTCAAACCGATCCGCACATATTGGCGGAGGTTCATATGGAAGAAAACTCTAGATAGTTCGATCCCTAACACAACCAGATAGCTGGCCGCAAAGCAAGTGATCGAGATTTTCTGTAGCCATTCCAAGGGAGATAAACTTAGCAATAGTGTTGTAGGGCCGGTTCCCACCGGCCGCGTTGAGTCAAGGTAAGTGATGGCCGGTGGGAACCGGCCCTACGTCTATTTTGCTTCCGCTTTTGATTTGGCCAGTCCGGATTCTTGAAGCTTTTTGTGCAGCGTGTTGCGATTGATGCCCAACATTTGAGCGGCTTTGGTTTGCGTTTGATTACAGCTTTCCATGACCTGTTCTAACAATTCGCGTTCGACCGGTGCGACGATCTGTTTGTATAAATCATCAGCAGACTCTTCGGCTTTGGAAACGCGATTATAAACGAATTCGCGCACCAGCGCAGTCTCATCCGTCGGACGAAATACCGCGGCTTGGGCGTCCGCCCGATCGCCGGTAATCGCGGTCGGCAGCAAATAGGTTTCCAGCTCGCTTCCCTGAGCCAGCACGACGGCGCGTTCGATGTAGTTTTGTAATTCACGCACGTTGCCGGGCCAGTTGTATTTATTCATCGCTTCAAGCGCCGCGGGCGCGATGGTTTGGACATTGCCGTTATTTTTCTGGTTGTAGGCGTCTAAAAAATGTTGCGCTAATCGTTCGACGTCGCCGTTCCTTTTACGTAGTGGAGGCAGGTTGATCGGCAGAACGTTCAATCGCCAAAGTAAATCTTCGCGAAAGTTACCTTCGGCGACTGATTTGGCCAAGTCACAGTTGCTGGCCGCGATGACGCGCACGTCCACCGAAACAGATTTTGAATCTCCAACGCGTTCGAACTCGCGCTCTTGCAGCACACGCAGCAATTTGACCTGGAGCGTCGAAGAGGTGGAATTGATTTCGTCTAAAAAAATGGTTCCGCCGTGAGCTGCTTCGAAACGTCCTGTTCGATCTTTGACCGCATCGGTGAACGAACCTTTCACGTGCCCGAATAATTCGCTGGCCAACAGGCTCTCGGTCAACGCGCCGCAATTGACACGCACAAAGGGACCGCTGGCGCGATCGCTGAGATTATGCAGGGCGCTGGCGAAGAGTTCTTTGCCGGTGCCGGTTTCACCTAAAAGCAGCACCGAGGCTTGGCTTTTGGCGGCCAGTCGAGTCATGCGATAGGCCTCGATCATCGCCGGCGAGTTCCCGATCAGATCCGGCAGCGGCGAACCATCGACGGCCTCAAAAGGAGATTTCATGGTAACTCGGTGGTTTTATGAAGGTCTGTGCCATTTAACGTGGCACTTTGGCTTTGGATCTGATGAAGAGCTGCCAGAACAACATGTGACCAGAGTCAAACAGAACTGATCACCTTCGACCTGCTTAATTTATAAGCATTGGTGATGAATTCAAGGTCGGAAATGAAGAGATGGCGATGAATGTGGCTCGGAGCGCGCTGGTTTTAAAGGTTCTACCTGGGACTTCAAGAAGATCTCCGCACAAACTTCATTCTGAGATCAGCGTGGGAAGTGAGCCAAAAGCGCGCTAATTGAGTGATGTTTGTTTAACGACAAGCCGGCAGGCGACCGGGCTTGGCCCCGCCTATACACCGACGCCTGAGGGCGAATCGTTAAACGGATTACATGGCTTTGAGCCAAACAAATCAGTTCATTGAACGATTGAACGATATTGCGCTTAGATGTTTGTATTGGATCTCAACAATCGCTATCTGGTCTGGCGAATCATCCGCTCGGTGCGCATCTTAGGTGCGGGGACAGGGCAGGAGCTAAGTTTTAGTTGCAGCTTGATTTCGTTACCGTCGCCGTTGAATTGGACTTCGTCCATGAACTTGCGAATCAACGTTAAACCGCGACCGCCTTCGTCTGAAAGCTGGCTGATTTGGTTTGCGGTCGCTAACCCACCGACGGCATCGAAGCCTCGTCCTTGGTCTCGGATCAGCATCGTCACGGCTTTGGCTTTGAACTCAATATCGATGTGGACCTTGCGATCAGAGTAAGGATCGAGCTGGCTTCGTTGGCTGACTTCTGGCGTCGTCCTTCCTTCGTGCATCGCTTTGCGGGCGGATTGAACCTCGACCGCGTCGAGCTCTAAGTTACCGTGGAACATCGCGTTGATCAGCGCCTCTTCCATCGCCAACGCACAATGGCGTTGGGCGGTCTGATCACCCAGTTCCACGCTCTCCATTGTCATTTTGACAAAGTCAGTCATCGGCGCGATCAACGTAGGATCGTTTTCAAGATCGAAACGGTAACGCGCGAGCGCATTAGATTTCATCAACCGGTCCAGTGAAGTACTTCGGCTGGCCATTAAAAGCACCTGCTCGACGGTGTCCAACAGCGACGTTGCCAGCGCACTCTTGGGGACGTAGCTGGCAGCACCGGCACTCAGCGCCTCCGCGGCAAGGTCTTCGCTGCCTTTTCCAGTCATCAAAATGATCGGCACGTGCGGCGAGGCTTTCTTGGCTTCTTGGCACAGACGGATGCCGTCCATGTTGGGCATCTGCAGATCCGTGACCACCACATCAGGAAAAATTTCGGCGATCATGGTCAGCGCTTCGTCACCGTCGCTGGCAAACTGAACGATCCAGTCGATCTGTGGCTTGAGTAATCCTTCGACAAGTTTGCGGTCAATCTCCGAATCGTCAACGACCAAAATAATAGGCATAGAATCCCCCACGTGCCGATGAAGACACGGTTTGGCAAAAGTGGAAAGCAGTAAGACGGAAGAAGGGCAGACAAGCTGTCTTTAAAACAGCTTTCTGCTCTTTATTCTATCCTTAAATAGTGCCGCGAGCGTCAATAAATGAATAGAGAGGCGAAATTTACCCCCAGATATTGGATTTTCTTAAAAGATCCACCGCGCTGTTAGGGATTTGTTGTCAGCGCGTTATTACTCAAGGCAATGGAGAGTCCATGCAATAAGAGCGCAACGGTCTAGAAGCGGGACCATCGCATCAACGTTTATTGATGGTTGACTTGCGGCAACTGTTCCCGCAGGTCTTCCAGCATATTTCTCAGTGTGTCGACTTCTTTGCCGCTGAGTCGAGCCGATTGAACCATGTAAGTCAGCATCGGGATGGGGCGTCCTTGGAACACTGTGTGAAGCAGTTGGTCGCTGACCTGATCGATGCATTGGGCTTCGGTGAAGTTTGACCGATACAAGTATCGATTGCCTTTGCGTTGAAAATCGAGAATGCCTTTTTGTACCAGCCGATGGAGGAGGGTCTTGATGGTGCCAGCAGTCCACTGAGTGGTGGAGGCTAATTGCGAAATGATCTCGCTGGAAGTGACAGGTTCAGATTGCCAGACTTCGTGCATGACGCGCCATTCAGCGTCTGAGATAGAAGGTTGGTCGCTCATGGTAACGGGGTGGTTGAGGTGAGTTTCGCGCTAGGACTTTCATAGATAGAGAGTTCACCAAGGACCGTCAATAGAGGATTTTGTAGTGTGCAAGCAAACAAGCAAAGGGGCCAGCAAACGGTTTTTCGATGCTGTTAAGCAGTAATTTGATAGAACGGCAAAACGGCTAATAAAATCACAGCCTCTGCGCCAAAGGCAAACGCTTAGAACGGTTGTGAGGCAACCGTCGGTATGTTATTCCGCTGCGAAACGTCAACGCCGCCGGGTTGTTCGGTCGTGATTGAGAATTGAACGGCCTTTTTGACTGGGCTCAATGGTGCGATCGGCACCACGTAGCGACCCGATTTGGGCATGTCGAATACGCCGCCGTTGACCGGTCGCCGTTCTTTGGTATCGGTGTCGTAGATCCAGACTTGATACTGTTTTTGTTGCGGGTCATTGACCTCCAGTCCTTGGAGCGTCATGAACCCGGTTTGCTGCTGATCGCTCCAGAAAACTTCTCCCGTGACGTTCTTGTTGTCGACAGGCGTCCATGACAATGTCAGTAAATCTTCGGGTGTGGACCCCAGGAATTTTTTCATCAATTCATCGTTGGGCATGATGTCTTCTACCAAATCCGCCGATGGACCCACCGGAAGGCTGATTTCGTCTTTAACTAGCGCGTCGACGGGTTTGAGACTCTGACTCTGACGGATGAACAGCGCCAGCGCCAACAGACAGGCCGCGGCGACCGCCCAAACAAAAATGCCGTTCCATGCCGATCGCCGGTTTGGGCCTACTTCTGTTGCAGGAGTCGTGACGCGCTCAAGGATTCGATCTTCATCGTCCGCAGCGTCAAGTTCGAGGGCTTGGCC
>CAYOZV010000227.1:0-2928 GCA_964408465.1 uncultured Pirellulaceae bacterium
TCTATCATAAATGATCCTGAGAAGGTCGCTGTGAGGTGCGTCCAGTATTGCAATTTGACATTCAAGTCGCCCCAGACCATCGGCCAGAACGTCTTGTGGTACCAAGGCCCCATCAAATCCATAAATGGGACCATTAGCTCGCGTAGCAGATGCGAACTTGTACATCTGAATCCACTCCGCGCGTCTTGAGCGTGACTATCTCTGTCCACGAGCACATCGGTCTAACGGTAAGTAATACATCACCTTGCCGCACGAATAACAATCGTGCAAAACGAAGCATTCTCTGCCTTTTCCGAGCTGGATGAGGAATGAGACAGTCCGTTTTCGGGGAGCAATAATGCCTAATCCCTAAGCAGGTTGACACTTGGGGCAATTCGAGCGAATAAGATCCCGAATTGAACCATAACGTCTGCCTTGTTCACCTTGAGTGCATTTTTGAGGGGGCCAGAGGCCGATTTTCGGCCAAAACGGGCTGCTTAAAATTGCTGCAAGTCACGAGGCTGAGGATTCCCGTAGCATTTTTTTAAAGAAAGTCCATTTTTTTTTGCACGCAATTTGCCGGCTCGATCGCCCCCCCACCTCTCCTTAACCCCGAATCTTTGCATTTTGCGGCAAATTTGGCACAGACAGTGCTATCACGGATATCGAGTAATAACTATTTCACCACCATTGAACACCCCGAGAGGAAACCGTGAATCGAAAAAAAACCTACCTATTTTTGACACTACTCGCAATTGCCGCTCTGGCACTGCTCCCTGACACCTCCTATGCGTTCCAAGACGCAGCAGAGGCGGTCGCAACCGCGACCGAAGCTGTCGCGGATGACGCTGCTGCGACTGAAGCCGCCGCGGCGGATGCCGGTTCAGCGACTGCCAACGAATACGACGCCATGTTTGTCGTTAACAACCTGTGGATCATGCTGGCCGGGATGCTGGTCTTCATTATGCACTTGGGCTTCGCCACACTTGAAAGTGGTTTGACCCGTTCGAAGAACACGGTCAACATCTTGTTCAAGAACACCATGATCGTTTGTATTGGATTGATTTCTTACGGCGTCATTGGATTTAACATGATGTACCCAGGTTTCGATTACGAACCCGAAGACGGTTCTGCCCCCGATGTTGGTTACTTTAAACTTAAAGATGACGGCTACGGCGGATTTGGTTTTCTAACCAACGGTCCTGAGATCGCTTCATTAGGCGACGATGCAACCGCCGAACAGATCGAAGCGTTCAACGCCAGCACGACCGCTGACTACGCAGACTACACGCTGTTCACCGACTTTTTCTTCCAAGCCATGTTTGCGGCGACTTGCTGCACGATTGTGTCCGGTGCTGTTGCTGGACGCGTGAAGCTTGGGACGTTTTTGATCTTCTGTATTTTGTTTGTCACCATCAGTTACCCGATCACTGGATCATGGAAGTGGGGAGGTGGTTTTCTGGACCAACTCGGCTTCTATGACTTCGCCGGCTCCACGCTGGTCCACTCCGTGGGCGGATGGGGAGCTTTAGTGATGGCCGGACTACTGGGTGCTCGTCACGGTAAATACGTTGACGGCAAGCCCAAAGCGTTGGCTCCGAGTAGCATGCCATTGGCAGCGATTGGTGTTTTCCTTCTGTGGTTCGGCTGGTTCGGATTCAACGGCGGCTCGGTTTTGAGTGCTGACCCGGGACTTGTTTCCTTGGTTCTTGTCACCACGTCAATGGCTGCAGCAGCCGGTGGTTTGTCCGCTGCTTTAATCTCAACGATCCACGGTCGCAAGCCCGACCTGTCAATGTCGCTCAACGGTGTGTTGGCCGGTTTGGTTGGCATCACCGCCGGTGCGGACCTGATGAACCCGATCGAAGCGATCATCATCGGTGCTATCGCAGGTTTGTTGGTTTACTTCGCTGTGATCATCATTGACTCAATTATTAAAATCGACGATCCCGTCGGTGCGATCAGCGTCCACTTGGTTTGTGGAATCTGGGGCACATTGGCCGTTGGATTGTTCGGAACAAGTGCCGGTATGGAGCAGGTGAAAGCCCAGCTGATCGGCATCGCAACGGTCGGTGTATTTACAGTTCTGTTCTGCCTGATTGTTGGACTGATCTTGAAATTCACTCTTGGACTTCGAGTCAGCCCCGAAGAAGAACTGGAAGGTTTGGATCTTGGCGAACACGGTCTCAAGGCCTACTCCATCGGCGGCTAAGGTCGCCAGTTAAATCACGGTTTGCCGAGAGATGGTCCTCCTTCGGCGAAGCGAACGATGTGGTCAATGGTGGTTGGAGGGTGCGTCATCAGGACTTGTCTTGGCGACGTACTCCTCCTCACCATTTAAAAATTTAGAGCCCGCTGAAGCAGTTTTGTTTCGGCGGGCTTTTTCAGTTAGGGATGGGGGAAAGGGAGACTCAGCCTTCGGGAAGTCGAGGCGCCGGGAGGTCGAGGCTCCGCCCGAGACCTAAACCTGCTAAAGTATTCTCCATGTACGAACACTCAACCAAGCGGCCGGCTAGTGGAGTTTTCCCCGTCAAGGACCAACCGACTGTCGTGTTCGTTACTTTTTGTACTAAGCATCGCGGTAAATGGCTGGATAATGATTTGGTCCACAATCAATTGCTGGAAGTCTGGAGCGAAGCCCAGGCGTGGCTGGTTGGGCGATACGTTGTAATGCCAGACCATGTGCATTTATTTGCTTGGGCGACCGATTCGGATATCCCTCTTGATAATTGGATGAAGTATTGCAAATCTAAATTCTCGAAATTGCACGCCAATCCTACCCATCGCTGGCAAGCGAATCATCGGGATCTTCGCATGCGCTGCGAAAGGTCGCACGAAGGAAAATGGAATTACGTCCGGCAGAATCCAGTTAGAGGCCGGTTGGTTGATGATGCCGATCAATGGCCGTATCAAGGGGATTTGTTTAAGCTAAGGTGGTGAGTGTAGGTC
>CAYOZV010000227.1:2943-5064 GCA_964408465.1 uncultured Pirellulaceae bacterium
ACCTAATCCAAAAATTCAACGACCAACCACAAGAGCCAGAGAACCTCCGATGGCAAAAACGCCAAAGCCCAACCCAGAAGCAAAAGAGCTCGAACGCGTGATCGCTCATCTGGACACCCAGTACGAGCGTGGCGAAGACTGCATCCACCCCGACACCGAAGTTCCTGTTACCGATGGTGAATATGACCGTCTGCGGAGGCGACTGAAAGAACTGAAGCCTAAGAGCAAACTGTTCGCGACCGCCACCGCGTCCAAGGTCGTCAGCACCAACGCAAAAGTCGTTCACGATCCGCCGATGACGTCGATCGAGAAAGCCAGCCACGAAGATGTTGAGGTTCAAGAACAACAGCTGTTCAAGTGGCTGACCAGTCGCGCGAGCGAGAACCCGACCAACGCGCTAACGATCAAAGGCAAAACTTATAAAGGCGAACCGATTTCGTTCGCCGATGATGAGTTTTACCTGGCGTACAAATTGGATGGTGTCGCGATTGGGCTGTATTACGTTGATGGAAAACTCAAGGGCGCGGGACTGCGTCCGCGCGACGGCATCAACGGCGAAGATGTGACGGAGCAATGTGCGTTTGTTGACGGCATTCCGCAGGAATTGAAACAGCCGGTGACATGTTCGCTGCGAGGCGAATTGATTTGCAAACTTTCCGATTTTGAAAAGGTGCAAACGCATCTGGAATCCGAAGGCGAAAAATTACGTGCTAACCCGCGCAACCACGCCGCCGGTGGAATCCGCCAATTCAAAAACCCTGAGAAGACGAAAACAATGCGGCTCAGTTTCGTCGCTTATACCATCGAGGCGTTGGCTGACCCGCCTTATAAAACTGAAATCCAACGCGCTCAATACTGCCGGAAGAAATTAGGTGTGCCCTACATTGAAACTGAACCGTTTCGGTTTGAGCGACTGGCGGAGCTAGAGTCCGCAATTGAGGGACTTGACTTCGAAGTCGACGGCATTGTGATCGGCGTCAACAACCTCGAAGACCAAGAACAACTTGGCCGCCATGGCGATCCGCGGACCGGAAACCCCAAGGGCAAAATCGCTTGGAAGTTTCGCGAAGAAGAGGCTCATCCTGTCATCCGCGAAATCGAGTGGCAAACAGGTCGAACGGGAAAAATTGTCGGCGTAGCAATTTTTGATCCAGTACGCCTAGCGGGCACGAACGTTTCACGCGCGACATTGCACAACGCCGGTTTCATTCAGCGCAACGAAATTACGATCGGTTCGACGATCGCAGTTCGCAAGGCCGGCAAGATCATCCCGAAGGTTACCGGCGTGATCGCAGGGCAGGGCGAACTTGAATTTCCAAAAAAGTGCGAAGCGTGCGGGACTGAAACAGAGCTGAAGGATGGCGCGACCGACGACATGCTTCAACTGGTGTGCCCCAATCCCAGCTGTTCGGCGCAGAACATCAGCGGCCTTTGTCATTACCTAACCACCTTCGGCGTGCTGGGGCTGGGCGAAAGCCGAGTGACTCAGTTGGTTGAAGGGGGCAAGGTTTCCACACCGGCGGACTTCTACCGGTTGACGGTTGAAGATGGAATGGAGACCGGATTGACCGTGCGTCAGTCTTCGCTGGCGGTGGCGGCAATAAGAATGATTTCCGCGCCTGACAAACAATCCAACGAGCAACTGGCCGAGGCGATCGAGGCGTCGATGAAAGCCAAGATTGAGATTCCATTGTGGCAACTGTTCGCTTCGTTTGGAATTGGAGCAGCAGGCAAAGCGGCCGGCAAAGCGCTCTCCGATCACTTTGGTTCTTTCGAAAAAATCCGATCGGCATCGCAAGAGGAGTTGGAATCTGTTGATGACGTCGGAGAGATCACAGCCGCCGCGATCCGCGAATACTTAGATGAAAACGCCGATGGCATTGATGATCTATTGCAGTTCGTTGAACCGACGGTTCCTGAATCCGGTGGAACCTTGGACGGCAAGACGTTCTGTTTCAGCGGCGGGTTCCCCGAAGGCAAAAAGCACTGGGAGGCCGAAGTCGAATCGCGCGGTGGCAGATGCACTGGCAGCGTTTCAAAGAAGACCAGTTACTTGGTCGCTGGACCGGGTTCGGGTTCCAAGAGTGCCAAAGCGGAAAAGCTGGAGATACCAATCATCAC
>CAYOZV010000227.1:5164-6897 GCA_964408465.1 uncultured Pirellulaceae bacterium
CGAAACCTTTTAGCAACCTTCACCGTCAACACCGCATCGGACGTAATTGACCTCAGCGATGGGTTGGTCAGCCTCCGTGAAGCGATCACCGCCGCTAATACCAATGCTGCGTTTGGCGATGCGATTGCGGGTGATGCCACAGGCGACGCGATTGAGTTTGCCCCAGCATTAACCGGCCAAACGATTCAGCTTACCGCTGGTGAATTCTTGATTTCGGACGACGTAAGAATCTCAGCCGGCAGCAACATCACCTTAGATGCTCAGCAAGACTCGAGGATTTTTTCAATCAACACTGGTGAAACAGTCTCGCTAGAGGGTCTAACGTTTCTCAATGGAAGCGCAGAATCGCCAGGCGGGACAGTTGCGGTGACCGATGGCGATGTTGTGATCTTAAATTCAGAGTTTAGAAATTCGAACGCTGTGTTGAGTGGCGGAGCGATTTTCAGCGCGAATAGTGTCTTGCGCATCACACAATCCGACTTTGTGAGTAATCGCGCGTCTGTAGCTGAGCAAACAACCACCGAATTTGGTTCAGGGGGCGCGATCTTCTCATCAGGCGGCAGTCTTACGGTTTCTAAATCTACGTTTGGTCAAAATCGAGCCGCGACCGGAGGCGCGATTGAGGTTTTTGAAAGCGATGTTTTAATCTCGCAATCGGAATTTGAAGACAATGTAAACAGGCCACTCCCAGGACCAGTAGGTGGTTCAGGAGGCGCAATCTTCAGTAACGGCAGCGACCTGCGAATCGGTCGATCCACGTTCACCAACAACCGGTCGATCAATCCTTTTGAAAATGGGGTTTTTAAAGGACGCGGCGGAGCGATCGCGCTGGTTGAAGGAGGAAACGTAAATGTATTTGCCTCGAACTTCACGAACAATCGCGCTGACTTCGGCGGAGCAATTTCGGCGGCGGCGGCTCAGTTGAACGTGGTCGATTCGAATTTTTATAGTAATTTTGCAAGAATTGGCGGAGCGATTGACAGCAATCGCAATCGCCTCTTCGTCAAAGGGTCCGATTTTACGGCTAATCAAGCGACCGGAGGAGTTAATTCACTTTTAGGTGGCGGTGCAATTTACTCTCAAACAGGCAGCTTGGCAGTCCTCAGTTCCTCGCTGTTTCGAAACAACCGCAGCGCTAGAAGCGGAGGGGCAGTTGCTTTCTCCGGCATCACAAAAGCGATCATCAACTCCGGTACGCGATTCGAAGGCAACGTGATGGCGGGAGGCGGTCGTGGAGGTGGTGGAGTCTACAGTTCCAGTGACCTGACGATTTCCGATTCGTTCTTCTCTTCCAACAAAACTTTTGGATTCGGTGGAGGCGTCTACTCCAGAAATGGAAGCCTGCGTTTGATTAACACCGCTCTTTCGGGTAACCGGGCATCAAGCAGCGGCGGAGGTGTTTATGCCTATCAGTCTAACGTAGCAATCTCAGGATCAGAATTTACAAAGAACCGAGTAGATAGTGGCAGTTTTAATCCGAGCGGCGGAGGATTATTCGCATCTGGCGCAGACAGCAATCCCGATGGTTTAGAGGTAGTCGTACGCGATACCTTGTTCGAGAGCAATGTCGCAGGCTCGGCAGGCGGTGGATTGGCAATCTCCACGATTGATCTGAGGGTGCAAGGTTCGACGTTTCGTAGCAACGTAGTTCATGCCATAAACCCAGGTCCCTTCCGCGGGTTTGGCGGTGGCGGTATCTTTACAAAAGGCAGCATTTTTAATCAGCCGAAGGT
>CAYOZV010000228.1:0-6880 GCA_964408465.1 uncultured Pirellulaceae bacterium
AACGAGGTGATAGTCCGCCCAGCGAAACGCTATCAACTTGGAAAGTTGAGCGACAATGTCGCTCGATTCTCGCAATCGTAAGCGCGCCACACCATTCACGGCACCATTTCAACCGCCACATCGCCCAGCAAAACTTCCTCCGTTGAACCATCAACCGAAAGCAAAATCTGCAACTGGTTGAACGGCGTCAAGCCGGATGACACGGCGACCTGGATATCCGATCGAGCCTCGAATTGGCCGATGGTTTCCCCATTGAGCCGCACTTCGGCGGCAACCGTTAGCGCGGAGATCGTCAACCAAACCTCTTGGGCTTGGGCCATCCCGGCGGAACAATTAAATTTACGCGACAACCTAACTGTCCCGATAAATTCGTCGGGAATTTGGTCATGCCAACCGAACGGGACCGTTGTTTTAAATCTTCCTTGGCCAGAGGCACCTTGGGGCAGACAAGTCTCCCCCCACCAAGGCCCCCTCAGTCGGATACGGTGTCGGGCACTGTGACGATCTGGCATTTTGGGGACTCGAAAAATTGGAAACTTTGAACTTGGAATATTGATACAGGAGAACGGCAAAGCGTGAGCCGGGAGGTTGAGGCTCCGCCCGAAACCTACGAAATTAAATAGGTCTCGGTCGGAGCCTCGACCTCCCCAATGGCACATCGCACGAAAATTTTGACTTTGCCGTTCTCCTGAATATTGATACCAAATTTTTGCTGACGGTCTGCAAATTGTTATAATGATTTTCCTCCCGACACGCTTTGCAGCGGCCAAAATAAATTTGCCGGGCTTCGCGTTGACACCCGTTTTCCACCAACGTCATCGCCTTTGTACCTTTGCGATCCACTAACCGTGACAAATATATTAATCGCCGATGACAATCCCGTTGACCGAGCACTGGTGCGCGGGATCCTGAAAAACCAGGCCCCGCAGCCGTGGCACGTCGATGTCGTCGCTTCGGCCCAGGAGGCGATTGACAGAGTGCGGCGAGGTGTTGCAGGCGACGTCGCGGCCTCAACAAACCAGCCCACGCCGCGTCCGACGATTCTGGTCACCGATCTGCAGATGCCGGGCATCGACGGGCTGGAGCTGATTGCTGAAGTAAAAAAAATTGACCCCGCGTTACCGATCCTGTTGATCACCGGCAGCGACAACGTGGAAATTGCCATGTCTGCCCTCCGCGCCGGGGCGACCAGTTTCTCCCCCAAGAGTTCTTTAGCAACCGATCTGGTGACGACCATCAAACAGGTCCTCGAGGTCGCCCAGCGGATGCGATACACGCACAGCCAAAGTTTTTGTGCGGTGCCCGATCACCAGGCCTTCGTGCTGGACAACGAGTCTTCCTTAATTGGTCCCACGATCGAAAATCTGCAGAGCGGGCTGCCACAGTGGAGCCACAGCGATCGATTGCAAATTGGCATGGCGATCGAAGAAGCCCTGACCAATGCCATGCACCACGGAAACCTAGAAGTCAGTTCAAAATTGAGAGAAGGCGACACCGACAGCGCCTACCATCAAACCATCGCCCAGCGGAAGCAATTGGGAAAGTTTCGTTGTCGCAAGGTGCACGTCGAGGCCGAATTCTCCGACGAACATATTTGCATTCAAATCTCCGACGACGGGGCCGGCTTCGACCCCGCGTCGGTGCCCGATCCGCGGCTGAGCGAAAATCTGGATCGGGTCTCCGGACGTGGGTTGCTGCTGATTCGGTCGTTCATGGATCAAGTGGCTCATAATGCCGCTGGAAATCAGATTACGATGACCAAGATGCGGAACTCCATCTGAAAACGGCGGATATGCCCCACAGAATCGGCCAAACCGCCGCCCCCAACCGACGCTCGATCGACGCACCAGTGCTGGCAAGGCCCCCGCTGAGGTCGAAAACGAACTGCCCAGCCCCCTCAATCGGCAAATCCGGCATTTCCCCTCTTTTCACGCAATTTCCTGATGCGGATTGGAAAGTCGACTGTGTATGATCCCGACCGCCGACGTTAAACTACGTCTTCAAACACAGGTCTGCCGCCGACGGCAACCCGGCCTCAATTTCGAACCACCATGGGGCCAATCCTAGAAGATACGGCCAATCCCAAAAGAACCCCCTCATCAAGAGATCATTAAAAATGAAAAAGAAAGCACTCATCACCGGCATCACTGGCCAAGACGGATCCTATTTGGCGGAACTGCTGCTGGAAAAGGACTACGAAGTCCATGGTATCGTTCGCCGTAGCAGCACGTTCAACACCGCCCGCATCGATCAAATCTACCAAGATCCGCACGACCCCAAAGCCTCTTTGTTTTTACATTATGGCGATCTGACAGACGGCCAGAACCTGACGAATTTGGTGCTGGACGTTGCGCCTGATGAAATCTACAACTTGGGCGCCCAAAGCCATGTACGAGTCTCGTTTGACGCTCCCGCCTACACCGTGCAAACGACCGGAATTGGCGCCCTGAACGTGCTTGAGGCCGCACGTCAATTGAACAAGCACCACGCAACGCGGGTCTACCAAGCTTCCTCCTCTGAGATGTTTGGCGATGTTATCGAAACACCCCAAACCGAAACGACGCCTTTCCAACCGCAATCGCCTTACGCTTGTGCCAAGGTTTACGCCTATCACCAAACGGTAAACTACCGCCAGGCCTACGATCTGTTTGCGTGCAACGGCATTCTGTTCAACCACGAATCTCCGCGCCGCGGCGAAACATTCGTGACACGCAAGATCACCCGCGCCGCCACACGCATCAAATTGGGCCTCCAGGAAAAACTGTTCCTTGGCAACCTAGACGCCAAACGCGATTGGGGATACGCCAAGGACTACGTCGAAGGCATGTGGAGAATGCTCAATCACGACACGCCCGACGATTACGTTTTAGCCACCGGCGAGACTCAGACGATCCGCCAGTTTTTAGACTATACCTTCGAGCATCTCGATCTTGACTGGAACAAGTATGTCGAGATTGACCCTCGTTACTTCCGCCCCACAGAAGTAAATTTGTTGCTGGGCGACTACTCCAAAGCCAAACGCGTTTTGGGTTGGGAACCGACCACCAGCTGCAAGGAACTGGCCATCTTGATGGTCGAACATGATTTAGAACTGGCGCGCAACGAAGCAACACGCAGTTCCCTAAATTAGCCCGTCCGCCTCCCCGCTCCCCGCTTTCAATTCCCCACGCCCCGCTCCCATCATGCTCTCCAAGACTTGAAAATCCCTTTCTAGATTTCATCACAACGTGATCCCATACCTCATTTCTTCAGCAGAGCCAAAATGTCAGAGACGTCGTTAAAAATTTGCTGCATTGGGGCCGGTTACGTGGGCGGTCCCACGATGGCCATGATCGCCAAACAGTGTCCCGACATCGAAGTCAACGTCGTTGATATCAATGAGTCTCGGATCGCGGCGTGGAACAGTGATTCCCTGCCCATTTACGAACCCGGGCTGGACGAGGTCGTCAAAGAGGCTCGCGGGCGGAACCTGTTTTTCACCACCGATGTCGCGGGGAAAATCAAATCCTCGGACATGATTTTCATCTCCGTCAACACACCGACCAAGACGTTTGGCATCGGCGCCGGACGCGCGGCAAATTTGGAGTTTGTCGAAAAATGTGCGCGGGAAATCGCGCTGCACTCCGATGGTCATAAGATCGTCATCGAAAAATCTACGCTGCCGGTACGAACGGCCGAAGCGGTGAAACGCATTTTGGGTTCGGCGTCCAACGAGAACGCTTCGTTCGACGTGCTGTCCAATCCCGAATTTTTGGCCGAAGGAACCGCCGTGGAGGATCTGCTGGATCCCGATCGCGTGCTCATCGGTGGCGAATCTCCAGAGGCAATCGAACGTTTGGCCCAGGTTTACGGTCGCTGGATGCGCCCCGAAAGCATCATCCGCACCAATCTGTGGAGCAGCGAACTTTCGAAGCTGGCCGCCAACGCATTTCTGGCTCAACGTGTTTCCTCCATCAACGCCATCAGTGCCCTCTGCGAAGCGACCGGCGCCGACGTAGACGAAGTCGCCAAAGCCATCGGCACCGATTCCAGAATCGGCCCCAAGTTCCTCAAATCATCGGTCGGTTTTGGCGGAAGCTGTTTTCAAAAGGACATTCTCAATTTGGTGTACCTCTGCGAACATTTTGGATTGCCCGAAGTGGCCGCCTATTGGGAACAGGTCGTTTTGATGAACGATTACCAAAAACGTCGATTCTCAACCGCGGTCGTGAAAACGATGTTCAACACCGTGTCCGATAAAAAGATCGCCATTTGGGGTTTCGCGTTTAAAAAAGACACCAACGACACCCGCGAATCGGCCGCCATTTATGTCTGCCGCGATTTGCTCGAGGAACGCGCTCGGCTGACGATTTACGATCCCAAGGTCGGCCTGGACAAGATCAAACAGGAGCTAATTTATCTCCTCAGCAGCGAATTCGGCGCCCTTTCTGAGAAGCATCGCCAGTTGATCGATGATAATGTAGAAGTGGCCAGCAGCGCCGAAGCGGCCGCCTCAGGTGCTCACGCGATCGCCGTTTTGACCGAATGGGATGAATTCAAAGACGTCGATTTCGATACCGTTTATCGTTCGATGAAAAAACCAGCCTTCCTGTTTGACGGCCGAAACTTGATGGACCGAGAAAAACTAAGCAAAATTGGGTTCGAAGTTTACGCGACCGGAAAATCTTAGTCCCGCAAATCCATTCAAAGACTTCGCTGTCCAAAGCCGATCTGTTAGAATTAATAGACCACTAAAACCTTCCCTTTCTAAGACAACAGCAAAGCCAGAGATGGCTTGGGTGAAAAGATTATGTCCACTGCTAACCCTGAACTTAGTACGTCCAGCCGTTCGGACAAGTACATCAGCAATTGGAAATTGATTGCGATACCCTACGCGATCGCGATCCTGGCACAGGTACCGATGTTGCTGCTGTACTTTCGCAATCTATCGATTGAAAAACCGCATTACCAGACGGCGCCCTTTGCATTTTTGGCCACGATTGTCATCGCCTACTTCCGCTGGCCCAAGGAAGCCAAAATGCCATTCCACCGCAGCATCCTCAGCGATCTGCTGCTGGCACTGGGTGTTGTGTTCGCCATCGTTTGCGTCCTGTTCGCGTGGCCATCGGCCGCCGCCGGCAGCGTCATGCTGCTGATCGCCAGCCTACTGGCCCGCACCGTTGACAAAGAAACGCTGAAAAGCCTATGGCCCGCGGCGCTGCCAATGTTTGTTTATCTTACACTGCCATCGGGTTACGACATTCAGCTGATCACTTGGCTACAGCGCATCAGCGCCGTCTGCACCAGCCGGCTGTTGGACCTTTACGGTTTGGGGCATTTCATGGACGGCACCGTGATTCAAGTCCCCGGGCACGAACCCTACGGCATCGAAGCGGCCTGTAGTGGCGTGCAGAGCTTCTTCACGTTGATGTTTATCGCCGTACTGTTCATTGTGATTTATCGACGTCCGTTTTTCCGCAGCGCTTTGTTAATCGCATCGGCCGTTTTTTGGGCGCTGTTCATGAACACGATCCGCATTTTTCTGATCCCTGTTCTGGATCAATTCGATGTCGATGTGGCCCACGGTTTCCCGCACGCCCTTTTAGGATGGGCAACGCTGGCCGTCGGCGTGCTGTTGCTGCTGAGCACCGATCAATTCATGACCTTTTTGTTTGGCCCCGTTGATCCGGAGGTGGGAAAATCTGGCCCCTTCGGAAAATTGGTCACCAAGGCTTGGAATGGCCTGATCTCCGGTGAACCAGAAGAAACAAAAAAGAAACGGAAGAAGGTCAGAAAACCAATCACCAACGGCGGCAAGGTCGCGATCTGGGCGCTGTGCGGGATCCTGGCATTGGCGGGACTCTGGAGCTCTTTCGACGTTGCCTACAGCTTCACCACCGCACCGGACTACATTCGGTTCTTTGATTCCGACGTTACCCGTTCCTTTGAAGAAAACGACCTACCCGAAACCATTGACCAATGGACCGCCATCAAAGGCGGCCACTCCATCGACATCCGCGAACGCGGGAGCGACCTCGGCCGGCGCTCTGATCTGTGGCGCTATCAAGGCTCTCAGTTTGCGGCAATCGTATCGATCGACCAACCGTTTCCCGGCTGGCACGAACTGACGACCTGCTACAAGAATTCCGGCTGGGAATTGGTCGGCCGTGTGCGACGCGATGCGTCGGCGCCCGGCGTTGATTCAACCGCCACCGCAAAGTGGCCTTATGTCGTCGCAGAATTCAAACGAGAAACTGGCGAACGCGGATTTTTGACTTTCGCCATGTTCAATTCCGTCGGCGAACCGGTTAACCCGCCGGCCCAGTGGAATCGTATGATTCACTTGTTCTCGGGAATCGGAAACCGCATGTCCAACCGCGTCCGCGCCAGCCTGTTCGATAATTCGACCTACCAAGTCCAAGCCTTTGTGACTTCCTACGGTGGGGGGCTTGGTAATGAGGCACAAAAAGAGGTCGAGTCGCACTTCCTGAAAATTCGCGAGATCCTCAAAGATAAATTTGTTGCCAAGACAGGCGGTGTCGTTGAGGCACCCGATGCAACTGCTGCTGTGAACTAAGTAAGTTCCCTGCTGAAACGCTACGTTTGGGCTCTTCGACTTTTTGACGAGGGGCCCATTCATTATTACTGATAGATTATCTCTGTTGTGATTTCCCAAAGGTGTCACCCACGTGGACGGAGTCCGCGCCGCTTTGGACCAAACATTCATCGCGATCCACAAATGGCCAATCGCAATACCGTTCAATTGACTGATTTATTTGGTTCACAGTCATGTCGTCATTTTAACGATTAGCCGGCAGGCGTCGGTGTTTAGGCGGGGCCAAACGAGGTCGCCTGCCGGCTTGTCGTTAAACGAAAATGGCCTTCATTGAACGGTATTGGG
>CAYOZV010000229.1:0-6869 GCA_964408465.1 uncultured Pirellulaceae bacterium
AAGCCCGTAGGGTGGGCTCTCAGCCCACCCAAAAAACGAGATATCCAACAGCGCAAAGTTTTGTTGGGGCTAAGAGCCCAAACTACGGGAACGTGAGTCGATCAAACATCACGGAAGCCCCAACCCGCTTTCTCCCAATCTGGGTGCACCCAGCGAAACCACTTATCTTTCGGCAAACGGGCCTTTAGCGGATTGTTCCCGATGTATTGCACGACGCGATACAAGTGCTCTTCGTCACGAATGATCCGATCGAATGATTCCCGCTGCCATAAGGATCCTGTCCTCCCATTTGCCTCGTTCACAAACCGCGCCGAGACGCCCTTCATCGCCCCAGTGACATCTTCCAATTTAAAGTCGCCAACAGGACGAATCACCAAATGGCAATGATTTGGCATGACGATATAGCAACTTACGAAATATCTTTGATCTTGAAAGTGAAGAATCGAACGAGCAAGTTCGTCGGCGAAAGCCCTCTTTTTAAAGTGACAAGCTCCCGACCCTTGATCCAGCCACTGTTCGACTGACGCGGATACAGTCTTGGCGTACTCCTGCCACGCGGCTTGATTTCGTGGAGGCGGATTCTTTGCCTCCCACAGCCTACGCATCGATTTGATCAGATCGAGTTTCTCCTTTGGAAGGGAATCTTTTAATCGAAACGTCACGAAATAGGTGGCGCCGGATTGACGCCAATGAGGAAGACGTTGGGTGTAGAAGGTGACCGGAAGGTCTAGATCAAGACCTCGAAAATTGGGGGGAGTGTCAAGGTTTAGATGCTCACCGGACATGCTTTGAATTGTATCGTTTTAGAGAGGTGATTTGTTGTTTTTGTGGGATTTTTGTTGGGGCTGAGAGCCCAAACTACGGTCCGCGAAACGGAACCAAGCCCGTAGGGTGGGCTCTCAGCCCACCCAAGAAAACGAGATACTCAAAAGCGCCAAATTCCGTTGGGGCTGAGAGCCCAAACTACCGGAGTCCCGATCGGGACAGTAGGTAAACCGCGAATGTGGCCAGCCAATGTTCTCCCGCGTAACTACCGCTGAAGACGTAGCCAAAACCTTTGTCAGCGTGGGCTTGAGCGCTGCGGCGGAGCAATTTGATTCTCGCATCTTCTTGGGGCAGGGCGGACGCGATGCCTTCGAGACACCAAGCACGTGACAGATTCAATCCGGCCAAGTGAACGATGTAACCGTCGGTGACGTCGCTGACGGTGACGGGCTCTAGCAGGTTTCCTCCGTCGCCGGATTTGAGTGTCGGCAAGTATTCATCAAACCACTCAGAAAATTCCTTCGCGCCGAGCACTCGACGCATCAAATCGGCTTCATTGAGACAGGACGAAAAGAAATCTTGCCCCGACGGTTCGTAGCGCGTCGGATAGTCGGTGTCCTTGAAGAAGAAATCCTTCGCCCTTGCTACGATCGCGTTTTCAAGCTCTTGATTCTTCACGACGCGTGCGTAGTCCAAGATCCATGCCAATCCAAACCCCGTATCCGCATGCACGCCCGTTCGAATCGGCCACGAAAGTACCGGCAAGTAATCAATCGTGCGCTGCACTAATAATTCTTCCAGCGGTCGCAAGTGTTCACGCCACTTACGTCCTTGGTCGTCGTCCCACTGATCCAGTTCCGCCACCAGTTTCAAATACCAAGCCCACCCGTACGTTCGTTCAAATTGCTTATGTTCGTCGGCTGAAAAATACTCAAGTTCCGCCGCCAGTTTCTGCGCGGTGATATTCCGCGCAACGTTTTCTCGGATCTCGTTTGCGATTGGATGTTCGGGATATTCTTTGAGCAACTTCACCAACATCCAATGTCCATGCACGCTGCTGTGCCAATCGAAGCAACCGTAAAACGCAGGATGAAGTTCTTTGGGCGATCTCACGGCCTCAGCACCGGCCAACACATCGCCCGTCTTATTGGGATACTGCTTGTGGATGTTCTCGATCGTCAGCCGAGCAAATTTTTCGACTTGCGCGTTAGTCAGTTTCTGGCCAAGCTTCGGCATATCAGGCTCTTGGGAATTTGATGGCGATGTGAGAACAGAAACGCTGAGGAGGATGACGAAAATCGTCAGACGCACGTTCGTCGTTGAGTGGATGAGAGGTTGCATCTGGGGGCACCTGTTAGTCGAACCAACATTTTCAATCGAGAGAGAATGATCTTAACGCGATTAATCTTGGAGTGCCAGCGAGCAAAACCATTACTCAGATAGTGAAAGGATCGGTTTAAGCAGCTGGGGTCAGCGGCTTTACAATCGAAAGTACAGTCGCCGTCTCGGCTACTTAAGGAGCTTCGATTGAACATCGCCGACACTCCGGTCTAACCGGACATCGTTAATGATGCATCAAATTTAGATAGGCAATCAGAAGAACCGCAACTTGGGCTAACCCAGTCGGACGTTCAATCTTCGTTGGCGGTTTTTTCAAGATGACGGATGTGGCGGCGAACGCCTTCGAGATCAGGATTGATATCCAGCGCCAAACGGAAGCTCTCCAAGGCCGCGGTCGAATCATTGATTTGAAGACAACAATGGGCCAAGCCGATCGCGGCTGGAAAATGGAAGCGATTGCAATTGAGCGTCTCTTTACAATCCTCAATCGCGGCTTCCAAATCACCTTCGGCGGAAAAACCGATCGCTCGCTGATTCCAGGCCTCGGCCAACATCGGATTGGATTCAATCAGCAACGTGGCTTCCACAATCAGTTGATCCATCTCATGGCGCGTCGAAAGCCAGTGCAAACGCTTCACCGAGCTCTGCTCCGCCGCCGATCCCTGCCGCATCCAAACCTGCCGAATCCCATGATCGGCCAACATTCGAACGCCGCGATCGCTATCGACCAAAGCACGGCCCATCGTTTCGTTCACGTTGAAATCACCCAAAAAACCGATCGCCAAAACCGCGGCGCGGCGAGTCAACGGCTGGCCGAAACGAGCCAATCGTTCCAGCGAACCCAAACTGTAAACTTGTGACACCCCTTGGATGAAAGCCGCGGAATTCTCATCGGTTAAGTAACGATGATAGAGGCAATCGACCAAAGGAAATCGGCTGAAATCTTCTGACATAAAAACCGATCTCCTTTCTAGGGCTGCGTTTGTTGGATGTTTGGTGATTTGAGACTGGAATAACAGGCTCGAGATGATCCCCCCAAAAGCTTGTTAATGCGTTTTGTGAATCAACGGAGGTCGAGTCTAATTGCGATGCCAACATCGCTCAACGATGATCTTTCAATTGGCAAACAACTTGGGCAAAGTTTTTGACAGGACGTTGGTTTCTCATTCAAACGGTAACGAATATGATGAATGGGTAACCTTGCTGGGATTGATCCACCGACCAATTGACGTTTGAGTCGCCAATCCCAGGTTCCTAATTTTCCGGTCGTTACAGTCGCTATACCTTTGACGCCCTATTTTCAATCACTGATTATCAATGGCTGACATGTCAGGCAATTCAAATAGACACGCAGCCGGCTCGATCATTTCCAAATTGCCGTTGCTTCTCCAGCCGGTGCGGTGGCTGCAAGCCTTGGGATGGCTGATGTACGCCATCAGCGTGGGTTGGTTCGTTTTGCTATCATCTGCGACGCACGGTGCGGCTGAAGACACCACCCTGAAGGGTGTTCGATGGAGAACGGGCAGGGCGTTTGACGAATTTTCAAAGAGCCCGATTTCAGTTTCGTGGCAACACGCAGCGCTTCGCAGTCACCTCATGCAGTTCGCTCGCAGCCAGCAGCTGGCCATCGTGCTTGATAGACGCGTCGATCCCAATCAGCGTCTGGACCTCACCGTCAAGAATGTCTCCATTGAACAATTCATGTTGCGTATCGCTCAAGCGTCCGGTACTCAATTCTGTCGCTTTGGTGACTGCTACTACTTTGGCCCCGCCGAAAACGCTCAGCGCTTGCTGGGAATTAATTCTATTCTCACCGGCGGGCGGCAGAGTGAAAAAACAGTGTGGGGTCGTAGCGCAGAGATGTCGTGGAGGCGGCTTGCGACACCGCAGGAGGTTTTAAGAAGACTCACAATGGAAAACAATTTTGAGATTGTGGGCCTGGATAAAATTCAGCATGATTTGATGGGCGAACTGAACGTGCCGCCGATGCGATTGGACATGCGGCTGACGTTGTTGCTTTCGCAGTTCGATCTCTGGTTTAAGCAAAACGATTCAAAAAAGACCGTCTCTATCGTCGGGCCGCCTGAGACCTTGAGGGCATCATTGCGAATGACGGGTTACGACGCTGACAAAAAATTACTTCAGCGCATGAGGGCGGCATCGACATCGTGTAAAGTCACCAAAACAAAACGCACGATCAAGATCACTGGTCCCGTCCAAGGACTCGAAGCGGCAAGGAATGTCGCGATTGGATCCTTCACGCCAAAACCACGGTCCCTAGACGAAAAGAGATTTCAACTGAGCGTAAAAAACAGACGCGGGTTGATACTCAATGCGGTGGCACAGCAGTTAGCGCTGGAAGTTCAAGTTGCCGATGATTGTCAGAGCGTGCTGGAAGAGGTTGTCGTCGTCACCGTAAAAGACGCGACGGTGGATGTGTTGCTGGAGGCGATTCTGGCTGGCACCGAGTGTGATTATTCTCAAGAGGGTCAAACGCTGAGGCTGTACCGCAAGTGAACATTACAGAATTTGCCGAACAGATTGTCTTTGGAACGACGTTGGAAGAAAAACTTCAGCGCCCGGGTCGATTGACGGGCGATTCCAATCGCGATTCAAAACGATTGTCAGCCAAAGCAATCGCCAGCATTACGCCTGGCCGGCCCTACGGTTTAGAGATGAGCAGAGGGCAGGGCGGCAGCCAACCACCAAGCGATGATCAACTGGAGAACGAGAAATCGCGCGGGCAACTGTTGCACTTTTTGGCCAACCACGAATTACTGGCCACGGAATTGATGGCGCTGGTCCTGCTGAAATTTCCCGACGCGCCTGCGGCGTTTCGACGGGGCATTCTGGTAACACTGCAGGAAGAGCAAGCCCACACGCAAATGTATCTTGATCGCATGGCCGATTGTGGCGTTGAGTTTGGAAGCTACCCCGTCAGCGGTCAGTTTTGGCGTTTAATCGAACCGATGCAGTCACCGATGGATTTTGTGTCGCGGCTAAGCCTGACGTTCGAGCAAGCGAATCTTGACTACAGTCTTCATTTTGCTTCGGTGTTTGATCGCATCGGCGACACCGACACCGCCAAAATTTTGCACAAAATTTACACGGACGAAATTGGCCACGTGCAGCATGGCCTGCATTGGTTCAGACAATGGAAAGACCCTCAGCAATCCGATTGGGACGCCTATCAATCGGCGCTCGATTTTCCAATGTCGCCTCAGCGCGGTCGTGGACCGCGGGCCAACTTCAACCGCACGGGACGTTCGCAAGCCGGACTGACGGATGACTTTATTGATGCGATCGAGGTCTATCGGCAGTCACGCGGACGGCCGCCAACGGTCTACTGGTTTGATCCAGCCGCCGAAAGTGAACTCGCCGGCCAAGGATCGGAGAAGCAAACGGCCAAGAGCAAGAGCCTGACCGAACAATTGCATCGCGACCTTGAGTTGGTCATGGTTGCGATGGCCAAGGAAGACGACATCGTCCTGACCAAAACTGTGCCCACGCAGAACTGGCGAAAGCAGATTGTCGATTCTGGATTGGAGCTGCCTCAGTTCCTCACCTTCAAAGGCCGCGCAGATCTGCGCGATCGCAAACTGGGCGCGTGCTGTCCGTGGGCTTGGACACCCCGCAGCCACGAGATCGCGGATACCATTTCGCAATCCGTTCAAATGACACCGCCCAAGTGGCAAGACCGCCATACCGAACTATTTCGAAAGTCTTTTTCAGCGCAAAAGTTAAAAGACTGGATGCAACAGGAAGACGTACCACCATGGTTCACTGATTTGAACTGCTACAGCCACGTCGTACACAACAAGGAACAAGCGGCCCAAGCGATCAACGCGGTTGGGCAACGTGGCTATCAGTCGGCGATTGTGAAGAAAGACCTCTCCGCCTCAGGCAGAGGGCAATTGAGCATTGTTTGCGGGAAACCGCTGTCCGCTAAAGACGCCAACTCCTTAGAGATACTGTTCTCTGGTGAGCGCGGAGATTCCAAACCACAAACCGTCGTCGTTGAACCGGAACTGGACCGCGTTGCAGACCTTTCTTTTCTGTGGCGCATCGAAAACGAAGGGGCCGCTCCTACATTTTTGGGTTGGACGCGTCCTCTGATTTCGCCCCGTCGACGTTATAGCGGGACGAAGTTCGGTAATGTTTTTGGCGACTGCGAACCGGCGCTCAAACGATTTCTGTTGGCCGATCGCGCCGACAAGATCCACTCAGTGGCGCGTTGGCTAGAGCCACGGCTGGGCGTCGAACTTCAAAAACGAAAGTTTGTGGGCTACTTTGGCGTCGACGCGTTGGTCTGCCGATCAAACGGAAATGAACACGACGGTTTTAAAATCAAACCGATGGTTGAACTGAACCCACGGATGACAATGGGACATGTGGCCTTAAGGTTATCCAAAAACGTCGCGTCGGGCGTAGAGTCCGAATTCCGAATTCTCAACGAAGCACAATGGAATGCGTCCAAAGATCGGTTAATGAGCATCAAAACCGAAACTGCCCGAGACCGGCGATGGACCGCGGGCGTGATACGACTATCTGAACCGACGCCGCAATCGAAACTGTTCCCGGTGATGTTGGTGGGAAAATCGGCGATTGATTTTTGAGGGCGGAGAGAGAGGTTCTTGGCGGTCAATAGAGGGGCGGGAATCGTGGCCTAGGATGACGAAAGAGTTTCGCGATCGTTCAGCCGCAATGACGTTCAATGAAGGCCATTTTCGTTAAACGACAAGCCGGCAGGCGACCGCGTTTGG
>CAYOZV010000230.1:0-4000 GCA_964408465.1 uncultured Pirellulaceae bacterium
AACCTAGGGTTACCTCAGCCTAAGCAGTCACTTACAGAATGTCGCCGGGCTGGTAGTTGATTATCTCCTCCGCGAGTCCCGACTTCAATGCTTCGACTTGGGATTGGAAGTGAGAAATCTGAGCCAACGCTGCGCCCGAATTTTTCCGTCCTTCGGCTAACACCAGCGCCAACTGTTCCTTATTCAGCGGGATGTCGGCATCGTCTTTGAGGCGGTCCAGCAGATCATTGCGATCAATTTTTCCTGTCCGCAAATCATTCACCGTTGCGACGGCGTGTTTTTTGATCGCTTTATGGGCCGTTTCCCGTCCGACGCCTGCTTTGACGGCTTCCATCATGATCGTGGTGGTCATGAGAAACGGCAGGTAATGTTCGTTCTCTGTTTCGATAACCGACGGATAAGCGTCCATTTGATTGAGGATGGTTAAAAAGGTCTCATACATTCCGTCGATCGCAAAGAACGCATCGGGCAGCATAACACGTCGGACTACGGAGCAGGAAACGTCGCCTTCGTTCCATTGATCGCCCGAGAGCCCTGCCGCCATCGCAAGATAGCCTTTGAGGATGACGTGGAAACCATTGACCCGCTCGCACGATCGCGAGTTCATTTTATGTGGCATCGCACTGGATCCCGTTTGCCCAGGCGCAAATCCCTCGCTGGCCGTTTCATGCCCCGCCATCAGACGAAGCGTCTTACAAAACGAAGACGGTCCGGATGCTAATTCCGTCAACGCCGCGACCGTGCTTAGGTCTAAACTGCGCGGGTAAACCTGGCCGACGTTGACACATGTCGCCGGCATCTGGAGGTACTCAACGATCCGTGATTCGAGTTCCAGCACCTTTCGCGGATCGCCGTCAAAGAGCGAAATGGTGTCCATCTGAGTACCCACGGCACCCTTGAGGCCGCGTACGGGATAACGCTCAATCAAAGCGTCCAGTGTTTGCAGACCACCGAGCAGTTCCTCACCAAACATAGCGATGCGTTTTCCCAGCGTCGTTGGTTGAGCGGCGACGTTGTGGGTGCGAGCGGTGATCAATAGCGCTTTGAACCGTTCTGAAAGCTGTGACAGACGGACCAGTGTTGTGGCGGTCTTGTTGCGGATGATCAAGAGACTGCGAAAGACCTGAAGTTGTTCCACATTTTCAGTCAGGTCGCGCGAGGTCATGCCTTTGTGGATGTGTTCGTGCCCGGCCAAGTCGTTGAATTCTTCGATCCGTGCTTTCACATCGTGACGCGTGATCTTTTCCCGTGCGTCGATCGAATCGAGGTCGATTTTGTCGATGACCGATTCGTAGTCGGCAATCGCGGCGGCGGGAATGTCTAGGCCGAGTGCCTGCTGGGACTTCATGACGGAGATCCAGAATTCGCGCTCTAGGCGAATACGACCCTGCCCGGACCAAATGTCAGAGATTTGTTGCGAAGCGTAGCGCTGAGCCAAAACGTTGGGAATCATACTTTTGTGCCGGATCTGATTAGATAATTTGTGCTTGCTGCGTTTGCCGTTTAGCCTGCTCAGCCACAGTGTCTGTCGAGCGTCTTGGGGCTGAGGACCGATAAGCATACTCAATTCTGTTGGATTGGCTAGGATTCTCCAGATGCTACCGGTCGTTGTTAAAAAAAACGGATTAAAAGAAATGCGCTCGCTGCGATGAAGTCGACTCTCCGCTACGATATTGGCTGGTTAAACGTAAAGTTTCAGTTTTCTGGATTGGCCGACCGCAGGTTGTTGGCGGCGGCGGTTCGGTCGATAAGATAAGTGGGCGATTAGGGTGGGATTTTCGCTGATTTTAATGCGAACTTAATTGCTCTGCGCCCCGTTGAAATAACATCATCATTTGAGTCAGATTTTGCGCCGATTGTATCCAATGGGGGTACGGACGGGCGTTTGTTTTAAGGAGAGTTCTGTGGGATTGCGAACCATCGCATTACTGGTTTCTGTCGTTTGTGTCTTGGGAAATCTGGCCGCGGGTGAAGCGACCGCGCAGCAAGACGGGGCTCGATTCAGCAGCGAGTATTATCTGCCGGCGACCACTCGGGCGTGGGTCTCGATTCCCAACCTGCAGACGCTGAACAAACATCTGGACGCGAGCCAGTTGGGGCAGCTGTCCAAAGACCCCGCGCTAAAACCATTTATCGACAGTGCTCGCACGCAGATGCGGAAGTGGATGAGCGAAAAAGGAGTCAAATTCGAGTTTTCACTCGAAGACTTTGACGACATCGACACCGGTGAAATCAGTATCGCCGGTGTGCTGCCGCAAGCGGTCGGTGGCCAAGCGATGGCGGGTACTCATGGAGTCGTGCTGATGGCCGATGGGTCCAAAGATCTTGAGGCGATCAACGAACTGATCGATCGCGTCGATCAACAGGTGCAAAAACGTGGTGCACAAAAAGAGATGCTTGAGATCAACGGCGTGAAAGTCACCAAGTGGCAGTATCCAGAGAAGCGAAAATGGGTCAAACGCAAGAAGGTGTCCTATCAGGCCATCGTTGATGGGTGGTTTTTGGTATCTGATAACGACGAAATTTTTCGTCAAGTGTTACGTCGGGTGATGAAGTTGGTTGATCCTAACGTGGCGGGTAATCTCGCGTCGCAAGAATCGTTTAAATACGCTCTTTCCCGTTGCACGTTGAATGTCGAAGGTCAACAAGAAGTTGCCGCCGACGTCCGCTGGTTCGTTGAACCGTTTGGCTATGTGAAGTTGGCGCGAGCGATTGAGATCGAGAACGAACCGGTGAAGAGAATGGAAGACGATTGGACGGCGGTGCTGGCGGCCAACGGACTCAAAGCAATTCGCTCGGTTGGCGGCGCTGCTACGTTTGCCACCAATGAAAAGGAAGCGCTTTTTCGTCTGTTTGTGCACGCACCCAAAGACAAAACACGCGACGCCGCCGAAGCGCGAATGCTGAGCATTTTGGACTTCTCGCCGATTGATCGCTCGGAAACGGTGCCTCCCAAATGGGTTCCGAAATCAATCTCGGGTTCCTTTACGGCTCAGTGGGATTTCAGCAAAGCGCTCGCGGGCGTAGGTCCAATCGTGGATTCGTTCTTAAAAGAAGAGGGCGCGTTCAACGATTTGCTGAACACGGTGAAAAACGAACCTGATTTTCGGGTCGATATTCCCAAGCTTGTTGGGCAATTGGATAAGCGGTTCACGGTGATTTCAGAGACAGAGAAACCGCTGGGATTGGAAAGTGAAAAGTTGGCGGTTGGCATTCAACTGGTCAAAACAATGTCCGAGGCGGACATTAAGAACATGATCGACAGCATCGCCCGCGCGATTCGTGGCAAGATGATAGTGTTGGGCGGTGTCCCCGTCATCGTTGATGATCGAACCGATGAAGAATTCGAAGACGACGACGATCTCGATTTTGGAGACGGCTTGCCGTTTGAAGAAGAGGAAGACGAGGACAAATTCGGCGGTGGCGACGACGGCGAAGGCCAGGATTTCGCACTTTTCGAAAAGAAATATATTGGAATCGCAAAGGGGCACCTATTCATCTCCAACGACAAGGATTACCTGAAAAAATTGTTGACCAGCGGCGATGGGCAATCGTTATCAGGTCAGTCCGATTTTACGGCGATGGTGGAGGAGATCTCGAAGTACGTGGATTTGCCGAAGGTCCGCGCAACGCGTTTTGGACGCATTGATAAGGTGCTTGAGCTGAACTATGACATGATTAAGAAGGGCGAGCTGGCCAATTCAAAATCGCTGTTGGGTAAAGCCGCCAATGCAATCTTGACCGAGGAAGGCGAAGGCGGGAAACCTGCTGAAATCAAAGTTGACGTCAGCAAGTTACCCGATGACTACGAAGCCTCCATCGCAAAGTATCTCGGTACGATGGGATGGATGACGGAGAACGAAGTGGGTGGCTGGCGGGTGACCGGCTGCGTCTTGAAGAAGTAGTGGCGTGTAGTGGAGGTTGTTAAACCTCCTTGCGACGCGTTTAAAATTTCCGCAACGATCAAGCGAACTGCAGCGTGGGATCTTTAACAAGATCC
>CAYOZV010000230.1:4100-6825 GCA_964408465.1 uncultured Pirellulaceae bacterium
TGACGGGCTGTGTCTTGAAGAAGTAGTGGCGTGTAGTGGAGGTTGTTAAACCTCCTTGCGACGCGATTAAAATTTCCGCAACGATCAAGCGAACTGCAGCGTGGGATCTTTAACAAGATCCACTACGTGGGAATTGCTCGATTGGGGCAATCACCTCCGAGCCGCCGCCAGAAGGATTTCATGATGCTCGGCGCGAGCTACTTCGGCGTTCAGATATTTGATCTCGATCGCGTGGTCGGCGGGGCCTGCTGCGGCGGTGTCGACAGAAAGAGTCGCCATTGCCCACCGGCGGTCCCAAGGCGTTTGGGCGACTGCGGTGGCTTGAATCTTTTCAAAGAAGGTCAGGCTGATCTTGCGGGTCAGAATTCCACTTCGGTAAACAACGCCAAAGCCCGTGCGAGCAAACTTCACAGCGCGACTTTTCTTCAGCGCGTACACTACCAGAACCGGCAACGCGATCAATGTGACGCTGCATCCCCAGATTTCGAAAAAATAATATCCGATCGGGGCCAGCAATACAGAAACGAGCACGGCGATTCTAACCATTCGGCGGCCGGCCTGATGGGATAGCGGTTGCCAGTCGTATTGATCGGGTTGCCATTGGAGCCCAGGTCTGAGCGTGCCAATCATTTCAGGGACGTCACGCGTGGGAATGACGGGGATGAACCAGCGTCGAGAAACAGTGGTCGTGGCGTTTTCGTTTTCGGAGCTCGCGCCGCCGGCAGTTTCGATTCGGATTGAAGAGAGGCCCAACAGACGGGAGACAAAATTGCTGTGAATGCTGATGAACTGGATGCGTTTTCGTGGCACCGTAGCGGATACTTTCGTGAACAACCCGCAGGAAATCTTGAGGTCCTCGCCGGAAAGCCGTAACCGATAACCAAAGAATCGTAGGATGTACCAGCCGACTCCCAGAACGCGCAACAGCACCAACCCCAGAATGCCGGCCGCGATAACCGCGGCGGTCATCACGTAAGGATTGCTGAGGTCGGGCAGCCACTGGGACAAAAAGCTGAAGTCGAAATCGCGACCCTGCCGCCGATCGAACTGCAGGTAAAGCCCCAGCAGGACGCTGACCATAATAAGACCGCGGTTGCTCGCGAAACCGGCCTTGGCCAACCACGAAAGAGGGATCTTCAAAATCGTCGACGCTGGGGCATCGTTGGGCTGTGCTTTGAAGTTTGACGCGGCCGTCTCAGGGGGAGCGTGGTTGGGAGACGCGGCGTCAACGTCGTGCGGGGCCGCTTTCTTGTGCTCAAACACACTACGCCGGAGCAGCTGAACCTGCGATAAGGAAAGCACGTTCAGCACGGCTTCGGGTTTTGTGCCACTGGCTGTTTCGACGCGTACTTGAGCGACTTTGAAGATGCGATGAAGCACGCCCTGCACCAGATCAATGTTTTGGATGCGTTCTACGGGAACGGTGCGAGTCCGGCGAAAGAACAGGCCTTCATTGACGACCAGTTCGCCGCCGGTGATTCGATAACGTACTGTGAAATATCGGATGACAGAAACGGCGACCGAGGGGATCAAAAAGAGCAACGCCAAAGAGATATAAAATAGATTTCCATTGGCCGCGCCAAAAACGCCAAAGAAGGCGGGGAGTAAATTCGATTTGACCTGCCCGATCAACGAAAATACCAAAGAGATTGGATGCAGGTACTTGTCTTCATCCGGCGCTGTCACAACAGAGGCCGCGTTAGACGTCGACGAGGCGGCGGCGAAGGGATGCGGCGGCTGATTGGGGGCAGCTGGCGGAGCAGGATGTTCTTGGTTTGTGTTGGTTGGATCAGACGACATCCTGTTCCTTCCGCTGGCGAATGATTTCGTCGCGCAGTTGGACGGCCTGATGGTGGGCTAGACCGTCGATGGTTACCGACGAATTCTTCGTACCAGCGGTGTGGATCGTTAAACTGCCAATCTCAAATAGGCGCTGGATGGGGCCTTGGGATACGTCTGCATGCTGGGCGCGGGCCCACGGGATAGCGGTCTCTTTCTTCCACAATACGCCTCTTCGGATTTCAAGTCCGACGTCACTGAGCTTCCACTGGATGTGCCGGTATTCGATTTGGGGCCAAAAGATCGTACTCCAAAGAAGCAACAGGCAAATCAGCGGTAGGCAGACCGCCCCCAATACCAGCAATTCCCGATCGGCATCTCCCAGCATCATGGCTAAGTAGACGACCATCGCACCGATGGTGGTTGCAACCAGCTGCAGAAAAGACGCCAGCCGTTGGGCTGGAATAAAACGCGGGTCAATCGGGACGAAACCATTCGGCTGGGAACCACTTGAATCGGCCGAGGTTGAGGCCGAGGGTGAAGGCGTTGAAGCTTGAGCGATTAATTCAACCGAATCAGCGCCAGCGATCGGAGATTGCTCGACGGGGGAGTCGGCGTTGTTCAGCGGATCGTTGGTAGGTGGATTCATGCAGGTGTGGGTGAAAAGGGAAAGGAGGTGTTTTGTCCTTGGTTGAGGTTTGGGTCTCAGCGTTGTTCGCGTACGCTCGCCTCGTTCCGAGGCTCCCGCCTCGGAACGCATTGCTTGCAGGCTCCTGCCTGGCGAGTGTTCGGATGGCGGGAGCCATCCGTTTAGTGCGTTCCCAGGCAGAGCCTGGGAACGAGCGTCGAGCGTGCGGCCGTGCTACGAATGGAATAACACCCCCGACCGATGCCCAACGCAACTTTTTTCCATGCGGAAAAATACGTGCTTTCGCGTATAGCGAAG
>CAYOZV010000231.1:0-6819 GCA_964408465.1 uncultured Pirellulaceae bacterium
TCCGACCGAGACCTATTTAATTTCGTAGGTTTCAGGCGGAGCCTCAACCTCCCGGGGCACGCGAAAATCGACTTTGCAGTTCTCCTGTGCAAATGACGGTAAAACGCAATCCTGTTGAATGTGTAGTCACCAGGCGTCGGTGTTTAGGCGGGGCCAAACGCGGTCGCCTGCCGGCTGGTCGTTAAACGATAACGATAACGAAGCCCGCTCGTGGCATGCGCCACTACGAATCTAACCGCTTCTTAAGCTTTCGAAACCGAGCCTGCAGGTCTTTGAAGTCGGCGAATATTTTCTGCCGTCGAGTTCGGCTTTCGTCCAGCAGCTCCATCGTTTTGGCCAATTCGGTGTCCCGGTCGGCCAGTTGCTGCGGCAGTTCCCCCAACCGCTCGATCGCCGCGTTGAGCTCGACCTGTAACGCTCGTACATCGGAATTTTCAAAGCTTTGTGCGTTGGGGAAAAGCTGTTCAAGATCGAACGATTCCAGCACGGGAAAGAAACCCTTCTCCGGACTGTGTATGATTCGGTAAGGATATTCGATCGGCTGCCCGTCCTCCGCTGCCGTTTTTCCACACTGAATCATCGTCAGAATTAAGTCCAGCATCCGCTCCGCCGCTGGACGGCGGCATTCCAAATTATCGTGCAACGCCGCGTCTTGGAACAACAATTTGGGGCGCGGCGGATTTGCCAATTCAGGTATCACCGTCGCGATGTGCGATTGAGCGCTGATCGTCCACGCCGGCGGAATGTAGGCCGGTGCATTGTGGTAGTCCAAAATCGCCGTCGGTCGGCCCTTGAGCACGCTTTCCAAAAACACGGTGGAAGGCGTCGTGATCACCGCGTCGACGTTGTCCATGACCTCCAGCATCGATGGGAGATCGCCCTCGACCGGATCGCGCGGGGGAAATCCCAACTGATCATCCAGTCCCGCGGTCAGTCGCCAAGTCGTTTCCACCGCTCTGCCGTCGACGGTGGGGTGTTCTGCCAGCCACCGCTGTAAGTCATGAAGTGATTGGAGCACCGTCGCGCGCTGCCGGTCATCGAAGGCTGGCGTTTGTGCTGTCGCGATCAACAAACGAAATTTATCTGACTTAGTCGGCGGTTGGGGATTCTGAGCGGCTAAGGCGTCAAATCGTGGCTGGCCGATGACTTCGCATTTGCCAACATTGCCCCAGCTTTCCAACACACGCGCTTGGCCGCGACCGATACAGGCGATCTTGTGGCCCAGCAACGGCTGGAACATGCTGCCGGCGGCCAATCCGGGATGCTGCCACGTGTTGCGATATTCCAAAATTCCATCGGCCAACACCAATACTGGAATCTGAGGATGATCCGTCAGCAACCGACGCAGCACTGACACGTCTTCCCAGCGATAATGCATGTGGGTCACGACGATCGATGCATCGGCCGGCGGCTGCCAGTTGATCACGAAATCTTCGACCACGGTGTACGGCAGCGGCAGACGGTCGAGCCAGCTGGTGTACAAGGCGCTCTGGTTGGCGAACGGGCAGAGAATGTAAACGTGGTCGGCCAAAATTATTTTCTGATTGGGGGCTGTAGTGGATGAGGCCACGAATCCGGCCGCTCTATTAAAGTCTCCTTTGCTTCATCAAAACAGCAAAGGTAAGTGCAATGGCAGAGGCGAAATATAGAACCCGTCGATTCCTCAATTATTGTAAGTGAAGTTCAATTCGATCACACGCGCCATCAAATTGAAACTACTTGTCTGCCCGCGGTGTTCGTTCAAGTGGAGCGTTTTCTTTTATTTATCGGTCAGTTTTTGACACCTTAGGTCACTACTTTTTCCTTTTATTCGCACATTTATAAACGAATTTTCCTCCGGCGTGAACGCGAACATCAGCTCCAAGGGCGGCCATTGGCATCGCTGATGCGTTGTTCGTCTAGCATCGCAACGAAAAAAGTTGTGACGTCAATGCTGTCCTTTTGGAGAAGGAATCGAAATGAATCGTAAAATCTCAAAACTAACCAAGCCATGTTTACTGGCCGCTTTCACTGGGCTGGTCGTTGTCGCATTTGGATTTACTGGCGATTCCGCTGCGGCCGACGAGTACCACCGCATCAATCGCGCGGCCGTCAAAATTCGCAACCAGACTCGGTCGTTGCTCAGGGAAACCGAACACTACGTCCGCACGACGAACTACCGTCTGCTGGTGTCGGACACCGCCGAGATCCGGCAGCAGGCCGAACATATCCGTGAAATCGCCTACAGTGGTTGCGACTTGGAACACCTTGCCACCGAGGTTGCCCAGATGCACCGGACCTTTGGTCACTTGGAGAACTTGTTTGACAACACCGAACTTTTGGCTTCGCAGTGTCATGGGTCCGTGAAGGGGCACACCGCCCATGTCAAACGATTGCTGGAGTCGATTGATGAATGTATCTGCGACATGCAAGCTGACCTAGACGTGTTGCTCAACCCGGTGGTGATCGCACCTCCGGTTGTCGCGCGGCGTACGGTCGGAATTGCCCAACCGGTGATTTATCCGCCAAGCCCCTACCGATACGGGAGCCAACGCCCGATCGTCACTAACGTGCAAACATACCGCGTGCCGGCGAGAGCAGCCTACGGTCTGGATTACAATTACGGCGGTCGCGGTTACGGTCCAAGGCCTGGGTGCCAAAGCCGCAGGTAGATGTTTTACTGGCCGCGTCGTCGGCTTTTCGTTGAGAGAATTCTTTCAGAGATTAGCCGGCAGGTGTTGTTTTCGCTCGGGCGCAGTCGCATTACTGCGTCCGTTTAGCGATTAGCTGGGGGCGTCGGTGTTTTGGGAGCGGTCCTCGCGCGCGGTCGCCTTCCGGCTTGTCGTTAAACTTGGCGGATAAACACATTCGCATTGCTGGGTTCGTTTAACGATTAGCCGGCAGGCGTCAGTGTTTTGGGAGCGATGCTCACGCGCGGTCGCCTTCCGGCTTGTCGTTAAACTTGGCGCATAAAAAAAACCGCCTCGCCTGAGCGAAACGGCAATAAAAGATTAGCTCCAGCGAATTGGCAGCGATGGGAGTCGCTGGGAGAAAAACGAAGATCGGACGTGCTAAGCACAAGCCACTATTGATCTCGGTCTACCCTAAAATTGGTCCCTCAGCCGTTTATGTTTGCTGGAGTAATCAGTATTCTCAGTTTAGCTTATTGTTCGGCTTGTGAAGATACCAACTGGAGAATACTTTTGGATTTAACAACCAGAATTTTTTTCGCTTGACTATCGTTTGGTTTGTAGTTGCAAAATATACGACGTCCACTCGCTACCCGGCGTCAGATATTCAGCCACCACTTCCAAGGACACTTTGTCCAGCACCTTGGCCTCGTCGGCAACTTTTTTTTCTTCGGGCCAGTTTGGGCCTTTGAGCGCCAGCAGCTTCCCCACCGACAGCCAAACGTCCTCGAACCAAGTTCCCAGTTTCACCAGCGGCCCGACGGCCCTCGCGGTGGTATAGTCAAATCTAAAATCGACCAGCAAATCCTCTGCGCGACATTGATAGACTTCGATCTCAAGTTCGATGCCTTCGGTCATCTGGCCCAGCGCGGACGCTTTCTTGCCGACCGATTCGGCCAGCGTCACTTGCAGATCTGGACGGATGATCGCCAGCAGCACGCCGGGCACGCCGCCGCCGGAACCGACGTCCAAAACTTCTTTGCCTTCGGGGATCAGTTTTGACAGCTGGATCGCATCGTAGAGATCGCGCGAAACAAATTTGTCGTAGGTGGTGTGCCGAGTAAGATTAACGTGCTTGTTCAGCTCCCAGAGGATCTGACAATAATGTTTGACTTGGGTCCGTTGGTCCTCCGGCAGTTCGATACCGTAAGCGTCCATTGTCTGTTTGAGATTGGCCATAAATGATTGCCGCCTTTGCCTCTTGGAAAGAAGCGGCCTTTCACTAAGCGAAAGGCGACGGTGAAAAAGATGTTAGTTTGCGTTGAGAAAAAATCGGGTCGCGTGAAAAAAGATCGGGGCTGCGAAACAAACCGAATCAATTCGATCCAGCACACCGGCGTGACCTTGGACCAGGGTGCCATAATCCTTCACGCCTCGGTCGCGTTTGATCGCCGACATCGTCATGCTGCCCGACGATGCCATGACGCTGATCACCAACGCCATGAAACCGGCTCCGTACCACGTAAACGGAGTCGCGAATTGAATCAGCATCCCAAACAGCGCAGTACAACAGGCCGCGCCGATGACGCCCTCCCACGTCTTGGTGGAATTGATTCCCGGCGCGATGACGTGCCTGCCGGCCAAGCGGTCCCATAAGAAATGGAGCATGTCGCTGACCTGCACCACGACGATAAAGTAAAACAACAGACCCGCAGTTTTCCCCTCCCAAGGCAAGTGCGCTTGCGCGGCGCTGTCCCAGTAGACCAGATCCAGATAAAGCAACGCCGGCGTATGACTGAGTGCGTAGACGCAGATCAATAACCCGAATTGGATCTTAGCCGACCGTTCCAAAAAACGCTTATGGTCGCCGGTGAAGGCGATCCGGCCAGGAATGAAAAGGGAAGCGTAAACCGGAATCACAATCGTGTAGAGATCGTAGTAATTCATTGCGACCATGAAATACTGAAACGGCGTAAAACCAAAAATCAGCCAAAACAACGTGCCATGATCGCCACGACGCGTCGGCGTCATCGTGATGAACTCACGCAGTGCCCATAACGAAATCAGCGCAAACAGCACCACGGTCACGATCTTGTTAAACAGCAGGCTCATCACCAGCAGCACGCAGATCGTCAACCACGTGATGACGCGTTTGTTGAAGTTACGGATGATCGCGGGATCGAAATTGGACTCCGGTTGCCGTTTAAGAAACTGCCCGATCGCCAGCAGGATCGACAATCCTACCAGCACACCCAGCATCATCACGGTCGTCCAAAAATCCAACAGCGCAGGCTGCGCGACCGGTGGTTGGGCGGCGGGGGCGGTCTGGATTGTGGCGAGGAAATTCGGCAAGAATTTGTCGTTTGGGAGTTGGGCGGTTTAGAAATTTAGCACAAGAGATGACGACGTGTCTTTGCGGGCCAATGAACCGTCATCTCTTGTTCGGTTGTTGATAAAGGTTCTTTGTTGGTCGCGTTACGGGGTTTTCACGTTGAGGGGAATCGGCTGGATTCGTGGACTCGACCACCACGGGATTGCTCCTTGGAAAGATTAATTCTCTTTCATCTTCAACACGGCCGCTTCGGCTCTTTTGAGGAAGTCGTTTTTGCCTTCGCCAGATTCTAGCCACATTGGTGCCCCGATGGATATACAGCTGAGCAACGGAACGGGCAAAAATTGACCTTTTGGCATCACGCGGTTGAGATTATCGATATAAACAGGAACCAGCTCCAGATCCGGCCGCTTTTTCGCCAGATAAAACAGCCCGCTTTTGAACGGCTTCATTTGATCGGCGTGATTGCGGCCACCCTCGGGGAATACAATCAGCGACTGCGTATCGCCGATCTCGCTGAGCATCATGTCGATGGGGCTGTTGCGGATTTTGATTTTTTTTCTGTCAATCAACAAGGCGTTAAACGCGCGAGCCATATATCGCCTGACCGGTCCGGCTCGCCAATAGTCGGCCGCGGCAACAGGACGCGTCAGCGCCCGAATGGGTTTAGGCAACGACGCCCACAAGACCAACGCATCAAGATGGCTGGTGTGGTTGGCGAAGTAAACGCGTTGGCAAATATCCGGTTGACAATCGACCCAGCGCACCGTCGCACCGCTGAGCGCTTTGGCCAGCAGCACCAGAAATGGCACGGTTATCTGTTTCATGGGTCAATCTCAAAGCGATTTACGGCAGTAGCGGACCAGCCCACCTGTCTCGGCGAGGCATGGGACCGTTATCTCTTGTTGGGTTGTTGATACACGTTGGTAAGTATTAGCGTTCTCAATCTCTAAGGATCAAGGGATCGGCCGGCCACGCGGCCTGGTCCATTACGGGCATCTGTTGGGCGGATGCTTTGGCCGCATTGTTCTAAAGATCGCTCCCTTTTCAAGCCAACTGAACAAAGATTTTCGTTGTCGAAGCCTCGTCAGATTTTACTCCCATACGAATTTGGGTGCTCATTAAGCTGATCAAAGCGTCGTATAATCGAATCGACAATAAAAATAAGCCTTACAATCGTTCTGCCCCGTTTTGGTGTTACGCGTGAACCCCATCGAATATCCGCTGTCGGTTAACTAACAGCTATAATACAACAACGGCCAGAGATGCCCACCAAGTGTGGTTGTCTGAGCCTTTCATTTCGTTCATTGGATGCGATGTATAAATGCCATCGCGACAACTTATGACTGAATCAACTATTTCTGCCATCGAACAGAAAATTATCCTCCCGCTGTTCGGGGCAAAGGACCAGCATCTGCGGCGTCTGCGTGATGAATTTAACGTCGACATCACGCACCGCAATGGGAAGATCCGCATCTCTGGCGAAAACGAAACGTCCGTCTCTCAGGCCACCGATGCCATCGAACAGTTGACTGAAATCGTGCGTCGACGCGGGAACCTGTCGCCCGACCTGTTCAACGAAACCATCGCCAGAGTCAGCGGTCGCTCGGCTCCGGCCAAAAAACATGCCTCCATCGAAACGTTTCAGGCGGGCAAGGAAATCCGCCCCCGCACTGCTGGCCAGGGTGTTTACGTGGATGCGATCCGCAACAATGATTTGGTGTTCGCCGTCGGCCCCGCGGGATCGGGTAAGACTTATTTGGCCGTTGCGATGGCGGTGGAGGCGTTGAAGCATCAGGATGTCCAAAAGATCGTGCTGGTGCGACCGGCGGTCGAAGCGGGGGAGAGCCTTGGGTTTTTACCGGGTGATCTGCAGGC
>CAYOZV010000232.1:0-6705 GCA_964408465.1 uncultured Pirellulaceae bacterium
TGTGTCGATCATGTGAACTGGCACTCGAATCGTACGACTTTGGTCGGCAATGGCTCGCGTGATCGCTTGGCGAATCCACCACGTTGCATAAGTCGAAAACTTATAGCCGCGTTCGTGTTCGAACTTGTCAACCGCTCGCATTAGCCCCGTGTTGCCTTCTTGGATCAAATCGAGAAAGCTGAGTCCGCGGTTGCGATATTTTTTGGCGATCGAGACGACCAGTCGAAGGTTACCCGCCGAAAGGATTCGTTTGGCAGCATCTTGCACCTCGTGCAGTTTTTGTGTTTTTTGGATGCGACGGTCGAGCGTCTTGGGGCTTTCGAAGGTCTGCAACATCAACGTGTTCAGTTCGGCCTTGATCTCGGCGTAGGGAGAACCTACGTACTGTGGATCCTGAGCCTTGGCCAATAGCTCGTGCAGTTGTTTCATCCGCGTGTTGATCTGTTCCAGTTGGTTGAACAGCGGTTGCAGTTTGTTGTAGCGGAGGTTGAGTTCTTCGACCAAGAGAACGCATTTGTTGCGGCGAATTGTCAATCGTTTCCACGCTTCGCGGCGGGCGGCCGGTTCTTCCGATTTGCAGATCGCTGTCAGGTAATCCGCCTTGTTGGCTTCAAGAAGATGCTTGATCGTTTTCAGGTTGGGAACCAGGCGAAGCATGATCCGTTCTTTTTCGGCTTTGTTGGTAACCGAGACTTCAATGGTGCGATCAAGACGCAGTTTCTTTTCGGAAACTTTCTTCAGTGAATCGTAGGCACCTTTGAGCATGAAATCGGTGGCCAACATCGTGTTGCGGAATTCGAACCGCGCTTTGTCGATGCTCTTTGCCGCGCCAACTTCTTCGTCACGGGTCAGCAATGGAATTCGGCCCATCTGCATCAGATACATGCGAACCGGATCGTCGATGGCGGCGTCGTCGGTGCGCTCGAGTGCGACTGAGTCATTAACGTCGGAGTGAAGTTTTCTTCCGTCGTCTGCGATCTTTTGCTTTGTGTTCGCCATGGTTGCTGTTCCTGATGGGATTCGTTTGACGATCAGGACATTTGCATTGGCGATGCCAAGGGCTTCGGCGACAGCAAAGAAATCATAAAACCCGCGAAAAACGCGGGTGATACTTCAGCAACGGGTGTTTGGCGGGCGTTTCATGTTGAGCTATCGCAACGCGGCGGTGAGGCATCTGGGCAACGACGATGCGAAATCGCATCATGCCAACGCAGGCGCAAAAAAAGACGGCAAGGCCCCTTTGGCTCCTAGCCAAACCTTGCCGTCAAACCTGAGCGTTGCTCCCCAGCACGAACAGGTCACTGCAACCCTATGTCAGTATCCTTGGGTGTCAAAGGAAAAGTCAAAGGTTGGCGATAAGATTTCCTAATTCGAGCAAAACCACTCAAAACCACGAAGATTTTCGGCTTTAAATCCCAGACAGACGCTTTGGAGATTCCTGAAAGCGTGATGCTTTTCCGCATCGTCGACGTAGTGTTTTGTCAGGACTAAAGATTAGGGTAGTGGACTTCGCCAGAAGTCCTTTCTATAAGACGGAGCTGAGGAATTCTGGCGAATCCCACTACAGCCGACCCTAAAATTAAATCTTGACCGTTCCGTATGTTGGATTTTCAACAAGTTAGCAAGCTCAAATGGATCGAAAATTCGTGACGCGGTCGTTTGGGAGACTAAGAACCGATCGTCCAATCCAGCCCGATGTCGAAGTTGGTGGCCGAATGGGTTAAAGCACCGATGCTGATCCGGTCGACGCCAGTCTGAGCGATGGCGGCGATCGTTTTTAGGTTCACGCCTCCGGATGCCTCTAGAAGAATTTTGGGGGCGGCTTCGTCGCGACGGTCGACGGCCTTTTTAAGTTGTTCGTTGCTCATGTTGTCCAACAAAACGATGTCCGGTCGGTGCTCGAGCGCCCGTTCGAATTGCTCCAGCGTGTCGACCTCTAACTGCAGCACCGTTTGCGGCCCGTTGGGAAGACGGGCTTGATTGTCCTTGATCCAGTTCCGCGCTAATTCGATGCCCTCGGCAACGGCGTCTTTGGAATCCTCATTCCAAGCTTTGTAAAACGCCAAGTGGTTGTCTTTGATCATGACCGCATCGTAAAGTCCCATGCGATGGTTGGTGCCGCCCCCGCACTGCACCGCGTACTTCTCCAGACGACGATAGCCGGGCGTGGTCTTGCGTGTGTCCAAGATCTGAGCCTTGGTGCCTTCGACCTTTTTCGCAAACGCCTGGGACAGGGTGCTGATGCCAGACAAGCGACACATAAAGTTCAAACAGGTGCGCTCCATCATCAGGATTTGATGGGCGGAGCCGTGAATGATTGCGATCCTTTGGCCGGGCGCAATGCCTTGGCCATCGTCAGTGACCACCTCCAGCGTCAAATCAGGCGCGAAAGTCGAAATCGCCAATTTCGCGATCTCAACGCCGCAGACGATTCCTTGTTGGCGACTAACGAACGCCGCCGATGCGGTCGCGGCGGTGGGAATTACGCTTTGGGTCGTGCAGTCGACGGCGGTTTCCAGCGACGCGCTGCCGGTGTCCTCGGTCAGCGCCATCTCAATCAGCTTGAGACAGTCAGCGGCCGTTGAATCATCGAGTTTATATTTTTTGGACATCGTTTTCCTTGTGTCACCCATTGTCGCCTTTCGCTCGGCGAAAGGACGTGACGCGTGAGTGCTCTTTCGTGGAGCGAAAGGCGACAATGGGTGAGCGACCGACTTGGGTAGTTATTTAGTTGATGTAAGGTATTCGCCGATACGTGATTTGATTTGATCACGTACTTTTCGAAAGCACTCCATTTTTTCTTCATCACTTCCGGTCGCGTCGGCCGGATCTTCAAACGGCCAATGGAGAATTTGGTTAGCGCCAGGCCAAACCGGGCAATCAGATTGAGCGTTGCCACAAACGGTAACGACCAAATCAAAAGGCTGATCAATAAAAGGATCAGAGGATTTGCTGGTCAAGCCGTCGCTGGGGAGGTCGATTTCCTCGAGGGCTTTCAGCGCCAGTGGATGAACATATCCTGAGGGTCGAGATCCCGCGGAGACGGCGTCCCAACGGCCACCGGATTGCGTCCGCCAGATGACTTCGGCCATTTGGCTGCGGCAGGAATTTCCCGTGCAGAGGATCAGCACGCGTTTGGTTTTTTCTTCGGTCATAAACTTTTACTTTTCCGTAGTGGACGAGGCCACGAGTCCTGCACTTCCTTTACCCCCGCAGGACTTGTGGCCTCATCCACTACCGTGGAACACGGCAACCTGTGAATTGGGTTAGCCTACATGTCGTAATACAAACAAAACTCGTAAGGATGCGGACGGCTCTCCACGGCCATTACTTCGTTCTCCCTTTTATAATTGATCCAATTGTGAATCACATCTTTGGTGAACACATCGCCACGCATCAGGAAATCATGATTTGCCTGCAGAGCATCCAACGCGCGCCCCAGCGACGAAGGCGTTTTAGGAACGTCCTTCAGCTCTTCTGGGGGCAAATCGTAAATGTCCTTGTCCAAAGGATCGCCGGGGTCCATTTTGTTTTCGATCCCATCCAGCGCCGCCATCAGCACCGCAGAAAATGCAAGATACGGATTGCAGCTGGGGTCAGGACAACGGAACTCGATACGCTTGGAAGACGGCGCGTTGCTATAGACGGGGATACGGCACGCGGCCGAACGATTGCGTTGGGAGTAAGCCAAATTGATGGGGGCTTCAAAACCGGGCGAAAGTCGTTTGTAACTATTGGTCGTTGGGTTGGTGAAAGCCAGCAGGGCGGGCGCGTGAGCCAAAATGCCTCCCACGGCGTACATCGCCATCTCGCTGAGCCCCGAATATCCGTCGCCCGCGAAGAGCGGTTTTCCATCTTTCCACAATGATAAGTGCGTGTGCATTCCGGATCCCGAATCACCAAAGATCGGTTTGGGCATAAAGGTAACTGATTTCTGATGCTTGAACGCGACGTTTTTGACAATGTATTTGTACATCATCATTTTGTCGGCCATGGTTACCAGTTCGTCGTACCTTAAATTCAGTTCCGACTGCCCCGCGGTGGCGACTTCGTGGTGTTGGCATTCGACCTCCATGCCACAGTCGATCATCGTCTGCATCATTTCGTTCCGGAGGTCCATCGACTGATCCATCGGCGGGCACGGGAGGTAACCTTGCTTGAAGCGGATCTTGTAGCCAAGATTGGGCGATTCGGCGCGGCCACGATTCCATTGAGCCTCGACGCTATCGACTTCGTAGAAGGCGCTGTTTTCGTTTTGGTCGAATCGTACATCGTCGAAGATGAAAAATTCAGCTTCGGAACCAAAATAAGCCACATCCGCGACGCCGGTACTGCTTAAGTAGTTGACCGCCTTGCGTGCGATGAACCGCGGGTCGCGACTGTAGTCCTCATGCGTGATCGGATCGATCACATTGCAAATGATGTTCAGCGTCGGCAATTTGGTGAACGGGTCCAGGAAACAAGTATCCGGGTGCGGCACCAATAACATGTCGCTTTCGTCAACCCGCTGCCACCCTCGGAGACTGGAGCCGTCAAAACCGACGCCATCTTCGAACGTCGCTTCGGTCAGCATCTTCACCGGAATGGTTTTGTGGGCCCACTGGCCGATGAAGTCCATGAATCGAAGATCAACGGCTTTTACGTCATTTTCGCGGCAGAAGGCGATGACTTCTTTTGGAGTCAAATTTGCACCTGTTTCTTTAGGTCGGGAATTTTTTAACCGACGACTGTTTGCGAACGTTCGTCAGCGGAAAGGCTGTGCTTTTATTAGCCCAACGGAGTTAGCCCTGCGGCTAATGTTGAGGATTTAAACTCGCGCTTAAACCACCGCCCTCGCCTGAAATTGTAATCGGTTTGCACAGACAATAGTTTTGATGCTGACCGAAATGAGAGCCTTTTTAACGGGGCATGGAAGCCCAAATGCTCGCCGGAGAGGCTCGCAAAGGAGAGGCCACGCCCGCAGCAATGCGATTAAGGGGGATCATCTCCCGCTGGGATTAATTGGTAACGGTTGCCAAGCATTTTACCGTGGGCGGTGGTATTTTCGGTTAGCCGATTTAGTCAGATTCGATTGCGAAAAGATGCCTCATTTCCGCGGCTGCGACCCTGTAATTTTGAGACGCCCATTGGTATCATCGACGTTTCAATGGCTTACATAGGCGTGCGTCTGATGATTACCGAATCAGCCCGGGCCAATCGTAAGCACAGTGGAAACCATCTGACCACCAGATGAAATGCTCACAGTTTGTTGGGCGACTCGGATTTTTAATTGGCACACGGTTGTGCATCACACCTATATCATTGGAGTTATAGCCTCAGATGAGCAAATCAAAACTAGAATACATTTGGTTGGACGGTTACAAGCCCACGCAGTCTCTGCGTGGCAAAACAAAAGTGGTCGCGGATTTTAGCGGTAAGCTAGAAGACTGCGACGACTGGTGCTTCGACGGTAGCTCGACCGAGCAAGCCGAAGGCGGAGACTCAGATTGCATTTTGAAACCTGTTTATATCGTTCCCGATCCCGGTCGCTTGAGCTCCTACATCGTCATGTGCGAAGTGCTCAACGCCGATGGAACGCCTCACGCCTCCAATGGTCTCGCTACCATCGAAGATGACGACAACGATTTCTGGTTTGGTTTTGAGCAAGAGTATTTCTTGTGGGATCCTGAAACAAACCTCCCGCCGGGCTTTCCTGCCGCCGGTTACCCTGCCCCGCAAGGACCCTACTACTGCTCCGTGGGAGCCAAAAACGCTTACGGCCGCGAATTGGTCGAAGAGCACCTAGACACTTGCCTCGAAGCAGGTCTAAACGTCGAAGGTATTAACGGCGAAGTTGCCGCTGGCCAATGGGAATTTCAAATCTTCTCCAAAGGTGCCAAAGAAGCCGGTGATCAGATTTGGATCGCTCGTTACCTGCTTGAGCGTATCGGCGAAAAATACGGAATGGCAATCGAATACCATCCAAAACCACTGGGCGCGACAGACTGGAACGGTTCAGGCATGCACGCGAATTTCTCCAATACGACCCTACGCGAATCTGGCAAAAAGGAAGATTACGACCGAATTTGCCAGGCGTTCGAGCCGCGTGTCAAAGAGCACATTGCCGTTTACGGTGCTTTCAACGATCAGCGCTTGACCGGAGATCACGAAACGCAAAGCATCGACCAGTTCAGCTACGGCGTTTCTGATCGTGGTGCTTCGATTCGTATTCCAGTTGGAACGGTAACAAGTGGATGGAAGGGCTGGTTGGAAGATCGCCGCCCTGCATCCAACGCGGATCCATACAAGGTTGCCGCCGAAATTATCACAACCGTCAAAAGCGCTTAGTTCTGAAAGCTTTTTAGCTTTCTGCCACAGCCCGCAAACAGCGTCAATCGCTGGGCGGGTCCAACGATAAAAGTAAAAAGACCTCTTCGTCATCACGGCGAAGAGGTTTTTTTGTCACATGATTTCCTTGCGGTTTGGATATGGTCGTCACCAACGTTTTGAGTGATAATGTTTTCATGTGGCCAGAAAAAGACCAAACTGTTGAACTACTCGCCCAAGCAAAAGTGGGCGACGATGACGCGATCAATGCTCTGATGGATCGCCATCGTAATTCTCTGCGGCAATTGGTTCGAATGCGACTGGATCAGAAGATTCAAAAGCGCGTCGACGTCAGCGATGTCGTGCAAGATGTATTAGTCGAAGCCAACCGTCGGTTGC
>CAYOZV010000233.1:0-6577 GCA_964408465.1 uncultured Pirellulaceae bacterium
GTTCCAGAACCAAGTTCATTGGCATTATTGGGCCTTGCCGGTTTGGGTTTTGTAACTCGCCGCCGTCGCTAATTTGCGATCTGCACTGTTGGAGAATCGTTCAGTGAGTAATTGAAAAAGAAGTAAGGCCCAGACGTCAATCGTCTGGGCTTTTTTCGTAGGGCCGGTTCCTACCGGCCATCGCCTACCCTTGCCCGCTACGGCCGGTGGGAAGCGGCCCTATTTACTCAAGCGACATCAGAAATTCGGTCATCTCACCCGATGCATGAGCGTTGCCTTGCAGGTCGGCCTGTTGGATGCCTGCCTTGAGAATTTGCTGTGCTTCCTCGATACGGTCGAGCCCTGCCAACTGTTGGCCGGCCATAAAGAAGGCCGGAACATGGGGAGGCTCGGACGCCATCAGGCTGTCAAACAGTTTCAAACTGGCCTCGTGTTGCCCTTCACTCTTGAGCTCCATCGCCAAGGCATACTGCAAAAACGTATCGTCGGGCGTTTCCTTGAGCATCGCTTCGATTTGTGCGCGTCGTGACATGGTGTGGCGTGGGTTGTAAGGTTGTTTGGACTTGATGCGATCGGCGCGTTCTCGGTTGGGAGATCCGAACGACATTGTCGCTCAGCTTTCCAAACGGATGGCCGGGGATTGGTTTTATGAGCCAGACTTCTTCTTCATCATCTTAACTTCGTTGCCGGATTCGTTGTACTCCAGCGCGTCGACGAAATTTTTCATCAACATGACACCCCGTCCACAGGTTCTGCCAAGATTCTCATCGGCGGTTGGGTCGGGGACTTCCTTGGGGTCAAATCCGCAGCCGCAATCGGAAACGGTTGCCTCAAATTTCTGATCGTCAAACCCCAAACTAATATCGACCATTTTGGTTGGATCGCAACCGTTGCCATGCTTGATGGCGTTCATCACGGCTTCTTCCATGGCCATCTGAATGCTGAATTTGTCATCCTTACTCCACCCATGCAGCTCAAGCGCGGCCAAAATCTCAGCGATCAGAGGAGCACATTGGTCGGGGTCGGCCGGAATATTGCGGACGAGCGACCAAATCCAAGAAGGGCGATTCATGATAGGGCGATTCATTGAAAGATTGTCTTCTAATCAGTTAAATCTTACGCGGCGGCAATTTTTCGGTTCAAATGTGGCGATCGAAATATCGAGTTGGAAATGAAAGTCTTCGGCCGTGCCACGCAGCCGTTACTTTGCCAACGAATCGATCGCGGTCGCTTGGTCTACTTGGATCTGAAACAGTTCATCCAAATGTGTATAGCTGAATAAGTCTCTTACCTCAGGCTTGAGATTGCTAAGCCGGATCTCTCCGCCGCGGGCCTTGACGTGCTTTTCCAACACGATCAGTTTGTTAATCGCAGCGCTGGAAAAGAAGCTGACGTTTTCAAAATTGACGATGACGTCTTCATTTTCTTCATCTTCCAGCAGTGATAACAGTTCCGTCCCCATCTGTTCGATGCGTGTGGGGTCCATCACTTTGGGATCGACAAATTTTACAACCGCGACTTTGTCGATGTTGTCAATTTCAAGGCATTCAAGATTTTCCATGGTTCAGCTCGTAAAAACAAAAGCCGGGTTGAGATGCGCGGTCAAATTCCAACAGCCCAGCGCAGACGCTGTATTATACCCCAAGCCAACAGCGGATTCTGTTTTTTTTAGTTAGCCCACAGGAGAACTGCAAAGTCGATTTTTGCGTGAACCGGTAGGTTGAGGCTCCGCCTGAAACCTACGAAATCAAATAGGTCTCGGTCGGAGCCTCGACCTCCCGAACTGCACATCGCACAAAACTTTTGGACTTTGCAGTTCTCCAGGGTGAGCCCAAACATGTGATTTCGGCAAAGCTTCACCACTCGGGTACTTGAGAGACGCCAGTAAAAAAACAGCGGCAGAATAAAAAACACTAGCTGAAACATCAGCAGATGATAGACCAGACACTCATCCGCTTGCGCTTCAAACTAATGTTTTTTAATCTCGCCGCTGCTATGGGTTTTCTTATGTGTTTTCGTGTGTCGCGTTTGTTCGGCCCAAGACCATTTAGGCCATTGCCGCCATTGGGTTTAATGCCTCAACACACCTTGCAGGAGCAACACTGCTCCCAAGAACAACACCGGCCAACATATCCAATGGGGCGGATTGATTGTTCGGTTCCCGACGTTGAGGGCTGGAGCCCGTTGGTATTGTGCCGCTTGGTTTGCGTAGGAGGCTTGGTAATAAGGCGAATTGTAGTTCTGTCGATTAGGGTCAAATTGGGGCAGCGGCATTGGTAAAGGTTCGTTTATTCCAGCAGGGTTGGCAGAAAAATTTTCGCTGAGAAAGTTACTCACGCTGCGAGTCATCGTAAACGATTTGACGACGTGAAGCTGGATCCCCATAAAAATCAACAAGAAACCCATCGTTACTAATGAAGTGCGACTCATGGTGTTACCCGTGGTGGAAAAATGGCGCGATGATCGTGCAAACCAAGACTCCTTCCCAAGTCACACCCCCAGTCACTTAACATATCGTGTGATTGGATAAGAAATCTTGAGTCGCTCACGCTCAAATTGCTTCCGCCTTTCTGGTATCTTATTAGGCAATTGGCAGAATCGGTACACGCGTTACCGGCGGCATAGTTTCGCCCGATGCTGCCGGTTGAAAAAGATGCCCGTTGCCATCGGCCGCTAAGTTTGACCAATGATGTTTCCCAATGACTTCTGAAAATCCCGCCGACGAAAATTCGGCACTCGAAAATTCGGCACTCGAAAACAACGCCTTCGCAAGCGACCCCGCTAAAAACAAAAAACGTAGCGGGCTTACCTCCCCCAGTTTTCAGGGGCTGCTGTGGACTAATTGGCTGACCGCGATCAACGACAATGCGTTTCGCTGGTTCGTGATTGGGGCAGGGAAAACGTATTACAAACCTGGCGAAGAGGGCTGGGTGTTGATGCTGGCCACGATTTCATTTGTGGTGCCCTATATCCTTCTCGCGTCACCGGCGGGGTGGCTGGCCGACCGGTTTGCCAAACGCGATGTCGTTGTCGGATGCAAAATCCTTGAGATCATTGTGATGGTGATCGGTATCGCGTCGCTGCTGCTGGGTAGTATTACGTTGCTGATGATTTCGGTATTCTTAATGGGCGCCCAAAGCGCTCTGTTTGCTCCCGCGAAGATCGGCACAATCCCTGAGATCTTGGATGAATCGGAAATCTCAACCGGCAACGGGATCTTCAATCTGGCCACGCTGTCGGCCGTCATCATCGGCATGGGCATCGGCGGCTACCTAGCGGATTTTGCCGGCATCAAAGGCCAGGAAAATATTTGGCTGACGGGGTCGGTGCTGATCGGGCTGGCCGTGGTCGGCACGATTGTTAGTTTGCTGATTACGCCTTACAAAGCGGCCAATCCAACGGCGAAGTTTCCCATCAATGTTCCGTTGGAGACCCGACGGAACATTGCCCAGCTCTACGCGATGAGCAGCCTTTTCCGAGTCGGGCTGGGCGTCGTTTTCTTTTGGTCGATCGCCAGCATTTCTCAATTGAACATTGATATCTTTGCGTCCGAAAGTGGCAGCGTTAACGAGGTCGAAAAACTTCCGCTGCTCATTTCGCTGGTGCTGGGTTTGGGGGTCGGCAGCGTGATGGCGGGCATCGCGTCCGGCGGCAAGATCGAACTTGGCCTCGTTCCGTGGGGCGCACTGGGCATCGCGGTCTTCAGCGTGTTGTTGTTTTTCACGCCCGCGGACTTCATTACCGGCGGATTCAATTTCAAGCTGGTCATCGCCTGCGGATTGCTGGCGGCATTGGGGGCGAGTGCCGGTTTCTTTGACGTGCCGCTGGCGTCGTACCTGCAAAAGAATAGCCCGCCGGAGCGGTTGGGCGAAATTCTATCGGCGGTCAACTGTATTGCCTTCGCCGGAATCGCAATCGCGGCGTTGGCGTTACAGTTACTGACCGCGGGCGCCAAGCAAGGCGATTTCGCCAGCCTCCCCCAATCCTTACGCGCGGCCAGTTTAACCGCGCCGCAGCAGCAAAATGTGAAAACGGTCGTCGCGGATTACGAATCCGCTCTGGCCGCCGCGGGCGATTCAGACACGGTCGATCTGCTGGAGTTCGCCCAACGCGTCCAGACGCCAGGTCGCTCTCAAGCGATCAATGAATTGGTAAACTCGGAGATCGAATTTCGAAAACAGAATGATCAGTTGACTTCGATGGTCCGCTATCAAGACACGCAGCGGTTCCCTAAGTCCCAGCAAAGGCAAATCAAAAAGGTGTTGCAACAGTCGGGGGCACTGCCGTGGTTTTCTTCCCGCAGCGTCTTCCTAATCTTTGGTTTGCTAACCCTGCCGGTGTTTGGATACGCTTTTTGGAGATTGCCGCATGCGATGGTAAAAATGGGTTGGAAGCTGATGCTGCAGTTTTTCTACCGCATTAAAATCCATGGCGTAGAGAACATCCCCGAAACGGGCGGCGCTGTCATGGTCGTCAACCATTCGACTTGGTTGGACGGTGTTATCTTCCGTGTGTTTATGCCACGCAAGATTCGGATCATCGCTTACTCGGGAAATTTCACCAACCCAATCATGAAAAAATGGGCTGATTTCTGCGGCGTCATTTTGATTGGCGGCGGCCCCAAGAGCATCGCGCGGGCCTTCAAAGACGCGCGGAAGGCATTGGACGATGGCGAGCTACTAGGGCTGTTCCCCGAAGGCGGCATCTCACGCAGCCAACAAGTCCGCTCGTTTAAACCGGGGCTGATGAAAATCCTCAAAGGCCGTGAAGTTCCTATCATACCGATGTACTTCGACGAACTCTGGGGGAGTATATTTAGTTATTCCAAGGGTCGCGCGTTCAGTAAATTCCCGACCTCCGTCAGACGTCCCATCTCCATCCACATCGGTCCACCTGTCGACCCACAACCCGACTCGATGCTTCCAATCAAAACCGCTGTTCAAAGACTGAGTTCGACGACCATGAAAAATTACGTTGGCAAATTTGTTTCGCCCGTCTCCGAATTTATCTACTCGTGCAAACGAAGGAAATTTCAATCGAAGTGTGTCGATTCAATGAAGTCCGAAGAAAAGGGCGGATCGTTGCTGTTGCGATCGCTGGTGCTGCGGCGACTGCTCAGCCGCGAGGTGTTTACTGATGGCGAAACCACCGTTGGCGTGCTGATTCCGCCGACCGTTGGTGGAGCGATCGTCAATTTGGCGTTGGGCTTGGACCAGCGCATCGTCGTTAACCTGAATTATTCGTTGTCGCAGGATTTGATCAACCACTGCATCAAAGAGGCAGGCATCAAACACGTTTTGACGACGAAGAAGGTAATGGAGAAGTTCCAATTTGATTTGGACTGCGAAGTTGTAATGCTTGACAACTTAAAAGAAAAAGTCTCGACCGCCGATAAGGCGATTGCCGCGCTGCAAAGTTTTGCCGTCCCGGGTTTTTTGCTCAATCGAATGTTGGGCCTGCACAAAATAAAATCAGACGACGTGATGACGGTCGTGTTTACCTCCGGTTCCACCGGCGTCCCCAAAGGTGTGATGCTGACGCACGAGAACATTCTTTTCGATGTGCGCGGATTTGAAAAAGCGGCGGCATTCAAAACGTCCGATACGATCATGGGTATCTTGCCGTTCTTTCATTCCTTCGGCTACACGATCACTCTCTGGTCGCCAATGATGTGTGACGTTCGGGGCGCCTATCACCTTAACCCCTTGGACGCCAAACAGATTGGCAAATTGGTCGAGAAGTATTCGGGAACGATCCTGATGGCAACGCCGACGTTCTTAAGGTCCTACATGCGGCGGTGTACGCCCGAGCAATTCAAGACGCTCGACGCGGTGGTGACCGGTGCGGAAAGACTGCCACCAGAATTAGCAGAACAATACCATGAGAAATTTGGGGTGATGCCGGTCGAAGGTTACGGCGTTACCGAGCTTTCACCGGCGGTCGCGGCAAACATTCCTCTTTCTCGGCAGTCCGGCAAATTCCAAGTCGACGCGAAAGTGGGAACCGTGGGGCGGCCGATCGCTAATGTCACCGTGAAAGTCTGCCATTTAGAAACCGATGAAGAGCTTCCCTGTAACGAGCCGGGCATGCTCTGGGTGTCTGGTCCGATCGTGATGAAGGGTTACTTAAATAATCCTGAGGCGACGCGAGGGGTCATCGTCGATGGTTGGTATAAAACGGGCGACGTGGCAAAATTGGATGAAGACGGTTTCATTACGATCACAGGCCGCATCAGCCGTTTCTCAAAAATCGGCGGCGAAATGGTGCCTCATCTGAAGATCGAAGAAGTATTGTCTCAGCTGCTTGATCGGACACCGGCAGATGATTCGGACGATCATTTGACAGTGGCGGTCACGGCGGTTGCTGATCAAAAGAAAGGTGAACGTTTGATCGTGCTGTATGCCTGTGACCACAAGACCGTCGACGAAATGACGGCGGCGTTGTCGCAGGCGGGATTGCCGAACGTTTTCATTCCCTCAAGCAAGAGCTTTTTTAAGGTGGACGAACTTCCGATCCTTGGCACGGGAAAGATCGACCTGAAAGGCATCAAAGATAAAGCGGTGGAGTTGGTGGCAGC
>CAYOZV010000234.1:0-6550 GCA_964408465.1 uncultured Pirellulaceae bacterium
GTCCAAAGGCTCGAGCGGCGTGGCAATGCCGACCCTAGACTCGTCGAACAGCTGACCGCGGTCAGCGGGGACCAACCGTTCAAATTTGTTCCGCAGGGACACCCTTGTTCACCCCAAATCCGAGACAGCCTCCATTGGCTGAATCAGTTCTGTGGTTGCGATAATGTGTTAAAGCAAGTTTCGCAGAACCGTTTGCAGAATCCCACCGTTGCGGTAGTAGTCCATCTCGACAGGAGTATCGATTCGTACGGTCGCGTTGAATTTCGTTTCCTTGCCATCGTCATCAACGGCGATCACTTCAATCGAAGATCGCGGCTGAAGGCTGTCGCTGAGCGATGGGATGGAGAACGTTTCCTTGCCTGTTAATCCTGTCGACTTCCAGGTGTTTCCGTCTTGGAACTCGAGCGGCAAAATACCCATGCCGACCAAGTTGCTGCGGTGAATACGCTCGTAGGAAGCCGCGATCACGGCTTTCACACCCAGCATCATCGTTCCCTTGGCGGCCCAGTCACGGCTGCTGCCGGTACCGTATTCGGTTCCAGCCAACACGATCAGCGGAGTATCGTCAGATTGATACTTCATCGAAGCATCGTAGATCGACATTTGTTCGTCGGTAGGCAGGTGAGTCGTGACGCCACCCTCGGTGCCCGGAGCCAACTGGTTGCGAATTCGAATGTTGGCAAACGTCCCACGAACCATGACTCGATCGTTTCCGCGGCGAGAGCCAAAGCTGTTGAACTCACGTGGTTCAACACCGCTGTCCTGCAAGAACTTACCGGCGGGGCCGCTTTTGGCGATCGCACCCGCAGGAGAAATATGATCGGTCGTCACAGAATCACCCAGCAGCGCCAACACGCGAGCACCCTCGATTGGCTCGATCGGCGTGACCTCTTTGGTCAAACCGGCCAAAAACGGCGGTTCTTGAATGTACGTGCTAGAGTCTTGCCATTGGTAGAGCGCGCCCTCGCCAGTTTCAATCTTGTTCCACATCTCGTTGGAATCAAAGCAATTGGAATACTGATTCTGGAACATCTCCGGCAACACGCTTGCGTCCAGAATGGTTTGCACTTCTTCTTGCGAGGGCCAGATGTCTGAAAGCATCACATCGCCATCGGTTCCTTGCCCGATCGGTTCGGTGACCAAGTCGATATCGGTCGTGCCGGCCAACGCGTAGGCCACCACCAACGGCGGACTGGCCAAGTAATTGGCTTTGGTCATTGGGTTGACGCGACCTTCAAAATTGCGATTGCCCGAAAGTACGCTGGAGGCGACCAGTTCGCCTGTCGTGATCGCGTTGGAGACCGGTTCGGGAAGCGGCCCGCTGTTGCCGATGCAGGACGTGCAACCGTAGCCGACGGTATGGAAGCCGAGCGCTTCGAGCGATTGGGTCAGGCCGGATTTGTCTAAGTAATCGGTGACCACGCGTGACCCCGGAGCGAGGCTGGTCTTCACGTAAGAAGGAACGGTCAAACCCTTTTCAGCGGCTTTCTTGGCCAATATGCCCGCTGCGACCATCACGCTGGGGTTGCTGGTGTTGGTGCAACTGGTGATCGCCGCGATGACAACCGATCCATGTTGGATGTCCGTCGAATGACCGTTATTTTCTACTCGCGCCGAAGCGTCCAGTTTGTCCTGGCCCAAGCCGAAACCGCTGTGACCGACCGGCGCTGTCAGGCTGTCGTTGAAGGATTTTTTCATCGCAGACAACGCGATGCGATCTTGGGGACGTTTGGGACCGGCCAAAGATGGTTCTACCGTGCTGATGTCCAGCCCTAAAGAGCGTGTGAATTTTGGAACCGGAGCGTCATCGGCGCGGAACAGGCCTTGGGCCTTTGTATAAGCCTCTACCAAGGCGACTTCCTCTTCGGTGCGACCGGTACGCCGCATGTAGTCCAGCGTTTCGCCATCCACGGGGAAGAACCCCATCGTCGCGCCGTATTCAGGCGCCATATTTGCCAACGTCGCGCGGTCGGCCAACGTCATGCTGTTAACGCCTTCGCCGTAGAACTCAACAAATTTACCGACAACGCCCGCCGCACGCAGTTTCTCGGTCGCGGTCAACACAAGGTCGGTCGCCGTGGCGCCAGGGGCCAGTTTCCCAGTCAACTCAAAACCAACGACCTCAGGCAATAGCATATAGATCGGTTGGCCAAGCATCGCGGCTTCGGCTTCGATACCGCCAACGCCCCAACCGAGCACACCCAAACCGTTGATCATCGTCGTGTGACTATCGGTGCCGACGAGCGTATCCGGGACGGCGACGGGGCCTTTTTCGTCGCTGCGGACGAAAACGCCTTTGGCAAGGAATTCTAAGTTCACCTGATGAACGATGCCGACGTTGGGTGGCACGACGCGGAAATTGTCAAACGCCTTTTGGCCCCAACGCAAGAATTCGTATCGCTCACGGTTGCGTTTGAATTCCAGTTGGACGTTCATCTCCAACGCCGCATTAGAGCCGAACTGATCGACCTGGACGCTGTGGTCGATAACCAGGTCAACCGGGATCAGAGGATTGATTTTCTCGGGGTCTCCACCAAGACGAGCCATCGCCGAACGCATCGCTGCGAGGTCGACGACCGCAGGTACGCCGGTGAAATCCTGAAGCACAACACGCGCCGGTTTGAATGGGATTTCGACCTTCGCTGGATTTTCAGCGTCGTAGTTTGCCAGATTCTTTACGTCTTCTTCGGTGACGACCTTGCCGTCACAGTTGCGAAGGACCGACTCCAGCAATAAACGAATCGAGTAAGGAAGATTGTCGACTTTGCCGATCCCCTTCTCTTGCAAGGTAGAGATCTTGTAGATCCCGATTTCTTGGCCATTGACCGTTATTGTATCTCGACTTCCAAAGGCATCAAAACTGGAGCTCATCTGCGGTAACCCGTGTAACTTTTCGAATAAATTATTTGCACACAGTTTAACTGTTTTCGGTTTGTTTTGAAGTGGTGATTACGCGGTAATAAAAGGGCGTTCTGGGACCGCCGCAGCAATCACGCGTGCGGCTGATTCTTCCACATGATCAGTTGTTTGCGGTGGCCATCGAAAATTGCGCGTTGGGGCTGCATTTTTTCAATCCACCAGTCTGTTGATTGAATCGTGCGATGAAGATTGTCACCGAACTTATCTTCGGTCCCTGCTCTCCGGCACGAAACCGCACACAGAAAAGTCCCGCCAATAGCCATCGTCCTGTCGATCTCTTTCAGCGTTGCATCAATGTCCGGTTCATCCAGATGCTCGAGTACGTCAAAACAAGTGACCAGCGAAAAATGGTCATCGGCAAATGGCAACGTCTGCGAATCAAGCACCTTCAAACGATCGTCTAAGTTCTGCATTCGATGTTGTGAACGCAATCGTTGTTTGGCAATCGCAATCGCTTGGTCGCTGATGTCGACGCCGTGGGTTTCAAATTGAAAAGGGAGATTCGAAAGATACTCAAACGCAAATCCGACCCCACAACCGACGTCTAAGGACCGTCCGGCGAGGTTGATGAGGATCGCTTCGGACTGCAAGACGATTCTGAACCCAGGCGAATTCTGAGCGACCGTGTATCGTGAATTGGTTTTCACGACATCATTATAAATTTCCTTGTAGTCAGGCATGATGGCAACGCGATTGGGGAAGGCGGTGAAGGGTAATACGAAAAAATCCCGCGTTGCCGTTTGGCATACGCGGGATGGGGGCCTTGAGAAAATTGGATCCGCTTACTTCATCAATTCAAAGCCCATCGAATCGACATACTCGCGGTTCCAATCGAGCGTTTTTTGTCGGAAGTAGTGGTCGCTGACCAGTCCCACGTCTGGCGGCAGTCGCTGGAAGCGGAACAGTTGGTTCTTGAGGAAGTCATCGCCAACCTCAGCCATGGAAGCCTTCGGCGTTTGCGACTGGATGACAAAGATCGTTTCACCAGAACCATCCACCGCCACGCCGGCTTCGCCTTCGCTAAGTGAAAACGCGGTTGCCATGAAATCCTCCGAAGGGGAATCAACGCCGATCGGGCTGGAAAGCACGGCGCGTTGGCCACGTGGTTGGAACCAAGTGAACTCGCCCGTTGGGATCGTCTTGGCGGGGTCAATTGAACTCAGTTTTTTATCTATGCTGACTTTCGCCGCAATACCTTCAGCAGCCTCAGTGGCAGCTTCGACGGCCTTTTGTTGACGCCAAAATTCGATGATCTTCTCCTTGCACTCTTCCAGCGAAGGCACTTTGGAATCGGCCAATTCGGTAGGCCAATAAACGTATGACTTGCCCGTGAAGCGATTGTTCGTTGTCGTCGAATCGTATTCGGTAAGGCTGTTGAATTTATTGAAGATCACGTCGGCCATCGGAACGGGAACGCTGCGGCCTTGAACGTTGAAGATTTCGTAGATGCCACCAAGCTCGGTTTTCATCATCTCTTCATTGTCGACCAATTCGGTGCCAGCCAAACGTAAACCGTACTTGTCGGCAATTGCTTGAAAGTCAGGAGCCTCAGGCGCGGGCCTGTTTTTCTCTTTTCCGTTAACTTCCCATTGAAGTCGTAATCTAAAATAGTTTTCGACTTCGTTCTCTGCGGTCGCGATGGCGGTTTTTAGCGCCGATTCGGCCTCGGCACCCTTGAGTTGGCGTCGAATGAGGTCGGCGACTTCGTCCAACGGTTTGGCTCGTTTTACGATGTCGTCATCGTCGGTCAACATGGGGCCAATATCCAAGTCCTGCATGTCCCCGATTCCGCCTACATCGGCGGCGGCATCAGCCTGCCCTTGTTCGGCGGTCGCGGAAACGGCCGGAGTCGCCTCGGAAGCTTCGGGGCTCTCGGATTCCGCAGCACTCTCAATCTTGCTTTGGTTTTCGACAACCACAGGGGCTGTCTTGGTGCCGACTTCAACTTCAGGAGTCGCCGCCTCGGTCGTTAATTCTTTTGCGGCTGGCTCTTCGACCAGCTCTGTCTTCATTTCGACCGCGGGGGCTTCGGTTGTCTCAGGAACTTCCACTGCCGATTCCACGGCCTCGGTCGCACCTTCAGCAACCTCAACGGCGCCTTCAACCTTGTCTGCCACGACTTCGACCGCATCAGCAACAGGTCCATCGCTGGCGAGCACTTCGGGAACGGGAACCTCGACGCCAGGCACATCGACCGTTGGCGTTTCTTCCTGAACGGGCATCGAAACTAGCACGAACTTCGAAGCCGATGAACGAACGTTGTGACTTTGGTTGTTGCTCTGGTCATCAGAGGCTGGTTCGCTTGGCTGGGGCGCGGCTTCTTCCTCGGCATCGTCGGACGCATCGCCTTGAGCCGCGTCGTCATCACCTTCGAGATTGATCGCGGGCATATCACTGTCGCCCTCATTTTCGTCGATGACGATCTCCATCACCATTTCGGATTCTTGGGCCACCAGTTCATCGTACTTCGTTTGAAGCTCTTCGTCGGAAAGACCCGCGGCGGCTTTGTCCAAGAAGTCTTGGTAATCACCAACGAAATACTGAAGCTTCATCCGGCGAGCCATTTTAAAACCGGGCCGTTTTCCAGTGGGGTCTTTGAATTCGTACTTGCCCTCTTCGTAAAGATCGCGAATCTCGGACTGTGTAGGCATCGCATCGTTGTCGACGTATTCACTGATCGAAACGGGGAAAATTTCGCAGTCAACTTTCTGGTTGACCTTGGCATAGTGCTGCACCGATTCCAATGGGCTCGGGACGCGCGGAATTCCGGTGAACGACAGTGTCACCATCTGCTGATTCAACAGCTCCATCTTAAGGTGTCGTCGAATGGCGGCCATCGAAACCTGGCCATTGTTGACGTCTCGGTTGAGCAACTCCAGGTCTCGTTTGCTCAGGCCGTCTTCGTCGATCACGCCGTAGGTGGCAAAGAGGTATTGGTCGATCATATTGTCGCTGACCATCAATCCCTCAGCCTCGGCCTTCTTCGCCATCAGCATCCGGCCGATAATTTGTTCGTCAACGTATTCCTGTTGGCCGTTGTCTTGAATTGGCCTGATGGGACGCACGAGATCGACAAATTGGTCGCCGCGTTTTTCGACACCCAAGTTACGAAGCTCGCTGAGAAATCGGCGGGTTGCGTAATGAGCGCGCGTCATGCCGCTGATTTGATCGCGTGTGAAATCGCCACCGTTGTAGCTGGCCACGGTCGGATTCTCGCGTGTGCCGGTGCGAGCGGTCGACGTCAGCGTGTCAAAGACGGCTCCAAGCCCAAAGAACGCCATACAAAAGATTCCGACGGGAACCATGATCCAAATTGCGTTTCTGCGAAACCAGTTTAAGGGCGAAGCCATTGATTATGTCCGTTGAGGTCGCGGGAGAGTTTTCGTGCGGGCTGAAATTTGCGATAGCCGGCACGCGTTAAAACAGAAATTTATCTGCGTCTGCCCGTCGGTTCAATGCCAATCGAGCCTGTTTCCGTCGAAAAAGCCGTCGTGGACGAGGCAACCTGGACGGGGGCACTCGTTTCTCGGCTGCCCAGTAGGAACGGATCTTTTGAATGGCTTCCGCGATCCCAGCGACGGCAGGCGGGAGCCTGCCAGTTAGTGCGTTCCGAGGCGGGAGCCTCGGAACG
>CAYOZV010000235.1:0-1546 GCA_964408465.1 uncultured Pirellulaceae bacterium
TCGGTTGCACTTACTTTAGTCTAACAAACCAGCGGCCAGTGCAGCGTTACACCTCAATCATTGGGTAGTGGACTTCGCCAGAAGTCCCTTACTACAGGTAGTGCGAAGGAATTCTGGCGAATCCCACTACGGAAAATCAAAAATCCCAAGCTGTCCTGTCGCACTAGCGTCTTGCCGATCGCCTGAGCGGGCATTCCACCTTTCGCGGAACGACAATCCGAAAAGTGATGCTAAATCCTGAACAAACACGAGCGAAAATCAACGCGAAATCGAGTCTATCGCTTGCGAAAGTGCGTCAGCGTCGACGGGTTTGGCCAGCCGTGGCAAGCAGGCAAGGGACTCGGGAATGTCAAAAACGGTGTCGTAACCGCTGACGAAAATCACCGGCACCTTGAGCTCCACGAGTTTATCGGCCAACTCAAAACTGGTCGTTTCGCCCAAGTTGATGTCCATGATCGCTAGCGAATAATCACTGTCTCGCCCTAACAATCGCTGCCCGAGTTTTACGCTCGGAACGGCATCGACATGCTGGCCGCCCATCGACTTAACGATCTTCTCCAGCTCCATCGCCAACACCATATTGTCCTCAACCACCAAGACGCGTTGCAGCGTGGCGGCGCTGACCGGCGTGGTATTAAATTTCGTTTTTTGTTTGATCTTCGCACCGGAATCTTCGGCCAACTCCAGCACCGCGTCGCCGGGCAGCCACAGTTCGATCGAAACTCCTTCGGTCGAAAAGGAAACTTTGGAATCGCCGTTGCACTCATAGGGAATCGCGCGTTCGATCAAACTCAAACCAAAACCTCGTCGATTGGGTTCGGCTGAAATATTGTTGCCGGTCTCCTGCCAAAGAATCTTAATCCCACCAGCATCTTTACTCCACTTCACCGACAGCGCACCAACATCTGCGCTCAGCGAACCGTACTTTGCAGAATTGCTGACCATTTCGTGAATCACCAACGCCACCACCGGCGCCACGTCGGTACGCAGCCCATAGTCTGGCCCCGAAAGCTCGACCTTTTTCTCGGAGTGCGTATAAGGCTGAACCTCGGTTTGCAGGAGGTCTCGGATCGGCGCCCATTGCAGGCCGCTTCCGCCGATCAGATCGTGAGCCGTTGCAAGTGCCGCGATTCGTTTCTCAAATGCTCCGGCGTAGCTTTCGAGCGAAACGGTTGAGTCTTTTGTCTGCCGGGAAATCGAACGGACGAGCGCCAAAATGTTCTTCACCCGATGATTCAATTCAGCAATCAGCAGATCCTGATACTCTTTCTGTTTTCGCCATTGTGCGTTCGAAAGATTGGCGTCTTGGAAAAACACTTCGAGAATCACGCCGCGAAGCTCTGACGCGGCGGCTAAATCGGCCGCCGTCCAAGACTCGCACTTGCCGGTGACAGTTTCGGAGTACTCGGCGAACGACGCCCTTGGGTGCAACCGCGGACCGTTGGGGCCGACCGATAACTGCTTGATGGGCTGACCGCCCCAGCGAATTTCATGAACGATCTCGTTACGGAAAAACGCCAGCCAAGTTTCGCTTCCCGGCCCGATG
>CAYOZV010000235.1:1646-6488 GCA_964408465.1 uncultured Pirellulaceae bacterium
ATGAACGATCTCGTTACGGAAAAACGCCAGCCAAGTTTCGCTTCCCGGCCCGATGCTCAGCGCTAGAACACCGGCCGACTTCCCGACGTCTTTGTGTTGTTCTTTGTTTTGGTCTTTAGAATGGCCTTGGTCTGGGATGTCTGCCAGTCCAGCGAAACTGTCAACTGAAAACATGGCGGCGTCCGTCGATTCGATGATCGCGCGGACGACATCATTGTCCGGTACGTCGCCGTGACGAATGACGGTGTTTTTGCGGACCAATGCCAATCCGTTGGCGTTGACGGTCTGGGCCAAGTCCTTCCAAAGTCGCTCGATTGAGTCTTCCAAGACCTCCTCGCCGCCGGCGCGAAGGGCGTTGAGCGTCGAGCTCGCTCGTTTGCGAGATAGCAAAATTTCTTTCTCGAGTTCCTGCTGCAAGTGGATCGAAAATAGCTCGCCAAAAAGTTCACACACCGACCGTTGGTCAGGCTGAAGGCACTTCGGCCGGTAGTGATGAAACGCGAACAGGCCCCACAGCTCGCCACGAACGATGATCGCGACGTTCATCGTAGCCTTTACGCCCATGTTGCTGAGATATTCAAGGTGAATCGGCGAAACGCCACGCGCGTGACACATCGTTAGATCAAACGGCTCGTCCAAAACGCTGACAACCTGCACATGCGGATCGTTGATGTCGGCGATCATTCGCAGCGGCATCCGCAAAGCAATCTTGCGGACTTGCGGAGGAATGTCGTAAGCCGGATATCGCAGGCCGAGGTAAGGTTCGATCGCCGGGCCGAGCGCTTCGGCGGCCACTTCGCCTTCGTCGTTGGGAAGAAACCGGTAGCCCATCACTCGGTCAAATCCGGTCGATGTACGGAGCGCACCGACGGCCGACTGGAGCAATTTTTCCACGCCCTCATCGTGGACGAGGTTCAGCAGCATCGCGCGGACTTGCGTCACCGAAGAGTCGGTGCGGTCGATGGAGTCGGAAGCGGGTTGGATTTCCAAAATGCCAGTCGTTCCGCTGGCTATGGAAAGACCAAGCTCGAACTGTTGGTCGCTGTCGGGGGAAAGCGTAAAGCGCCCCAGCCGCTCGCGTCGAAGTTTGATGGTCGGTAGTCCGAGTGCGTTTCGAATTTCATGCGTGCTGGTGCTGTTTGGGATCACGTCTTTGAGAGACCGCCCCAGAATCGAATCTTCGCCGTTTGCCGGATTGGCGAGGATTTCAGACTTCGTTATTTCGGCCAGATTTTCGGTGTAGTGCAGGATGTGGAACGATTTCAAGTCGAACCCAAGCACGGCGGCGAAACTTTGCACGCGTCCGGGGATGTGAACCGGCTCCCGTTCGCAGTTGTCGAGGGCAAACTTTTCCTGTCGTTGGTCGGTCGGTTGATTCAAAGTTGAGCCTCGTTGTTGTTTGAAGTCGTTTGTGGTTGCCCCGTTTGACGACCGACACTTCCGTCACTGTCGCAGGAGAAAATTTCGTACGCGAAATCGAATACGGCGATCGCGGCGTCAATGGTGACTCGTTCGTTTACGTCTGCGGCGGCAAGTGCATTGGCGAAATCTGGCCAGCGGTTTTTGGCATCGCCGGACAGCTCAGTGAGAAAGCGAAAAGTAGCCTCGGCTGGCAACTTTTTTTCTGCCGCGCGCACCATCATCGTGGCTCCGATCGAGGAACCTTCCATCACGTAGGCTTGCCCCCAATGAACGGAGGAGCTTTCTTGCGAATCTGGAGCAGTCGAGCAGCCGCCGGGTACAAGGTTGTCGCGTGGGGCGGTTGAAAGCGAAGCCAAATCTACGTCGATCAACGCAATCAAATTTGGCTCTCTCATCGGTAGACCACCGGCTTGTGACGCCCATCGTAAACTCTCATCACAACGCACATAAAGTTGTCGCATGCCCTGCAAGTAGAACTGGTAATTGGCAAGCGTTGAAAACGAGTCGCGTTGCCCCATCACAGAGTCCAATTTCCGGTGCGATGCCGCAGTTTCTGATCTCAGACGCTGCCTGATGTTTTGCTCGGTCGATGCCATATTGTTTTCCGTTCAGTTTCAAGATTTCAGGCTGGGAATTTTGGAAGGCATTGAAGTTGCGTACCGCCCGGTCGATTGAACTTTGCAGCTTTGTTGCTCACCAAGGCGGGACTAACAGTAAAATCTTAGCCGAATTTGAGAACGGTTTAATGGGTTAGTTGCAGCCAAAAGCAGCGTTACGACTAAATCATTGGGTAGTGGACTTCGCCAGAAGTCCTTTACTGAAAGTAGGGGGGGAAGGAATTCTGGCGAATCCCACTACGACAAACCTAAATCTAAGGCTTTACGTCGCACTTGGAGGAACGGATGCGAGATTTACTAGGGCCAGATTGGCACAGTAGGCCAATCTCCCCAAGGCGGAACTTCCCACGGCAAAACTACAAATATCAGAACTACGATTAGAGCGATGCGGCTGTTACAATTGGTGATGAAATTGACGCAAAAATAATCAAATGCGCACCCAAGGCTCGCCCTAACAAAATGCCCGACTCCGATCCTCAAGGTAAAACCGCTGATGAATCTGCGGATCTCCACGAATTTCACATGGTCGGTGTCGGTGCCTCCGCCGGTGGATTGGAAGCTCTTGAAAACTTCTTTGAAGCCCTGCCGGACGATTCGGGGATGGCGTTCATCGTCATTCAACATCTTTCGCCCGACTTCAAAAGCCACATGGAACAACTGCTGGCTCGCCGCACGGGCATGAGCATCTTTCGTGTCGAAAATGGAATGCGCGTCGAGCCAAATTGCATCTATTTGATTCCGCCGAAGATGGAAATGGTCATCACCGAGGGCAAATTGCTGCTGACGGAGAAAGGCGAGGACCGAGGCATCTCACTTCCGATCGACCAATTCTTTCGCTCGCTGGCCAGCGACATTGGACGATACTCCATCGGCGTGATCCTATCGGGAACCGGCAGCGATGGCTCGCGTGGAATTCGCGACATTCATGACGCTGGTGGGTTGGTGCTCTCTCAAGACGAAAAAACGGCAAAGTTCGATGGCATGCCGCTCAACGCCGCAGCCACCGGAATCGTGGACTTGGTTTTGACTCCCGCCGGAATTGCGGGAGCATTGGTGCGATTTGTGCGCGACGGTGTAACGCCCGAGGCAATGGTCGAAGAAGAATTGATCGCCAATTCGCAGTTTGGTTTTGATCGAGTCTTCCAACTGCTCAACCAACAGCACGGTTTGGACTTTTCGCATTACAAAGTCACCACCGTTGGCCGCCGTATTCAACGCCGCATTGAATTGTTGAAACTAAAATTGCTCGAAGAGTATGTTGAACACCTTGAAAACGATGCGGGCGAACTGAATGAACTTTATAAAGATCTGTTGATCGGCGTCACTCAGTTTTTTCGTGACACCGAAGCGTTCGCGGCCATTGAGAAAGAAACCATTCCTCGCATCATTAAGCAGAATTCAACGGGCGAACCCATTCGAGCTTGGGTTGCCGGATGCGCGTCGGGCGAGGAAGCTTACTCGATCGCGATTTTATTGGACGAAGCCGTTCGCCATCTCGAGCGGCCTATCGAGATTAAGATTTTTGCTACCGATGCTCACCACGTTTCGTTAGCAGCCGCTGCCAAAGGAGTCTATCCCGAGGAGTCGCTTGTCGGAATGTCGGACGAGCGGAAACAGAGATACTTTCGCAAAAAGCGCGACGGCTACCACGTGACGCGTGAATTGCGAAGCCACGTTGTGTTCGCGCCGCATAACTTGATCAGCGACGCTCCGTTTACGCAAATGGATTTAGTCACCTGCCGCAATCTGCTGATATATTTGCAACCGCAAGCCCAGCGGAAATCTTTGGCGATGTTCCATTTCGCGCTCAAGACCAACGGGACGCTCTTTCTCGGGCCCAGCGAATCGCCGGGCGAGCTGGAAGATGAATTCAAATCCGTTAACAAACGCTGGCGCATTTATCTGAAGAAACGCGATATCCGGTTGCCGCGGCTGCCTCTTGGGTCGACGATCGAGCGGAAGCCTGACCGATCGGCGAATTTTTCCGGAAGCGAAACTACGGGCCGACACGAGGGCCCGTCGCTGTCGACGTACGACCAATTGCTCGACCGACGGATGCCGCCTAGCTTTCTGGTGAACGACAAATTTGATTTGCTGCACACTTTTGGCGGTGCGGAAAAATACTTGCGACTCGCCTCCGGTCGGCCCACAAACAATCTGCTCGACTTGATTAACTCGAATTTGAAATCGGCCGTTACCGGCGCTCTTCAGCATGCCGTTCGCAAACAAGACACCGTGCGATATTCGGGCATTCACTACAAGTTCGAAGATCGCTCCGAAGAGATCCAATTGGTTGTCGAACCGATTCGCGAAAGTGGTTCTGACTATATTAATTTGTTGGTCGAATTTGAAGTTGTTGAAACGCCCGATCGCAACGACACCAACCAAGGTGACCAAGCCGATGCGATGGTCGACGTGGGATCGTTGACTTTGGCGCGAGTTTCGTCGCTAGAGTCCGAGCTTCGTTACTCGCAGGAAAACCTGCAGGCCTCGACCGAAGAAATGCAGCCCAGCAACGAAGAGTTGCAGGCCACCAACGAAGAACTTACCGCCAGCAACGAAGAGCTTCAAAGCACCAACGAAGAATTGCACTCGGTCAACGAAGAGCTTTACACCGTCAATGCCGAGAACCAGCGGCGGATGGAAGAGATCGCTCAAGCCAACGCGGACATGGACAACTTGCTGGCCACGACGCGCGTCGGCGTGATCTTTCTTGATGCGGAACTGTTCATTCGCCGCTTCACGCCAGAGATCGCACGCATGTTCCACCTTGTTCCGCAGGACGTCGGACGTTCGATCGAAG
>CAYOZV010000236.1:0-5333 GCA_964408465.1 uncultured Pirellulaceae bacterium
GGAATTCTGGCGAATCCCACTACGATGATCGCACGATTTTAGGTTTTGAAATGTGCACTAGTAAATATTTCGAAGTGTTAGTCGTTGGCTAGATGCGGAACTCTGTGTTTGACAATCCCGACAAATGACTTGCTTAGCCAACAGACAAAATGAGAAAGATTCGATATTGTTTTGGCGGTACGTTTGTCATGCTCAGGTCTCGCATGATGCACGCTCGGTTTGTATCAGATACGAATCACCAAATTGCACCGACCGATTCAGTCCAAAGATTTGATCTCGTCTCCGATTGGTCTCAATTTCTGTGCCGCGATCGTGATCGGTGTGACTTGTATCAACGTTTAGGCCTCGCACGGCGTTGTACAGCTGCTATTCCGTGCTGAGTCGACCGGTGGGCGAGTGATTGTCGTTGGTGACCTCGTCGCTGATCGCATTGGTTGTGGCCGCGGTGTCTTCGATCGTTTCTTGCGAACAGCCGCCCAAGCAAAGAAAGCCGCACGTTGTCAGGGTGATCAAACTGAAAGTAGTTGTAGTGATTTTCGTGAACATCTCTAATTCTTTCAAACGAGTTTTTCTATTGATGGTGGTTAGCAGATGCCGTGCCATCGTTTAAGCGATGCGCAAACCTTTGCCTGAGCCGCTGAGAAGCTCTAAAGGAACGGAACGTTCGATCACGGTTTGATCAGTTTGGTCGAGATGCGACCACTGAGACTTATGCCGGCCGCCGTTGGTAATGAAAGAACAGGGAGACAAATTTCGATTCTGGTCGTCAGACGGGTTGTGCGAGGAAAATCGGTGCGGGTTACCCAATAGAAGGAGAGTGGGTGCTCAACGCGGCGAAACGCTGGCGTCCAGATATCGCTGCAGATCCATACCGGTAATCGGTGAGTACCCACGCCCCACATAATGGAATAGTATGAAACTGTCGCTGAAAAAGCCTACGGACGACGAGCTGTTTGAGTTGGTTCGAGAATTTCGTTCGGAGGAGTTTTCGCATCAAAACGTTGGCACGACCAAAGATTGGCGGTCACACACCTTCGCCAAAATGCCAGACACAAAGGTCGTGGACGGCGACTTCTGGCAATTCCGTCGCGTCGCCGTTGGCAAGGGCGAAACCGATTTTTGCAATGCGGTGGCCGCGATTCGAGCCGGCGTCTGTTTCGATCTGCCTTGGGTCGATTGTTTCCAGCAACGCGATTTCGAAAAGGGCGACGACTTTTGTTTGTCCACACGAGCGTTCGGAATCTGGAGTTCGAATTTCTGCCGAATCGTCTACTCGCGCGAGGAAAGCAACGACGATCGTGCAATGTATTCGCTCGGCGTTGGCACTTTGCCGTGCCATGCAGCCGAAGGCGAGGAACGGTTGTCGATTTCGTGGACGTTTGCAACGGACGAGGTTGATTTTCTGATCGGCTCTTTTTCTCAACCACGAACTTGGCTGACGCATTTGTTCGTCCTCTATCTGCGTCGCCAACAAAAACGTTTTGCGATGGAAGCTGCACAAAGAGTAGCCACTGAAGTTGTGAAATTGCGCGGCGAATCTCGCGTTGGTTCTCAGGATCCCGTGTAAGGCCCAACTCATCGGGATTTTTTAACAGATCCACTAACGCGACGTGAGATCTGGGATTTAGGATCGTCCGTAGTGGGATTCGCCAGAATTCCCCCGCCCTACCCTTTCTAAGGGACTTCTGGCGAAGTCCACTACACTCGTGGAACTGACCAGTTCAGATTATCCTGTCAGTTTTCTGCTGACCGCGTAGCATTCAGACAGCTTTACCTCTCAACAAAGTTCCCCCCCACAATGATCACCTATACCTGCCAATGCGAGAATCGACTGTTCTTCGACAACCGCCATTGCGAAAAGTGTCAGAGCGCCGTCGGACTGTGTACATCTTGCGGTCAAGTCAATTCGATCAACTCCGACACGCAGGGTTCCGAATCGACTCACTGTGGGAATTCGTCGTGCGGTGTGCCGCTACAACGCTGCAGTAACGGCATCGAGCACGACATTTGCAATGTTTGGTTGGACGCGTCGACGGACGTTGGAAGTGGGCGGTGCAAATACTGCAGCCTAACACGCGTGATCCCGTCGTTGGCAATCAGCGGAAATCTTGCCAAGTGGCGGCGTTTAGAATCTGCCAAACGGCGAGTGCTTTATATCTTCGACCAGATCGGTTTGGAATATCGGCAGCTTGATAACAACGGGACTCCAAAGCTCTCGTTTGAGTTCAAAGCCGATCGTGACCAACCGGTTTCGACAGGACACGCTGATGGCTGCATTGTTATCAACTTGAAGGAGTCGGATAGCATCCACCGCGAGATCGCGCGTCAGGAATTCGGTGAACCGCAGCGCACGATGGTGGGGCATTTTCGCCACGAGCTGGGTCATTTCTTTTGGGATCAATGGGTTAAGGGACAGGACGAACCGGCATTCGTAGCGCTTTTCGGCGACCACCAGAATCCAAACTATTCTGAGGCATTAGACAATTATTACGCGACGGGGGCGTCTCAGGATTGGCGAGAGAATTTCATTTCGGCTTACGCGACGATGCATCCGTGGGAAGATTTTGCCGAAACGTTTGCGGCTTGGGCAGACATGATTAGCGTGATGATCACCGCCGGCCACTTCGAAGTCGGGACGGCTCAGGGAGAAAATTTCGACATAACGCATTTTGAGCAGCTGATCGACGGTTATGCGAAAATTGGGATGGTCGCCAACGAGTTCAATCGAGACTTGGGGTTGTTAGATTTGGTCCCAGAGGTCTTCAACCAATCCGTCATCGCCAAACTGAAGTACGTTCATAGTAAACTTGGAAGTGCGATCGCTGGCACGCCACCTGCTCTATAAAAAAGCTCACTGCAGGACACACAACTTAATTAAGGGGTAGTGGACTTCGCCAGAAGTCCTTTGTCAGAGGTAGGGCGGAGGAATTCTGGCGAATCCCACTACAGACAATCCGAATGTCACTTTGCGTAGGGCGACATGAACAAACTCGAAGGGACGCACGACATCGCCGGCGAAACGAATATCTCGACTGAGACGTTAGGTCACATTAGTCTTGAGCAATTGGAGCGACTTGGAACGTGGCTCGATTCCTCGATCTCCGTGCCGGGAACCCGTTTCAAGATTGGCTGGGATACGCTCATTGGGCTGATTCCGGGTGTCGGTGACGCGGCGACGGCGGCACTTTCAAGCTGGATTGTTTGGCAAGCCAAGAAGATGGGGGTCTCGCGATGGACAATGGCTCGGATGATTGCCAACGTTGGAATCGACACGGTGCTCGGGGCGATCCCGCTGTTTGGTGACCTTTTTGATGCGGCCTACAAATCCAATCAGAAGAACATCGCGCTGCTGCAGAGACACCTCGAAAAAGAGAGTTCAGCGATGGCCGACAAGCAATCGCCGCTGAAAGCAATAGATACGAAAGTTCAGTCAGCTGAAACGTCGTGATTGAGCTGAACCGTCACGAAACAATCTTCGTTATCGACGCCAAGCCATTCGGTTGTCGTCCGTACCTGCTTGCCACGCGACCACGCTGATCGTTGGCTGACCAGCGATGACAAGCGTAGGCTCTTCACCGCCGCTTCTAGACGAACACATTCTACGCCGAATCGACTATGATAAATTTGCCCGCCAAATGCGGACGCGGCGACAGATAAACAGCTTAAACAATTTCCAAAACCAGCGTCCGTTTCACGGTAAGCATGATCATAGAACACACACAGTGGTATCTTTTCATTGGCGTTTTGCTGGTCTCTTTGGCCACACTGCGGCCGCTGATCAAAAAGTTTTGGTTCACCGTGCCCCAACTGCAATTACTCTGCGGTGTCGCGATTGGGCCACTGTGGTTGGGGTTGGCATCGCTGGATTGGGTTGAGAATGCGAAATTGCTGGAGATTGTGTCAGAGGTCGCGGTCATCATCTCACTCTACGCGACGGGCGTAAAGATGCGCGAACCACTACTCAGCCGCACATGGATTCCTGCTTTACTGCTCGCGTCTTTGACGATGGTTGCGACGATTGCTCTCACGTTAGCAACCGGGATGGCTTTGTTGGGCTTGACTCTTCCCGCAGCGATATTGCTGGGCGCAATACTCGCTCCAACGGACCCAGTGTTGGCCGATGAGGTACAGGTTGCCGACGCGCACGATGACGATCCCTTGCGGAGAACGCTGACCGGAGAAGCAGGTTTTAATGATGGCACCGCGTTCCCGTTTGTTCTGTTGGCGGTCGGGCTGAGCGATCCCGGCCTGCACGAGATTGGCGACGGATTGTGGCGTTGGCTGCTGATCGACATCGTCTGGAAGATCTTAGCCGGCATCGCGATGGGCTGGATCGGTGGCCGGTGGCTGGGCCGACTGACGCTCTGGATGCAGAATAAAGAGAAGGAAGTTCACGGCATTGATGAAATTCGATCGCTGGGTTTCATCGCGCTGGTCTACGGGGTCGCGCTAGCGTTGAACACTTATGCTTTTCTGGCCGTGTTTGCGGCTGCGGTGAGTCTGCGTCAAGTTGAAATGCGGGCGGCAGACAATGATGGCATCGGTGAAGAAGCCGAAGAACTGTTGCAAGATCAGTCTGACGTCGCGACGGCGTTGGAGAGCATTGTCCAAGTTCTGTTGGTGGTGATTGTTGGGGTGCTTTGGAGCACTAACCCGATCCTCGATTGGCAGCCTTGGGTGTTCGCGCTGCTGGCGATTTTCGTTATCCGTCCTGTGGCCGTCATGCTGACCTTTCACACCGGACAGCTTACGTTGCGGGACAGATTGCTATGTGCGTGGTTCGGAATTCGCGGCATTGGAACAGTTTTTTATCTGTCGCACGCAGTGGTGCTGGGTGTCGCCGGAAGTTTAGCAGAGGAACTGCCGATGATCTCAGCCTCCGCCGTCGCGACGATTGTGATGAGCATTTTATTACACGGCACGACGACGGTGCAGTTATGCAATCAGCGTAATTAGCGGATCACGTCCGGAACCTATTTAGGCCAGCAGATCAACCTGTTTACAATTTCGATCTTGAGGGTGATTTTGAGTGTGGCGATAATCGCCCGAGAGCAGGTTCGTGCCTAACGGCTGTCTTGCAACGTAAACACAGCCGCTTCACTTGAACCGGGAGGTTGAGGCTCCGCCCGAAACCTTCGAAATCTAATTGGTCTCGGACGGAGCCTCGACCTCCCGAATCGCGTTTCGATTGCAATGATTGACTTTGCAGTTCCCCTGGCTTCACCTATGAGCTTGTTCAACAGTGAAGAAGGTAGCTGAAATATGTCTTCCCCGACTTCTTAAACCTTCACAACCGCTTTACCCATTTTGTCTCCATTAAACAAATCGAGGAA
>CAYOZV010000236.1:5343-6485 GCA_964408465.1 uncultured Pirellulaceae bacterium
GCCTCGACCTCCCGAATCGCGTTTCGATTGCAATGATTGACTTTGCAGTTCACCTGGCTTCACCTATGAGCTTGTTCATCGGTGAAGGGGTGAAGCAGGTGGCTACGCTAAACCGTCACCGACTCGTTAAACCTTCACAACCGCTTTACCCATTTTGTCTCCATTAAACAAATCGAGGAAAGCTTGCGGAGCGTTCTCAAGGCCTTCAGTGATCGTCTCCTCCCACACCACTTTCTCCGCACCGATCCAATCGGTCATGTGCTCGACGAATTCGCCTTGAACATCAAGGTAACTGCTGACGATGAAGCCCTGCATTCGGATCTCTTTCCCGATAACCTTGAACAGATTACTTGGTCCCGGTTGAGGTGTTTCATCGTTGTAAGCGGAGATCATGCCGCAGCATACGATACGACCATACTTATTCATGTTGTCGATCGCACCGGCCAGATGATCGCCGCCGACGTTGTCGAAATACACGTCGATTCCATCAGGGCAAAGCTCTTTCAACTTCGCGGAAACATCGTCGACCTTCTTGTAGTTAAAGGCCTCGTCGATCCCTGCCTTGGATTTCAACCAGTCAATTTTCTTGCTCGAACCAGCGCTGCCGATCACGTGGCAATTTTTAATTTTGGCGATCTGGCAGGCGATGGAGCCCACTGCGCCTGACGCGGCTGAAATAAAGACTGTTTCACCTTCTTTGAGGTTGGCGATTTTCAACAAGCCAACATAAGCCGTCAGCCCCGTGATGCCCAACACGCCTAAATAGCTTTGCGGCGAGGCGAGATTGACGTCGATCTTCTGAACGCCCGTCCCGTCGGTCGTCCACAGATCACGCCACCCTTTCTGACCCACAACGTGATCACCGACCGCGAAATCAGAGTGATTTGACTCGATCACCTCGCCCACGCAGCCCCCGTCCATCGGCTGATTCAGCTCGAAGGGCGGCACGTAGCTTTCCGAATCGTTCATCCGGCCTCGCATGTAGGGATCCACCGACAGCCAATGGTTGCGGACCAAGAACTGGCCGTCTGCCGGCTGGGGTAGATCGCTTTCGACCAATTCAAAATTTTCCAGCGTCGGCGTCCCGCTAGTGCCGCGAGAACGAATTGGTGTTGCTTGAAACGTTGAATTTCTGGATTCTT
>CAYOZV010000237.1:0-6452 GCA_964408465.1 uncultured Pirellulaceae bacterium
CCTACAGCCTAAAGGTCTGGTTCACCCACCACAGTAACCGAGCCCCCAGCGAACGATATCCGGTGAAAAGCCTGGCCTGTCCGCCGATACCTATCCTCAGCTTCTGATCCGACGCCAACGGCACACGCGCGTAGTATTGAAGTTCTGGCTTTTGATACTGGGCCACCATCTCCAGCACAAGGTCGGGGATCTCATTCTGCTGTCCCAGTTGAGCGATCTCCTGTTGAGACATTTCGTAGCTGTCTCGATTGATCGACATATCCGTCACACCAACCTCCTCGATTTCAGCCTCGATTCGATCCCATGGTCGCGAGTACAGTTTCATCGCCGCCGCGTTTCCGACTTTCGCAAATTTGATCTGCTGCTCAGTCAGCAACACGTATGCCTGCCAGTTCGAAAGATCCGCCACCTCGCAGAAACGCTGCTGACGCGATACCGAAACGCTCTGATTCTTCCCCGACAAAAGGGGTTGTTGATCCGCGTTGGGAATATCACGCGGGCTGGTCTTGGGATGCTGATAAGGCGTCTCCAGAACCGTCCCGCCCATCCCCAGCGCTTTCAACGTCAGGGAATCGTTGCGCTGATTCAAGCCATTGACGGCTTTGGTGAGTTCGACAATTTCAGAATTCAAGGTCGCCAGTTCGTCCAAGTGTTGGCCCGCGTTGTCCATCGCTCCCGCCGTCATCGACGCCTGCAACTGTAACTGTTTCGCTTTCAGCTTCCCTTGAGCGTCGGCCAGTTCTAACTCCAGATCTAAATTTTTCAGACGAGCCAACACTTGCCCTTTTTCAACCAACTCACCCGGTTTGACCAAGCACTCTTGGAGGATCCCCGGTTCCTGAATGTAAACCGTTTCCAATTTATCGGGAACAACGATCAACGAACATCGCAAGTAGTGCGGTAGCGGAGTCAGCAAAATGATCGCCAACAGCAACACCACGACACCCAGAATCGAAAAGAACCTTACTTTTTTCACTTGATGCATCCGCCCCGGAACAGACATGTATTTATATAACTTGTAACCCGGCATCACGACGATACCAATCAACGAAAACAGCGCGATCCCCACCCCCAGCGACTCCAGACCGTACGGTTCTAACCATGTCATCAGAAAATAGATAATCGAAAACATGATCAACCATCGGTAACAAAACGACGCCACGGTAAACATTGCGAACGCCCACGGTCGATTGGTGGGCATCAGGTGATCGTCAGGAATTTCTAACCCCAACCAATTGCGCCCCACCAACGTCGTTAACGCCTTGGTAGATTTTTGACTGAGGTTAGGAATCTCCAAGATATCACTGAGAATGTAATATCCATCAAAACGAAGCAACGGGTTACCATTGAACAACACCGTGCTGACAGAGCTGACCAGCATGACCTTGAGACAGATTTCCTGAACCAATCCAGGCTGCACAAACCACCACATAAACGTCGCGATCGTGGCAAGGATAATTTCAACGTACATCCCCGCCGCACCGATCGCCGCCCGATGCCACTTGTTATTCAGCCGCCAACTGTCTGAAACATTGCAGTACAAACAGGGCGTCAGCACCAACAGCATGAACCCGATCTCATGGCATTCGCCACCTAACCGTTTACAGGATAACCCATGCCCAAATTCGTGGCACATCTTCGTGAATGCCAGCACTCCAACAAATAGGTACCACTGCTTAGGATCAAAAAATGCTTCGAACCCCGGCAGTTTCGCCTGAAACGCGGTCCAGTTAATCAACACGCTCAACAGCGCCACCGACGCCGCAAACATCACAACGCACATGCAGGTGAAAGTAAAAACCCACCACAAGTATCGGTTGAGAAAATTCAAAATGCCTTCAGGATCAAACCCGCGATAACGTATCGCGAGAATGTTGGACATCATTTGCAGACGCTCCATACGCGTGTTCTTTTCGCCACGCTTCATTAACTCCGACCCTTGACCGGCCACGTCAGATGTCACCAACCCATCGTTGTGAAAACGAGTCAGCAGCTGTTGAAGGTCCTGTCGTGTAATTCGTTTGGGCGCGTACTCGGCGTGGTATTTATCCTGCAGCCCATCAATCGTCTGTTCCCCGTCGAGCTGCTTGAGCAAATAGAAAACGGACGGCGGAAATTGGAAGTACTTCTGCCCCAACGGTTCTTTCACCACCCAGAACTCAACGCCCTGATACGTCTGGCGATCGAAAGTCAAATCCGGCCGCATCTTCAGCTTGACCGGCGGCCCGGAGGGCATTTTTTGCGCAGGAGGTACGATAGCCGACATCTAAAACCACCACGTCCTAAACCAATCCCATGGCTGGTAGAAGCAGTAAAAGCCCAGCGGAACCTTGCCACAGAAAATCCTAACCGTGACGCCAGCACCAGGCCGCGGTTTTTCCAGCGGCTGCACATCGACGTCGGATACGATGCCACGATAGTGAGGCACGCCCTGTTGGTCGGGAAAAGTTCGATCACTGACGCTGACCAGTTTTCCAACCAGCGTTTCGTTGGGATTGGTCGCCGTGGCAAATTCGACTTTTAATTTGCCATCGTCGCCATCGGCCAGTGATTTGGCAATCGCTTGGTCAACGTAAGCGATTTTATGTTGGGGGATGCGAATCTCCAGTTCCCACGGTCCGTCCTGACGGCTGACCTGCAGCAACATTTGACTGGCGTTGACCGGCAGTTCCGACAGCCGCCGTTTGGGGTCGCGCGTGATGATGGTTCCATCAATCGGTGCGGCGATCACTAAGGCCTGTTGCTTTTCTTCCAGCAGTTCCTGCAGCTTTAATTTCGAGGTCAGTTCTTCCTTTAACAGGGAAAGCTGAGCCCCCACATCGCGTGCCTCTTTAGGATCGCGGCTGCCACGATTGATCTTGAATTCGGCGCTTTTGAATTGAGCCCTCAAAGTCGCGATCTGCGATTTGGTTTGGTTCATTTGCACCGAGAGGTCGACATTTTTCATTTTCAGAAGTGGTTGGCCGGCGGTCACTTCAGAATTTTCGTCGATCAAAATTTCGGTGATAATCCCAGGAGTCTGAGCGTAAACCGACTGGCGGGTCTCCGGATGCATCACACCGTCAACTCGCATCTTCAGTTCGATCGGCCAGAAGATCATCGCCAACGTCAGCAGCCCAAACGCAATCAAGCCGGTGATCGTTTTTGCCAAGTGGTCACGGAACAGCAGTTTTTGCAACCAGCCCAAGCGTTTCCAAAGCGGAGCCAGAAAAATCTCATTGTGGCGGCGAGCATTATTAAGCGCTAGCTGGGATTGGCCGACGATGAGGTTACAGTCTTCGGAGATTTGATCGCGTGTCACATCCGCGTCAAAATATTCAACGATGACGCAGCCCAGTTTCACCGGTTTTTCGCGTTTGCTTTTCTTCATTTCCAACGTCGGCGAATCGTCGGGGCGTTTTGCCAAAGGCAGCACCGCCAACGTGCGACTGTTGGACTCATCCAGGTAGTCGTTGATCTTCTTGGCGACACTGGGCGCTAATCCTTCGGTGTCACCGGTAATCCAAAACGGCGTGTCGCCGCTGACGCTGGCGGTGGCGACGCTTCCAAGCTTCTTCACCACATTAGCGCGGTTGTCGAATTTGTCTTGGCTGCTGATGGCCATGACTTTACAGCGACGACCGTTCCACTTCGCCACGCTGACGCGATCGGCGTTCAACAACCGCCGCGCTTCATTGGCGATACTGTACGCCGTTTCTTTGGTATCGATGGTGCCATGGACTTCGTTAATGAAGTCCACTTTCTCGGTCCACTTATCGGCGGATTTACTCAACCGATTCAAATCCTGATGCTCGTGCCAGCGCTGAAACAGCTGAGCGATCTGATTCAGGAATCGCAAATAGCCATCTCTGGCAGATGGGGTGATGTCTCCGCGTTGGACTAATTCCAAGGCGCCGCAACAGGATTCCTTGCGGTCAAACACAGGCGACAGCAACATTAAAAATCGCTCGTCGACGGTGCCGTTGGTGCCACCCTCGGGTTCCTGATCGGGCGCGAACGTGTCGGAGCTTAACCCCCGCGGCTTCTGACTGTCGATGACGGTCATCAGCGCTTCGGTGTGCAATTGATTTTCGTTGTTGAGAATCGCGCGGGCCGTTTCGTGCGGAGCCTGACCTGAATGATGGGTCAACCGCGGCGTGCGATCGCCACTGACCTGCCACAGCAGCGCCCCGTGGGCTCCGGTGATGCGGACGATATCCTTGAGCACGTTCGAACAGAATTGATCGAAATCTTCGACCGATCGTGTCATCTCCGTCAGTTGACGAACGGTCGTGCGGACTTCGTCTTTGATTTTGTCGGACGAGGCTTGCGTTTGGTTTTGTTGACCTGCGGACATTCGGTTTTGGGGTGGTTCGGCGGAATTTCAAGAAACGTCTATTATAGGGTCGACCGAATCCCAATGGAACTTTGAAATCGGACAACGAGGGCCGCATTGTAGCGGTACAACGCGAACCGTCGGGTACCATAGGCCGCACAAAACCGTCGGTCTACTCGTAATTGTCCAAAATTGGATCCAGCCCCATCTCGCGTTGGGACTTTGCCAATTGTTTCTCGCTGTACATTAATGACTTCCGCGAACGATAATGTTGGTTCTCGACTTTCGCCTGAGCCCGCCGGAACAGCCGAATCCAATGATCGGTTGAACGTGACTGCGCCCATTTTCGGTGCCGCAGCGCTGCCTGCTGACCAAACGCCGACTCCAGCAGTTTATCGTCGGCGCTGATGTATTGCTGAACGGTCCCCGGATCCCCTTGGCGTCCGCAACGCCCAAATAATTGCTGGTCGATGCGGCTGGATTCGTGCATCTCCGTTCCGATAACGTGCAGGCCGCCGAGCGCTTTCACCTCGTCGGAAATCTTGATATCCGTTCCGCGTCCGGCCATGTTGGTCGCGACGGTCACGCGCCCTTTTTCGCCAGCACGTTCGACGATGTCCGCTTCACGTTCGACCTGCCGCGCGTTGAGCACCTCGTGCGGGATGCCTCCGGCGGTCAGTTCAACCGATAATTCTTCGGACTTGGCAATCGAACGAGTACCAATAAGAATCGGCCGGCCGACATCATGGACTTCTTTGACATCGGCGACGATCTGTTGCAGCTTGGTCGCTTCGTCGGCCAAGTACTTCACGGGGAGTTCTTTCCGCTGCGAGGGACGATTGGTGGGAATCACCGTCACCGGCATGTGGTAGATCTTTTTAAACTCACGGCGCGAAGAATGCGCTGTACCTGTCATACCACTGAGAAAAGGGAACCGGCTAACAAACGACTGTACCGTGATTTTTGCTTGCGTGGCGGTGTCCATCGTGATCTCAACACCTTCCTTTGCCTCGATCGCCTGATGAATACCGCGACTCCAACGACGACCTTCGGAAATACGTCCGGTGGATTCATCCACGATAACGATTTCGCCTTCGCGAATCACATAATCTTTATCAATGTTGTAGTCGCGGAAAACCTGAATCGACCTTTCGACAAAGTCGTACATTTCTAACAACCCGACGCCGGCAAGATCTGCTGGTTTGCGAATCTTCCGAACCAACGACATCCCCTCGGGAGTCAGATCGACCTTGCGGCGTTCACGATCGTACCAGTAGTCCTCGTCCTCGACGAACTCCGGAGCAGCCTTGGCTGACCAGTTATATAACGATTTCTGCTGATCATGGGTCGCACCATCTTCGGCCGCCGACAGAATCAGCGGAGTGCGCGCGTCGTCGATCAGGATGCTGTCGGCCTCGTCGATCAGAATGAAGTTCGGTTTTCGATGGACGGTGAATTTTCCCGCCAATTCATGGCTACCGTGTTCGCCAAAGTACAACGAATTCTGTTTTTGGTCGCGTGTGGCCGAATGATCACGCAGAAAATCGAAGCCAAATTCCTTCATCGTTCCGTACGTGATATCGCAACCATAGGACGCCCGCCGTTGTTCGCGCGACATGTCGGTTTGGACAACACCGACCGTTTTGCCCAGCGCTCGGTAGACCGGCTGCATCAATTCAGCGTCTCGTTTTGCCAAGTAATCGTTGCTGGTCGCCAGCAACGCCCCGCGTCCTGACAACGAGTGGATAAACATTGGCAGGGTTGCAGTCAACGTTTTTCCTTCGCCGGTTCTCATCTCTGCAACATGGCCGTGGCACATCGCTTTGCCGCCTTGCAGCTGCACGTCGTAATGTGCCATGTCCAACTTCCGCGACGCCATGACTCGCACCAGTGCAAAACCGCGTTCGATCAGCGTTGCCACTTTTTCAGTCTGTCGAGCTTCAAAACCAAGGTTCAACGCGATGTCGTACAATTCATCGTCGGACAGGTCCGAGTATCGTTTGCAGAGCGCTTTGATGCTGGAAAGAAATGTCAGTTTCACGAGTATGAAAGTTTCACGGGGAAAGATCGGATGAAAACACAGACGATGTCAACGAAGATTGTAGCCGCCGATCATACAATTCGTAAGCCAAACAAA
>CAYOZV010000238.1:0-6433 GCA_964408465.1 uncultured Pirellulaceae bacterium
ATCACAACCAAAAGTTCGACCAGCGTGAATGCTTTTCGTTGTTGACGACGCGGATGTGAAAGGCCCTGAGAACCGATGGGGTTATGGCACATGGCAGCTCCAAGAAAATCGTACAAAGGGGGAATAGATGATGATGTATATCTATCACCGATTGTAACAAGTCGAAGCACGAGTGGAAGCGTATTTTTTTACCGTTAATGCTCACTTAGACGGTATAAGGAGTAATCAAGCCCGGTGTTAAATATCGGTTAAGATTTGGTGAGGTTCTGCTAGGGAAGGCTTCATTCCCCAACACCCGAATTTGGCGCTGGGGGGGCACGTTGAGCCCTATCTCTGAATCAAAATTTAACATCTGGCGTTTTTCATCGGCGTTAGATCGGCTTCCAAAGTGAGTGCTTGCTGAACGCGGAATCTTTTCGAATCTTTGGTGGCCAGTGTTCCAAATGTCCAACTCTGTGAACTGGGTAACCATTTGGATTGCCGGTTGGGAAACAGATTTTCTGTTGGCGTTGCCGCAAGATGTTTAACCCCAATACCGCTGCATGAACTGATCTGTTTGGGACAAAGCCATGCAATCCGTTTAATGATCAGCCTTTGGCGTCGGTGTTTTAGGCGGGGCCAAACACGGTCGCCTGCCGGCTTGTCGTTAAACGAGAATGGCGTTCAAAGGACTGATCAATACTGAGCGGCAGGGCGCTAGCCGCTGGTTTGTTTGCCGAGCCTTTTCCCTTTGTTTTCTCTCTGCTGGTTGGCACCCGCGGCTAGCGCCTTGCGGCTCAGTTCGCGCCTTGCGCGGTTCAGATACCTTCCTTGAACGGCGTCGGCGGTTTGGAAAATCTAATTCCCGACCGTCGGTGGGTTGAGATTCAATGCGGTACTGGCGTCAACGTTGGGCATCGCCGGCAAGAAAACGGGGCGGGTTTGCTGGAACGAATCCAGCATCGCGGGTACGCCGGCTTGGGCGATGGGTTTTGAGAACAGGTACCCCTGGGCAAATTCGCACCCCAAATCTCTGAGCGTCGCCATCTGTTTTTGCGTTTCGATGCCCTCGGCGACGACGTCTAACTTCATTCCCTTGCAGAGGGCCAGGATCGCCGTCACGATTGCGGTCTTGTCCTCCGAGGCCGTGATGCCATCGACAAAACGCCTGTCGATCTTGATGGAGTCAGGCGACATTTGATAGAGGTACGACAGCGATGAATAACCGGTGCCAAAATCATCAATCGCCACGCGGATGCCTACTTCTCGCAAATCTGCGAGGACTTTCGCGCCCCGCTTGGGATTTTCCATGATGACCGATTCGGTGACCTCCAAACATAGATCGCCGGCGGGTAAACCGGTTTCGTTTAGGATTCCTAGTATCGATTGAATGAAGTCGCGCTGTCGAATTTGCAGACTTGAGAGGTTGACGCTCAATTTAAGATTGGCAAACCGATCGTCTGTCGATCTCCAAACCGCCATTTGTGAACAGGACTTGTGTAGAACCTGAAGTCCGATCGTTTTGATCATTCCTGTTTCTTCGGCGATGGGAATAAACTGAGCCGGAGAAATATACCCCAAGGTGGGATGGTGCCAACGAACCAGTGCTTCGAATCCAACCAATTGTTCTGTTCGTAAACTGACGATGGGTTGGTAGTGAATCTCGAAGTCGTCGCGTTCGATCGAACGCCGCAGTTCGTTTTCAATGTTTAATCGTTTGTTGGCATCGCGTTTCATGGCAGGATCGAAAACTCGATAGCACGATTTACCTTGAGATTTCGCGCGATACATGGCAGTGTCGGCGGCCTGCATTAGCGTCGCGGTATCTTCAAAATCGTCCTGTGACGAAGCAATCCCAACACTAACCGATGCAAATACTTCTCGACCGTTTCCGATCATGATCGGAGAATCAATACTGGATATGATCCGCTTTGCGACGGCGACGGGTTCTTTGATCGAGGAAATGTCTTCTAAAAGAATGACGAACTCATCGCCACCGATCCGGCAAATGAACGAATCCGTTTGGCGCAGACAGCCCTCCAATCGCCGCGCGATCGACACCAACAGGCGGTCGCCCGCCTCATGGCCAAGGCTGTCGTTGACCGATTTGAAGTTATCCAGATCCAAATACAGCAGCGCAAAATCAAAGTCCTCCGTCTCCCTCTTCTGGCTACAGCGCGTTAGTCGCTCCTGAAACAAAACTCGATTCGGCAGACCCGTCAAAGCGTCGGCGACTTTGCCATTGGTGATGTCCGTCAAAGACCCAGCCATTCGCACGGCGATGCCATTGTCATCGCGGACAGCCGTTCCCCGGCACATTGCCCAGCGGTAACTGCCATCAGAATGTCGCATCCGCACCTCGGTTTCCAGTTGATGCGTGAGACCACTCTCGAAAGCTCTGATCTCCTTTTCGAACCGGCCGATGTCTTCGTTGTGAATGCGATCAAACCACATCGCCACGTCAGGGGTGTCAACGGGAACCAAATTCATCAGCGCGTACCAACGTGGCGAATAGTACATTTCGTCGGTCGTCAAATTCCAATCCCAAAGCCCATCGTTGGTTCCTTCGGCGACCAGTGAGTACCGTTGTTCGCTTTTCTGAAGTGCCTCCCGAGAACGCTTAAACTGGATGTGCATGTCCACTCGCGCAATCGTGACCGCAGGATCGATGGGTTTACTGATGTAGTCATTAGCACCCAGCTTGAACGCCCGCACAATCTTCTGGCTGACCGTTTCGGCGGTGACCATGATCACGGGAAGTTCCAGTTTTTGATGAAGCTTGCGGATCTTTTGGAGTACTTCAAAACCGTCCATGTCCGGCATCATGATGTCCAGCATGACCAAATCAAACAGCTTGGGTTGCATTAGCGCGAACGCTTCGGCTCCGCTTTGGGCCTGACGCGTTTCATAGCCTTCGCGCTCAAGATATTTGCAAATCACAGCGCGATTGACTTTTTCATCATCGACAACCAGCACGCGCCCTTTAGAGGTCTGCGCGTTGCGTGTTCTTATGTCGGATTGGGTTGTCATGGTGGTTCGGATATCAAGTGGTAAAAGAGGGTCAGCGTTCTGCAACAGCAAGCAGTGTTGTTACTGATTGCCAGCCATTTTGGCCGTTGCGATAAGCAAAAGTAATGCTCCGTTGAAATGGTAGGTTTGGCTTTAGGTATAACGACTGCTTATTGCTGGTTTGCTGATGATTTTTTCGAGAGGGGTTGGAGGATTCCGAGTCGATCGGTTGGAGCGGCTGTTTGGGTTTTATGCTTTGCTGGCCCAGGGTTTTCATTGTTGCTGGCCGGCGATCGGCGCTTGGATTTCCAGTGGCGACCGATCTTTTGGGTGACGCATACGCGGTGATCTGGCCGCCGTTGATTTCGATAAAATCGGTGCCATCACTTCGCAAGATTGATGACTCGGCCGTCAGTCTGGGTGGGCGAAGATTGAGGACGATCGAGGACGACTGGCGACGGCTATTGCAATGCTGCCAGTTTTTCAACCAGTTCGGGTACGCCGATTGATGCTGGTTTGGCGATCGTTTCAAAATGCTTGCGCGATAGCGATTCTTGATTCTCCGCAGGCTTGGGATCGACGTAGTAGATTTTTGCTTCGGGTGGAGCGTACGCAAATAGGCTGGCGGCGGGATACACTTGCAAACTGGTGCCGATGATCAACACGATGTCGGCCTTGGATGTAATTTCGATGGCTTCTTGGAGCGCGGGCACCGATTCGCCAAACCAAACGATGTGGGGTCGCAACTGATAGCCGTCTTCGCAAAGATCACCCGTGTTCAAATCCTCGGTCCAGTCGTAAATCAAATCGGCGTTCCCCGTAGAGCGTACTTTTTTAAGCTGTCCGTGGAGATGCAAGACGTTTTTCGATCCAGCACGCTGGTGGAGGTCGTCGACGTTTTGTGTGACTACGTTGACCTCAAATTTTTCTTCTAAATCTTTGATGGCCACATGAGCCGCGTTGGGATGAACTTCTTTCAGTTGGGCTCGTCGAGCGTTATAAAACCGCAGCACCAGTTCTTGGTCGCGCAGCCATCCATCGGGGCTGGCGACGTCCATCACTTCGTGGTCTTCCCACAATCCATTGCTGTCGCGGAAGGTTCGTATGCCGCTTTCGGCGCTAACACCAGCGCCGGTCAGGACGACGATTCGTTTCAATTTATTCATGGAATTAATTGCCAGGTTATATTCGTGGGATGCCGGATGATCTCACATGATTCTACCTGATCCATTATATTTTGGTTTTGAGCCGTCGCTAAATCGAACTTGAGACACCCTATGATCAGCCACCCCGACACCCCTACGATGACGTCCCGCTTTCATTGCGCGACGTTTCTATTGATGCTGCTGGTTGTGGTTTTGTCGCTGGGTTGTGCCCCAGCCAACTCCCTCAGAAACATGAGTCAGCTGAACACAATCGCGGGGAGTCTAAAACAGGCCGGTTCGTCACCTGAAATCGTCGCTCAATTGAACACTTACCTTCAAAACTATCCCCAAGACGATTTAGCGTGGTCGATTCTGGGCAACTGTCACCGCGACCTGGGCAATTTACCCGCCGCGACCAGCGCGTTTGACACGGCGCTTCAGATCAATCCAAACCTCGTTGAAGCGATCACTGGCCAAGGCATCCTGTTGCGGCAACAGGGGCGCTATGATGAATCGTTGGCGATGTACCAAAAAGCCCTTCAGATTGATCCAAATTACGCTCAGGCTTACGCAAGCATGGTGGCGATTGCGATCTTTCAAAAGGACTATGCCAAAGCGGTGCAGTACGGCGAACAATCGTATCGGCTGGACAGTGCCGACCCTGTGATCGCAGCCAACTTAGCCATCGCGTACCATTATTTGGGGGATTTCCCAAACCGAGATAAGTTCAAGAACATCGCGGCCGAGTTAAATTATAAAAGCATGGATTCGCTTCAGCAAATTATCGACGCGAAAGCCGTGGTCGGTCAGTAGCTGATTCACTGTGTGGCGGTCCACTTGCGTGGCGGTCCACTTACGGGACTGGTTCCCTGCGTGGCGGTCCACTGCGCGGCCGGTTGTCTCCTACCCGTTACACGCCGCCGTTGACATAGAACAGAGCCTGGCGCCACGCCGCGTTACCGATTTCGGCTCCTTCGGCGCGACCGTTGAGATCACCTTCGGTGAAGTGGATGCCGCCGTAGAGCCTGGAAATGCCGGCTTCGTCAGCCGCCGCGCTGAAGGTGTCCCATTGCAGGGTAACGTCCGCCGCGGGTGTGTTTGATTCAAACAAGGAAGCCCCGGCCCCAAAGACAATCGAACCCTCAAAATCATCGCTGCCGGTGAACAATTTCAGCACCGCCGCACCAGCGGCGCTGAACGTGCTGTGGCCTGAGGTATATTCTGCGAAGGGAGGTGACACGTTTCCGCCGGGCAGTTGATACGTTAGGAATTCGCTGGCCAAAATTGTCTGCGTGCCGTTGTCGGGTGTCCAAGCCTCAATCGCGTAACCGCCTAATTCTTGATTGAATTCGCCAATCAATCCCAGTTCTCCCAACGCGCGAATCACGCGCACCGGACGAGCGTAGTCGTATTCAACTTTTGCGTTCCACGTCGCGATGCCGGCATCAAACACGGCGTTGCTGAGCGCGAAGAATAGTGTCGCGTCTTCATCCAGCGAATTGTTGTCGCGCGCCGAAACGAACTGCCCAAACGTCAGGCTTGTTCCAGGCGGGAAGGATGTGCCGCCGCCGTCTTCCCAGAATTCAGCGATCACTTTTTGAGTGTCTGTTAGATTAGCGCTCAAATCAACCACCTCTTGGGCTTGGTTGATGAACTCAGGATTGATCACCGTTCCAATCAGGCTGGCGTCGATGTCCAAAATTGTGCCATCGCTCAAAGTGATCGTTTGCGCGTAGAAATCCGCCGTGCCATCAACCAGCAAAAACGGCTGAGGCGCGACCGGAAGAAATTCATTCGGCGAATCAAATCCGAATGCGTCCACCGTTCCCCACTGGGGTGTTAGGAACTGTTGGATTGCCGCCCCGTCGCCTGGTTGGGCATCAACGGGAACGAACTCAGGCGTCCAACGTTCGATATCGACGACGTCACCGGCAGGGTTGACCGGCGTATAACCTGTGGTGTCCGAATAAGCGACGCCCGCGGTGCCTGTTGGTGAATCGCCCAGCTGGTTGGACCCGTCTTGATGGCGGATCTCTAAGAGAACTTCGGCCATTCGGTTTCCGATACCTGCGGCTGTCGCGGTGTTGGTGCTGATGTTGGTGGAATCTAAACCGTATCGCGCCATGACCTGTTCAAAAATTTCGGTCTGTGTCGAAAACAGATCATCCAGAACACGATACGCGGCAAAACTCATCGCCTCGATTTTGTTGGCTTGGGTGTTTTCGGATGCCGGCCGTTGCAGGTCGTCGCCAAGATTGGTTGAAATCGCAACGCTGTCATACGCCGACCAAGCGTCATAC
>CAYOZV010000239.1:0-6430 GCA_964408465.1 uncultured Pirellulaceae bacterium
CATCTGATCGCAGGCGGCGTTGACGTCGGTGGCCATGATGTCGCGCATGGCGTCGTTGTTGGCGGCGCGCCGTTTTTTGCAAGAACCAGATTGGTGCCATTTTTGAACGGCCACGTTCTGCGGTCCGTAAGCACCAGAATCCTGCGGTCGAGTTGTCCCGTAGAGGCCGACGCAGGGCGTGCCGACGGCGGTGGCAATATGCATCGGCCCCGTGTCACAGCCTACGAAGAATTGAGCTCGTGCGAGCAATCCGGCCAATTCGTTCAGCTTGGTTGGCAGCGCGAATACCGATCCACGTTGATTCAACCGGAAAATTTGCTGAGCCATCGCTTTTTCTTCGTCACCGGCCCAAGTGATTACGGTGCGTAGGTTATGTTGCTGGTACAAGTGATTGGCGACGGTACCAAAGCGGTCGTTTTCCCAACGCTTGGAACGCCAACTGGCACCGGGGTTAATCACGACGAACGATTGAAGCTGATGATTGCTGAGCCATTGATTGATCTTTTGGTTGGAGTCAGCGTTAGCCTGGAGATTGAATTCGACTTGCGGCGATTGGATGTCTAATTTCGAAAGTAGTTCCAGCGAACGATCGACGACGTGGTCGGAGGATGTTTCGACCAGCGTGTTGTTGAGCCACGGCGAAAGTTCGCGCCCCCAGCGTCCTTTGATTCCAATCCGGCGAGGTGCTCCCGATAACCAACCCAGCATCGCGCTTTTGGTTAGCCCTTGAGGGTCGATGGCGATGTCAAAGTCTTCGCAGCGGAGGTCGCGTCTAACGTTTTTCCAAGCGGCAGGTGAACTCATCCAGCTTTTGGGGATGTGGATGATGTGGTCGATTTCTGGGTGGTTTTCCAGCAACTGCTCTGTCGGTGATTCGACGGCCCAAGCGATGAAAGCATCCGGGTGTTTTTTGCGAATCGCGTTCACCAGCGGAAGCGTCAAGATGCAATCGCCGATGTGGCTTAGACGCGTGATGAGTATTCGCAGTGAAGACATCTTTTTTACAATGGGCCGGAGATTTTGGTGAAACGCTTGGACAGGATATTAGATAAGTAGTACAACGGAACCAAGACCGATTTTGGACGGCGTTTTGTTCGGTTTTCTTGCATGTTCTCCCCTTTAGAAAGAAGACGATGATGGCAGCCAAATTGGTTTTCGAAACGCTGCAAAAGCAAAACTTAAAACTGGTGCTGGCAGAAAGCTGCACCAGCGGATTAGCGGCGGCGGCGTTGGGGGGCGTGCCGGGCGTTTCGGGTTATTTTTGCGGCAGTGCGGTGACGTATCGTATCGACACCAAGTCCAAGTGGTTGGGGATTGAGGCCGATCTCATCGAGGCCCATACTGCCGAATCGCCGGAAACTTCATTAGCGATGGCGTTGGGCATACTCGATCGCACGCCAGAGGCGGATCTGTCGGCGGCGATCACAGGACATCTCGGGCCAGGGGCTCCGCCGGAAAAAGATGGCGTCGTTTACGTGGCGGTGGCCAGACGCGATAAGGGAAAACGAACGACGACGTGGGAGAGCTTCACGCTAGAAGCGGACCACCGGATTGCACGTCAGCAAGAAGCGTCAGAGCGGATGCTTGGTTATGTCGTTAGCAGTTTGAAGGGATAAACGATTGCTGAAAAACATTGGTGCCTTTGGCTGCGCGGGGTGCGGTTTGGGTGGTGGATGTTGTTTAATCTTTTTGTCGCGCCTGCTTTTATCGTTGAAGTTTTGTTTAATGGCAGGGCGGGATCTTTAACAAGATCCACTACGGTTTTGGGTCGCTGCTACTCTTTGGATATTCGGCGCTGAGACATTTCGCAGAAATCAGCGTTGCAGTCGATGCCGATGAAATTGCGGCCGGTTTTTTTTGCGGTAAGGGCCGTCGTTCCTGCGCCGGAGAAGGGGTCCAGCACTACGCCTCCATCGGGGCATGATGCAGCGATGCAAGTTTTGACTAATGTTTCGGGGAACACGGCAAAATGTGCCTCGCGAAATTTGGAAAGGCTGATTGACCAGACGGTGCGTTTATTGCGTCCCTTGGGATGGAAAGCTTGGTCCCAGCGACCGTCGTGCAGGTTGGTGTCGCCGCCGTTTTTTCCCGCTTCGGGGGTGCCGCCTCGTTTGCCAAAATGGGTGCGGCCGCCTTTCATTTTGGATTTTTCCGAAAACGTGACGTGCGGTTCACGAATGGCATCCGCGTCGTAGAAGTAGTCTTTTGAATTGCTGAAAAAGAAAATGTATTCGTGGTCGGTCGTGGGGCGTGTTTTAACGGCCGAAGGCATGGCGTTGGGTTTGTGCCAGATACAGTCACTGCGGAGGATCCAGCCGACGTCTTTCAGAGCAAGACAGACTCGCCACGGCACACCCTGAAGTTCACCCTTAAGATATTTATCGCCGATCACCATCCAGAGGCTACCGCTGGGTTTGACGACACGTTTGAGCTCGGTGAACAGTTCCACCATGCGGTCTACGTATTGGCTGACCGAGGGTTCCTGGCCGATTTGAAGAGCGCTGTTGTAATCGCGCTGTTTGAAGTACGGCGGGCTGGTGACAATCGTGTCCACGATTGCCGATGGCATTTCCCTAGCGACCTCGACAGCGTCGCCGCAGTGAAATTGGTTCAACCAAAATCCCAGGTCCTTGGATTCATGGGGGCTCGCGTCGTTGGTTGTCGCCATTGTTTTCCTACATTTGATCCAGAACACCGATATTTAACAGGCTGAGCCCCGTTTTAATCGTACGCGCCGTTAGATCGCAAAGCTGTACGCGGCTTTGCTTCAGCGTTTGGGAATCGGTGTCTTTGAGAGAACACTGATCGTAGAACTTGAAAAAGGTCTGACCAAGATCAAACAAATAGTTGCACAGCAGGTTCGGTTTGTAGTCGATCAGCACATCGGATAAGGCTTCTTCAAATCGTAACAGCTGCACCGCGAGGGCGCGTTCGACATCGGTGGCGAATTCGAAATCAACCGGAGCCGATCGCAAAGGGGCGGGGTCAATATCGACCTTGCGTAAGATCCCCTGCACACGCGCATAACCGTATTGAAGATACGCCGCCGTATTTCCTTTGAGCGCCAACATCTTTTCGTAGTCGAAGGTGTAATCCGAAGACCGGTTCTGGGAAAGGTCGGCGTATTTCAACGATCCAATACCAACGACGCGCGCGTTTTCAGCCAGTTGGTCGGCCGCGATCCCCTCGTTGAGTTCACGCGCGATGTCACCAGCGCGTTTTTCGGCCTCGTTCAACAAACCGGCCAGCCCAACGGTGTCGCCGGATCGTGTTTGGAATGGTTTGCCATCCTTGCCCATCACGGTGCCGAAGCTGACGTGTTTTAGTTCGGCCTGTTCATACCCCCACAGTTTTGCCACGGCGAACAGTTTCTCAAAGTGTTCGTGCTGGCGATGGTCGACGACGTACAGGCATGCGTCGGCGTCAAAGTTCTTCATGCGGTACTTGATCGTCGCCAAGTCGGTCGTTGAATAGAGGAAGGCACCATCCTTTTTTCGGACGATCATGGGTGTTTCGAAGTCGTCGAGGAACACGCACATCGCGCCGTCGCTCTCTCGTGCGTACCCTTTCGCTTCGAGTTCGTTGACGATTTCGCTCAGCATGTCGTTGTAGTAGCTTTCGCCCAACGTCATGTCGAATTCGACACTCAACCGATCGTAGATGGCTTGCATGTCCTGCTTGCAGACCGGCAGGAACTCCCTCCAGAGCCCTTTGTTTTCAGCGTCGCCAGCATGGAGTTTGGACGTTTCGATCAAGACAGCGGTGCCAATTTCCGGATGGTCGTTCGCCATTTTCGCCAACGTCGGATCAGCTTGGACCGCGGCGATCGAAGCGGTTGCCTTTTCTAATTTCTCCTTAGCGTCGGAGACTCGTTTGCTGACTTGGTTGATCTCTTTTTTGATCTTTTTGACTGCCGCTTTTTCGTCGGTGGCCGATTGCTGTTTCTTTAGATCGGCTAACTTTGTTTCGAGTTCCTCCAACCCAGATTCCAACTCCGGTAGTTTTGACATCGAACCGTGAAAGTCGATCAGCTTTCGAACCAAGCGGTACAGGCGCGATAGTTCGCCGATGGTGTCGGTGTCAAAGGCGGCTTGGTCGCGGAAATGTTTGTAACCGTAGAGAATCATTCCGAACTGAGTGCCCCAATCGCCTAAGTGGTTATCAGATTTTGCCTGATGACCCATGAAGCTGAGAATCCGCGTGAGCGCGTCACCGATCACGGTTGAACGGATATGTCCAACGTGCATCGGTTTGGCGACGTTGGGGGACGAATAATCAACGATATAGTTGCGTGGTTCAGCGACCGGCGCGATCGCCAATTTTTCATCGGCCAGCGCTTGTTTGAGACCTTGTTTAATCCAATCATCGTTCAGTTTCAGATTGATGAAACCGGGCCCCGCGATGTCGACCTGTTGGCAGATTGTCGACAGATCGGCCGCACTGGCGATGGCTTGGGCAACTTCGCGCGGTGGTTTGCCCGCGCGTTTTCCCAGCGCCATCGCAAAGTTGGCTTGGAAATCACCGTGCTTGGCGTCCCCGGCGGGGCGAATCATGGCCAGCATGGCGTCCGTTTGTGCGGCGTCTGAGTCGACGTAGCCGGAAATGATAGGACGGAATATCTCTTTGAGTTCGTGCAGCGCGTTCATTAATTGCGTTCAATCGTGTCAAATATGGGAATGCAAGTTTTTATCATGAACAGAGAATTTATCAAGATTATGGTTCGCGCTGCGAAGCTGCTGTGTTTCACGGCCGGTTGGTGGTGGCTGATCGCAGCTATGACTTCGACGGCCGTTTGTGCGATGCATCCTGTTTCGATTGTGGAAGCGAACATCTACGTCAATCAGAGCCGCACGACGATCCGTTTGACGTGTTTTGCCGAAGACCTGGAGCTTCTGCAGGGCATTGAGGCGGGGGATGATGGACTGTATGACAGCGCTGAAATAAAGGAGGCGACGGCCGATCATGCTGATTATCTGGCGGAAAAGATTATTCTCCGGGATGTCAACGGCGAACGATTGCCTGCCTCGGTCACCAACATCACTGGCGTGGAGATCCCCGAAGGCGGAGTCAAAGCCGGCACGCTGATGGAATACACGATGGTTTTCGAACTGGAGATCAAGCACCCGCCGAAGCCAGAATTCCTTACTTTGGAACAACAGATGGTGGCCGAAGGAGCGCTGCTACCCTCCGAATTAAAGGCGATTGTAAAACAGTCGGGCGCAGAGAACTCGTACTTGAAGATGTTAAAGCCCGGCATGCCGGAGACGTTCCGATTCGACTGGGAGAATCCTCCGCTTTCGCCCGAGGCGTCGGAGGAGGAATGGGAGACTTGGTTCGACACACAGGAAGAACAGGTGCTGGGGATCGTCAGTTACTCAAGCGTCTACTCATTTATCTACATCACCGATCGAGAAGTGCGGCATGAGGTTTTAATTCCTCTGGCGACGTTGGCGACAATGATCGAGATCGACCGCGCCGATGCGGCTTTTTTGACGGTCGCAGAACAGGTTGATGCAGGTAAGAAAATTGAAGCGTTTTTTAGTATTGGCAACCCCGTTACCATCGACGGTGTGACAGTGAAGCCGATTTTTGAAAGCGTTGATTTCTACGGATTGGACTTGCGTGATTTCGCACAGAAAACAGATAAGCGCAAGGTCAGCATGGCCAGCGGTCGCGTTGGCGTGATCATGCAGTATCCCGCGAAATCGCCGCCCGAATCGGTGGCCGTGGAGTGGACGAAATTCAGCGAGTCGATTCGCTCGGTCGATGCAGTGGTGTTCGCCTATAAGGATACCAAGAAGGCCAGTTTCTCAAAGTTCTTGGAGAACAACGTTTATCGTTGGAAGGCCGCCGACGCTGCCGATTTACCTGCGATTACAGATGTTGATTTGGCGGACCCGCGATATTTTGCTGCCCCTCCCACGTTCGGTTTGCCGGTGCTGACGTTGGCGGCGTTGTTGGCCGGATTGGTGCTGGTTCCGTTTGCGTTTAAGTCAACCAAAATATCGGCGGTGGCCTGTGTGCTGGTGGGGGCGGGGCTGATGTTGACCGAAACGGCCGTTGTCCAGTTGCCGGCTCCGTTTGAGCCCGAGGGCGCGATTCGAATTAATAATAGAACGGCCGATCGTGTGTTCGATCAGTTGCACACCAACCTGTTTCGGGCTTTTGATTATTCGCAGGAGGAAGATGTCTATGATGCGTTGGCCGTCAGCGTTCACGGGGATTTGCTGCGTAAGTTGTATTTGCAGATCAACAATAGCCTCAGGGTCGAAGAAGAGGGCGGCGCGATAGCCCATATCGAACAGGTCCAGCGGCTTTCGGGGCAGCGTCAACAGGAGCCGTTTGTGGAGAATGGCTTTCGATACCGCAGCAAGTGGAACATCGTGGGCACGATTGAACACTGGGGCCACATTCACCAACGCACCAACCA
>CAYOZV010000240.1:0-6401 GCA_964408465.1 uncultured Pirellulaceae bacterium
TAATCGTTAAACTGACGACATGACTGTGAGCCAATCAAATCAGTCCATTGAACGGTATTGGGACTAATCGTGAGACGATTCTTCTTTCAGGCTGCTTTTGCGGCGTTGGATAATTTCCAGTTGCCGCTGTGCCATCAGCGCGACTTCGGCCAATGACGCTTCGCCCGAACATTTGATAAAAACTTTCGCCAAAAGATTCTCTGCGAAGTCCAGTTCATCGGAGGATTGTGCTCGCGCGGTGTTGGAGACCATTCGCATCAACTCTTGAGGCGCATCGGGCAGTTTTATTTTCGACGACAGCTGCTTGAATCGTTTTTTTGCTTCGATAAAAACATGCCGTTGATCGCCATTGGGATCAACGGTTTGGGCGAGCTGTAAATAGAGCCTTTTGGCTTGATCTCCTTCGTCACCGATTTCAAGTTCGTAAGCCGCCGTGAACTGCTGAGTCTCTTCGGATTGGAGCTTCGAATTGCTCACTCCGCGTTTGGCCATGTCGACCAACATCTTTTGCCGGGCTTGGTAATAAAGATCCTCCGCATCGCCGGCGAAGGGACTCTGCGATTGCATCAACGACTTCATTTCCAACGATGCGGTGCGCCATTGGTCTGGCGAACTGCTGTCGACCTGCGCTCGCGTGCGTTTGATGATTTCTTCGGTGCTGGGCGGCATCGCCAACCAAATCGTCAGCCCCGCCACGATGGCCAACGCGGCCATTAAAAACGGCACCGACTGGAAAAACGATCCCATCGACACGGCGGAGTCGCGGTGTTGCTTATTGAGCAGACGTTGGGCGGTCGTTTTATCGGTGCCTTTATTGAGAGGATTGAAGTTGCCTGAGATCTGGGACGCGGCGGATTCTTGGGTGGCATCAATCTTCTTGATTTCTTCGAACGCCAGCACGACCTCGCGGGCCGAATGCGGACGCCGGTTCTGGTCTGGGGCCAGCATGCGGGTGACGATCTGATCCAGCCACATCGGGCAATTCATTACGTGATCGGTGACACATGGGGCGGGCTGCGTTTGTTTCTTTTTCGCCATCCGGCCCATCGTCTCTAATTCGTAGGGCAGTTTTCCGGTCAGCATCTCAAACAGAATGACACCCAAGCCATACACGTCGCTTTTGGCCGTCGCTCCAAGGGTGAATTGTTCGGGAGCTTGATAGGCGGCGGTATCCATTTTGCGTTGTCTTGTTGCATCCCAACGCCGACGCCCGATCTGATTGTATCGCAGGCCGGTGACTTTGATTTTATGGTCGGCGGTGACCAAGATTTTCGCAGGGGTGAGCGCGCCGTGAATGAGATTCTTGCGGTGCAGATAGCTGAGCATCTCTGAAATCTGCCGGCCGTATTCGACCACTAAATCGGGCGTTAGCTTCCCTCGTCTGGACAGCAACGCCGCCAAAGATTCACCGTCGACCAATTCGCGTGCAAAGAAGATTTTTTCTTCATGAGCGCCCGCACCGAAGATCCGGACGAGGTTTTCGTGTCGGAGGGATTGAAGCTCATTCACCTCGGACTTGATTTTCTTTAGCGCTCTCTGCCAAGTGATCTTTGCGGGGAAATGAATGAACTTGAGCGCGACGTCACGGTCCTGCACGACTTGCTTGGCGTGATAGACCTTGTGCCGGCGGTTGGTGCCTAATTGTTTGATAATTAGGAAAGGGCCTACTTGAGTGTTTTCCAAAACAGCAATCCGCAAATGTTGAACCGCGTCGACAAGTTTAAATTAGAGGGGCTTGGAACCAATATACACCAGCCGTTGTCGGCTAATGAATTCGAAAGCTAATTGGGAAGCGCGATATTGGTGTTTAATTGCGTGGGTAATCGTTGTTGGGAAGAGCCTGTCGGTTGGTTGTGGGGCAGGCGGTTTGGGGACTCGCGGAATCGTCCACTACGTTTTACGCGGGGAATTGGCGGCAGTATTCGTAGACACCCATCGTGGTGGCCGTCACGACGTTGTAACTGAACGGCATTCCGTAGACGGGGATCTCGATGCAGTCGTCGACCACGGTAAGTTCTTCGTCGGTGATACCGTGGCGTTCGTGGCCAATCAGCAATGCCGTTTTGGCTTGGTAACGGTACTCATAGATCAAGTGAGAATCGTCGGTTTGCTCTAAACCAACGATTCGAAACCCATCCTTCTTGAGGTTTTTCAAAACCGGAACGAGTGATCGCCGTTTTTCGATCTTCACGTGCGACGCACCGTCGCGCGCGATCTTGGGATCCACCTTGGATGGGCCGGACGTGATGATGCGTGTGATTCCTGCACATCCGGCCAGTCTTACCATTCGAGATAGGTTGACCTGGCTTTTGAGCGCCGGCACGACCAACACCAACTCACGCGGTTGCGCTAATTGAGTCAACGGTTTGTGGCGAACGTGAACGGCACACACGAATTTTCAATCCGATAGAAGATGGCAGTGGATGAGCGAACGACTCCGCCACATTTATAAAGGGGCAAGACTCGTTGCCTGGTCCACGACCGATGCGGCAGCCAAATTAAAAGGGGATGTCGTTTTCTTCGTAGGATTCAGCGAACGCTTCGTTGGCGGCATCGGCAGAACCACTGGCATCTGGGCCGCCGGCGCTGACCACTTTGAAACTGATGGCTTCGGCGCTGAGGAAATATCGCGTTTCGCTGTTGGCGTCTTTTTGCCATTTGCGACCGGTCAACTGGTAGCTAATTTCAACTTCGTTGCCGACGGACATTTCATCGACGGTGTCACAGGAGTCGCGCACGAACTCCACCGGGATGTAATTGGTGAATCGGCCGTTGTCCTGTTCAAGCACAACCAACCGTTTACGGAATCCTTTTTGGCCGTAAGTTTTTGTTTCTTCAATCAAGTGGACGATGCCGCGGATTTTTGTATCACTCATAGATATCTTCTTCAAAATACTTGAACTGGGTTCTTTCATTGACCGCCGATCAGGGGTCAACGACGGAACCCAAGATCATACCCGATTGCCGCTGCAGCGAAAGAAACAGCGGCCCCAAATCGCTCGATTTGGTGGAAGAATTGACGGCAGTGAAAGAGGTTGTTTTAATAGCGGGCTTTAACCGGCCTCCCACTTCCCCATATATAAGTAGAAAACTGCAATGGCTAAGAAAATTGATTGGTACTATCACCGCAAGGGCTGAAAGACGTGTACCAAAACGCAAGAGTTTCTTGCGGACGCCAGCATCGAGCCCAAAGTCATCGTCGACGCCAAAAAAGACGTTCACCAAAAGGCTGAAGCCCTCAAACTGATTTCTGGTGCGACCTCTATTCATGCCGCCAAAGGCAAAAAGATCGTGGAGTTCGACCTGAAAAAGGCAGACACCACCGAAGAGGAAATGCTGAAAGCAGTGCTCGGCCCGACCGGAAATCTGCGCGCCCCCACGATGTTAATGGGGAAGAAGATGATCGTTGGTTTCAATGAAGAAATGTACGCAGGGCTGTTTGGTTAACCGGCCCCGTGAAAGCTGTTGCCCAGCGGAAGCTGTTGGATAGGAGCTGGCTTCACCGGCCATTAGTTTACCGTAGGTAAAAAGGTTAACGGGGCGTTAACGATGGAAGCGACGATTGGGGGCGAATCTTTTTTAATATTAGATTCGACTTGAATCTGTCGTCAGAAGAACTGCAAAGTCTATTTTCGCGTGAACCGGGAGATTGAGGCTGGGCCTGAAACCTACAAAGTCAAATAGGTCTCGGGCGGAGCCTCGACCTCCCGTATTGCACATCGCACGAAAATTTTGACTTTGCAATTCTCCTGAATCTGTCGTCTAACATTTTGGCAAAACAGATTTGGTGCGGTACAATTGTGTTCGGTCGATAGCTGATTCCAGAGCGGCCAAATCAAATCTCCCGCCGACCGGAACTCTTTCGGTGCGGCACGTTTTTGCGTCCCTTTCTCACCTGCGATAGACCTTATGATTCACATGCGAAACTACATCCTGATACCGTTGGTCTGTTTATCATGTTTTGTGTTTTCTGGAATTGCCCACGGGCAACTGCGGATTGTTACTTACAATACGAACACATTTAATACCGAAGTAGGAAACTCCAACATTCGTCCAGTCCGCGCCGGAGCGGAAATCGTCATTGAAGCCATCGGCGAAGAAGTCGTCAACGGAATCGCTCGTCCGGCCGATATCATCTTGCTTCAAGAGCAACAGCAGCCCGACACCACGACGCAGGATCTCCTAGACCGAGTCAACGCGATTTACCAAAGTCAGGGGATCATCTACGCACGCGGTTTTGAAGTTGGCAGAACGACCTCCACCAGTGGTTTGGGGACGCCGGATCCGCGCGAGATTCGGCAGGGCGTCATTTACCGAACCGATACCGTTGAACTGATATTCGAAGATTCATTTGGGAACCTTTCGGGCGGATTGATATCTCAGCCCAGAGAAACGTTGCTGCACCAATTTAGGCCGGTTGGATTTGGTGCCAATTCTGATCTCTACATTTTCAATTCGCATTTCGAAGCCGGTGACGGCGATGAGGATATGGCCGGTCGCGAAACTGAAGCCGACCAGATCCGCGGATACATCGACAGCAATAATCTTGGCGGCAGCAACGTGATCGTCGCCGGAGACCTGAACGTCTCTGACAATTTTGATTCATCATCGGCAACCATTTTTGGCAACCTGTCGGCGTTGGAGATTCTTGCGGCCGGTGGCGATGGACGCGTTTTAGATCCTCTGTTTCCCAATGGCGAGGTCGTCAATTTTAGTATCTTGGACTCCGGCGTGCCCAACGCGCCCTTCGGTGTTGACTTGGGTCCCTTTTTGACACAAAGTCCATCCAGCGGCAGCGGTTTCCTTGTCGGCGGTGGGATTGATGATCGGTTTGACTTTATTTTACAAAGCGACGAACTGCTGGACGGCAACGGCGTTTCTTCGATTCCAAATTCGCTGCGTTCCTTTGGCAACAACGGATCGACACTTAATACACCGATCAATGTTGGCAACACGATCACGATTAATGGGCTGACCTCTTTTTCTACCAGCCAAGTCCTGGATGCGCTTGAGTCCACCAGTGATCACCTACCTGTCGTTGAGGATTTCCAGCTTCCGGCAAAGCTGGCGGCTGAATTATTGACCAATGTGCCGGCAGAGGTCGTGGTTGGCGACACCGTGACTTTGGAACTGCTGGTCAGTAACGGCACCAACGTGGCCAATGCCTCGTGTGCAGACGAATTAGATTTCATGGTGTTCACGTTTGGCGGTGTGCTTGGTTCGTTTTCGGGCACCGATTTAGCACTGGGCGATGGAGTTAGCGTAACTCTGGCGTTGGACACCGCTCAGTTGGGGCCTCAAGAAGGAGTCATCAACGTCGTCAGCAACGGCCAGGGGAACGTGCTCAACGGAATGGTCGAAATCGAGGTTTCGTTTGAAGTGGTCGATGTTGTGTCGGCACCGTCGGCCGCGCTGCCAAGCGTATTTTCGGCGCAGGTTGAGGAAGATGAGATCGATGCTTCTGAAGACGGTGTCAATTCGGCATTTTTCACGGTGCAGGGCGACGATGACAGGTTCACCGTCTATTCCTTGGTTGACTTCGACACCAGTTTGCTGGGGGAAGTTTCGGCCATCGACAGCCTCTCGATAGAATTGACTCAGTCGAATATTTTCTTCAGTGCCAGCGGTGGCTTGGAGTTCTTTCTTGCGACCGATACACGAGCCGTCGATTTGAATGATTCAGCCCGCTTCATTTCAGATCAGGCAAATGGTGGCGCGAACACCGGCGAGGCTGTTGTTGGCAATTCCTTCGGGACGCTTTTTCCTCTGGGCACCGGAATGTATAACGAGACGGCGACCGGAGATGTCGACACGATTGTGCTCACATTGGATGCCGCCGGTGAAGCTTTTGCCGTTTCGCAAATCAATAGCGGTGGGTTGTTGCGGATTATCGCAACGCCAGCGGACGTAAGTGTTCAAGCCACTTACAGCGGCGCGGGAAGTATCCTTACCCCGCCAAGCCCACCGGTGCTGAATGTCATTGCGGCGCTCGAGGACGCGTTGCTGGGAGATGTTAACCTGGACGGAGTGGTCAACTTTCTTGATATCGCGCCCTTCATCGGGCTGCTGACCAATACCGGTTTCCAAGCCGAAGCGGATACCAATCAAGATGGCACGGTTAGCTTCTTGGATATCGCTCCCTTCATTGCGATCCTGTCCGGCGTTTAATACCTGAGCCGCTTGCGTTGGTGATGGAGTTTTATCGGAACGGGGTAAGCCGCAAGGGGCGGTGGCGGAGAAACCGGATGGCTTGCGCCCTACCGCTGGGATGGGCGGGGGGACGCGTCGAACACGGACCGTAGATTTGGCTCTTAGCCGAATCGCCCTTTTATTTCGGTCGGGCTGAGAGCCCAACCTTCCAGAAACAAGCCGCTTCCAAGTCAGGTTGAGCCGCAACGGGC
>CAYOZV010000241.1:0-6357 GCA_964408465.1 uncultured Pirellulaceae bacterium
CGGTGTTTAGGCGGTGCCAAACGCGGTCGCCTGCCGGCTTGTCGTTAAACGAAAAATGCTACCGCGTGCGATGGAGTCGCAGCCAACGCGGTTCATTCCTTCTTGCTATTCTTGCTATTATTATAGTGACCAGTGTTCCGGGCTCGTTTATCGCGCCGCTACACCGAATCTACTCCAGAACAACCCCAAGGAACCGCTTGATGAAACTTGACGTGATGGTTGTCGCGCCTCACCCCGACGATGCAGAATTGGGGATGGGTGGTGCGATTATGAAAATGTTGGCCGCTGGGCTGGTCGTTGGCGTGCTGGACTTAACCAGCGGTGAACCGACGCCGTTTGGATCGTTGGAGAAACGCGCGGCCGAAACGGCGGCGGCAACGGAGGTCTTGAAACTGCCTTGGCGAGAGAATTTGGGGCTGCCAAATCGCAGCTTGGTCGCAGACCTCGAGGCGCGTAAACTGCTGGCGGAGCAGTTTCGCTTGCACCGACCGAAATGGATCTTTGCCCCCTATTGGGAAGACGCCCATCCCGACCACTTGGCCGCGACCGAACTAACCGAAGCGGCTCGATTTTGGGCGAAGCTGTCCAAGACCGACATGCGGGGAGAGCGCTTTCACCCAGCCCGGATTTACAATTACTATTGCGTCCACCTCAAAATGAACGCTCAGCCGGCATTTATTCTGGACATCAGCGATTACTGGGAACGAAAAATCGAAGCGATTGGTTGCTTTCACAGCCAATTTGTTGAGGGACGCGACGACAGCAACGGATCTTTTCTGGAGAAATTGCGAGATGAGGCCAGTTATTGGGGGAAGTCGATCGGCGTGAAGTACGGTGAACCCTTTACCTCCCGCGAGCCCATCGGATTGACGGGTTTTGGCGAATTAATCTGAGTTTTTGATCAGCCGCGAAGAACAATTTCATTTGAGATCAGTTAGATTTGTCAACACTTACCATCCCAGACCACGAAGGAGATTTTTGTGCCACATCCTATGAATGACGATTCCAGCAAACGAAACTCACGTCGCGATTTCCTCAAAACGGGTTCCACCGTCGCCGCGACTGCGGCCGCCGTCAGTGCCATCGGGGCGTCGAAGTTATCGTTGGCAAAATCGGCTCATGCGGCAGGGTCTGACACGGTGAAGATTGGATTGGTCGGTTGTGGAGGACGCGGTGCGGGGGCTGCGATTCAAGCGATGAACACGACCAGCGGCAATGTGGAACTGGTTGCCGCGGGGGACGTGTTTGCCGATCGCATGACGTCGACGTTGGAGCAGGCGAAGGCCGAACATGGCGAAAAAGTGAGAGTCAACGAAGACACGTCCTACATTGGTTTGGACGCCTATAAATCGGTCATGGATTCTGATGCCGATCTGGTCATCTTGGCAACGCCACCCGGTTTTCGTCCTCTGCATTTCGAAGCCGCCGTTGAGGCCGGTAAGCACGTGTTCATGGAGAAGCCCGTTGCGGTCGACGCGCCGGGGATTCGCAAGGTGCTGGAGAATGGCGAAAAGGCCAGCGCGAAGAATTTGCTGGTGCAAGTCGGTCTGCAACGTCGACACGAGCGGGCCTATCAGGAGACGATTGAGCAACTGCAAAACGGAATCATCGGCGATTTGCTTTACAGTCGCGTGTATTGGAATAGTAACGGCGTCTGGGAGCGACCGCGGAAGCCGGGTGATTCTGAACTGACCTATCAAATGAGAAACTGGTATTACTTCAACTGGCTGTGCGGTGATCACATCGTCGAACAGCACATCCACAACTTGGATGTGATCAACTGGCTGATGGACGACTACCCTACAACGGCACAGGGCATGGGCGGGCGGTTGCTGAGAAATGGTGTGGATCATGGTCAGATTTTCGACCACCATTTCGTCGAATACACCTATGCTAACGGTCACAAAATGTTCAGCCAGTGCCGACACATGCCGCAGTGTTCCAAGAACGTTTCCGAACACGTCGTGGGGTCGAAGGGCTACGCAAACATCAGCGATGGAACGATTTACTCGGCCGATGGCAAGGAAATTTTTAAGTGCGGCGAAGGTCCGGGGCAACGTTTGGGGCACCAACAAGAACACCACGACCTATTCGCAAATCTCGCGCAGGGGATTCTGCCTAACGAGGCGGAGTACGGTGCGAAGAGTACGATGACGGCGATCTTCGGAAGATTGGCGACCTACAGTGGTCTTGAATTGGATTGGGAGTCGGCAATCAATTCGGACGTGACCCTGGCCGAAAATCTGGCAGCGCTGGAGAATCTTGAAAGTGAGGCACCACTGCAGCCGGATGAAAACGGCAAGTACCCGGTGGCTCGTCCGGGCGCCGGTGCCGGTGAGATCATTGACTGGGAGCCAAAGAAATCTGGCAGGAAGAAAAAGAAGAGACCGGCAAAGCCTAAATCACAAACAAAGCCATCCGCCAAAGCGAAAGAGCTTTGATCGCAATGTTAGCGGCATGGCGCAAGCCGTCCGGTTTTAGCGGCATGGCGCAAGCCGTCCGGTTTCGTCGGCCGAGTAAACCGTGGGAAACCGCACGGCTGGCGCCGTACCGCTACTTTTTTTGGAAACCGGACGGCTCGCGCCGTACCGCTAACATTTTTACGAACGCGGGCTACGCCGCTTTTTGTTTTCGCGCGGCTGGGGACGCTGATTGGGCCGCCATCTTTTCGATCTCCAAGCGGCTGTGGACGAAAAACTCTTCGTCTTCGTAGTCTTGGATTAAAACGACGCTGCTGGGGTGCAACATCCGAGGCAAAAACATTTGCGTCGCTTCGAAGTCTTCCTCTGCGAAACCGGCGGAAATAATCACCATGTCGGTTCGTGCATGCGCGTTGGCGATTCGCGGAAGTGCTGACACGAGATCTCCGGGTACCAACTGAGTCTTCGCGTCGACGGCGTTCAGTTGGCGATGCATCTCGATCAGTTTCAGCGGCGATTGATCTTCGTCACGCCCCTCGAACAAATCGACGCCCGTGTATTTGACCTTGCTGTCAGGGTTGAACTTCCGCGCAACGGCCAACATGTTGCAGCAACGACTCCCGTCGCCCATGCCAATTTCGACGATCGAGCTGACGTTTCGGCGCTTGATCATTTTGTAGATCGCGCGGTCGGAGGCGGGTTTATTCAGCCAAGTCAGCTGAAAGAATTTGAAAGCAGAAATTGGTTTCACGAGATCGACCCCGGTAACGTCAACAATGGTAATTTTGAACATTCGCTAACAGTGTCATCGGTAACAAAATTCACGAAATTCAGACCGGCGGTGATAGCTAGTCAAGGCTTCTGTCGTTCGACACAGATTTCCGTTGCTGTTTAATTGTCACAATCGTTAAAGTCGGTTGCCCGCGGTGTCGGCGACGTTTTTCAAGAAGAATTCGAACCCCAAGGGGCGTGGGAAACGTACGGTTGCTGGCAACAGCGACCGCAGGTCTTTTGGCGGCTGCTCAGCACAGATACTCCCCGCGCCTAGAAGGGATCTATGGCGTCACATTGACCAGGATGGTTCGGCTTGTCCGTCAGCGCGACACGCAAGCCGCCTGATCACGCGCGACAAAGTGCTACGATGTCACGATCTCCCCGCCCCAATCGCCAATCGCGATTAAGTAGGTTCGAAGAATTTGAAAAACGGTTGGTAATGTCCGCTCAAGCGGTGGCCAGCGTCCTGCCAGAGTTCGACAGCGCGAGTTCTTCTGTTGATCCGGTGGACCAAGTTGACGTGACGACCTTTGCCGATTCGACAACCGATGACCTCACCACGACGGCCGCCGCGGCCGCGATCGGTGATAGCTATGGGCTCGATGGCACCGGCCAGACGATCGCCATCATCGACACCGGAATCGCGTTCGATCATGTTGCTTTGGGCGGCGGTTTTGGCGAAGGCCATCAAGTGGTCGGGGGTTACGATTTCGCGGAGAATGATGCCAACCCCTACGACGACGGCCCCACAGGATTCCATGGTACGCACGTCGCCGGAATCGTCGGCAGCAACGATCTGGAATACCGCGGAGTTGCCCCCGGCGCGGATTTGGTCGCCCTGCGCGTGTTTGATGACACCGGCGCGACGAAGCTGGAATGGATCGAACAATCGCTTCAGTGGGTGCACGAAAATTTAGACTCATTTGAAAACCCGATCACGACCGTGAATCTGTCGTTGGGAACGTCACCCAACGAAAGCTATTTAGAGGTGCTCAACGATGAACTTCAGCAACTCAAAGAAGACGGTGTCTTCATCAGCGTTGCGGCCGGAAATTCGTTCGGAGAAACCGGAGCCGAACAGCTCGCCTATCCCGCCAGCAGCCAATTCGTCGTGCCGGTGGCCAGCCACGATGGAGACGGCAGTCTGAGCGACTTCAGTCAGCGGGCGTCGCACGTGCTGACCGCGCCAGGCGAAAACATCACCAGCACCGTTCCCGACCACCTGTTTTTTGGGGCACGTTCGGATTCGTTTTTGGGGACCAGCGGCACCAGTCAGGCCGCTCCGTATGTCGCCGCCGCCAGTGCGTTGCTGCGTCAGGCGAACGAAATTGCAGGCGTGTTCGACGTTGATCAGGATTTGCTTTACGATCAATTTATCAGCACCGCCGACAGTATCTACGATTCAGTAACACAACAAAATTACTCCCAGATCAACCTCGCCGCCGCGCTCGAATCGGTGCTTGGCGATGACAGTCCACCGTCGACGCCCACACCTGACGCCACGGTCGCCGCCAATGAAGGCGACTTAGAAGATCCCGTCCAAACGTCGCCAACCCAAGCTTCCTTGATCGAATTGGAACTCACCGACGGCGTGTTGAAGGTTCATGGTTCATCGGCGGATGACCACGTGAGTGTGACGACGACGGAGGACCAGGAAATTTTGGTGTCGATCAACGGGCAGAGCGCGCGGTTTCATCAAGACGACGTCGAATTCATCGTCTTCAATGGTCAAGCCGGTGACGATTCGGTCGAGGTTAAATTAAGTGGAACCGACGATCAGGTTCAGATTCTTCAGAATCGGATCGAGATCCGCAATCAGCAATTTTCGCTGCGCGCCTTTGGCATTGAAGACGCAGCGATAGACAATGGCGACGGCGATGATTCGCTTTATGTCGAAGGCTCAGAGTTTGAGGATGTCGTCAAAGCCAGCGGCAGGTCGGTGCTATTTGAAAACGCGCACTTTGCCGCCAGTGGAGGTGCGTTCCGCAGCGCGTACGTGCTGGGGCAGCTTGGTAATGATCGAATCGAATTAGAAGGCAGCACCCAAGAAGATCGGTTCGCTCATGGCGAAGAACGTTCCTTCTTACGATCGCAGCAACTGGAGTTAACGGCCAAGGGGTTTGAAAACGTCACCGTAAACGGCAACGGCGGAGCCGACATTGCGAACATCATCGGCACGTCTGCCGAGGATCGCATCGCCGTTGATCAGAGTTCGGCGGAAGTTACCGGCGGACGATCTGACGCGCTGATTAAGAATTTTGAACGCACCAATGTCATCGACACCGACGGCAATGACCGTGTTACCTTGAACGGTTCCGGTGGCGATGAAAAATTACATTCGCGCGATAACGCGGTCCTCTTGGTCAGCGATAAATTCACGAATTACGTGCGGGATTTTGGTAACCTGACGGTCAACGCATCGGGTGGAAACGACGAAGCCTACCTGACGGGGTCTGCCGGTGACGACCATCTTTTGCACACGCCCGACGCGACAAGTCTTAACAATGCAGAGGGTGAGATCAGGATCGAAGGCTACGATCTGGTGGTTGGCCGATCCACCGGTGGCAATGATACGGCTGAATTTATCGGCAGCGATCAACGGGAGACCTATTTCGCGAGTGCGGACACGGTTCAATCGACCGCGCGCAGCGGCGATCAAGTCCGCACGATTGGTTTTGATGAATCAACGATCGACGGTGGCGGTGGAAACGACGCGATCGGGTTTCGAGGCAGCGATCAAAATGAAACGCTGCGAATCAACTTCGACGACGCCGAATTCGAAACGACGATGCAGTTGCTGCGGATGACGAACGTGCAAAACAGCAGGTTCGATGGCGGCGGCGGTGAGGATCATGTTGAAATCAACGATTTGCAAAATCTGGATCTCTTAAGTTCGATCGGCGAAGTGGCCCGTGCTGTGCTGAGTAATCATACGGTCACCTTTTCCGATGTTGATTCAGTGGAAGCCAATGCGGTCGATAGCGCGATCGCGGCCTATGATCTGGAGTCGGTGGATTTTGAGTACGATCTCAACGGTAATTGGATCCAGAGAAACGGACGGGGTTCGTAGATCGTGCGTGGGTCATTTAATGCGTGACCGCGTAATGAATCTTGTTAAAGATCCTGCGGGGGAGAGGAGCTTCGGGATCTTTAACAAGATCCA
>CAYOZV010000242.1:0-6304 GCA_964408465.1 uncultured Pirellulaceae bacterium
GGTGTGGGCGACCTCGTTTGCATCTCCAAACACGGTCGCCTTCCGGCTAATCGTTAAACGGGCGCGAGCGACGTCTGCCGGCTAGGTCGCTAAACTTGTTGCCGACTGGCCGTCGAAACGGCGCTTTTATTCCGTTAAAATCCCACGTTTTCTGGCCTTCGCGTGAATTAACTGGAATTTTAAGAAATGTTAACCCTTTCTTAATCGAAGGTCTGTATCCTCCGACCAAACGAGTGCTTGCATCTCCCACGCCATGCACTCAAATTTACCAATCACCCAAAGAGACCTCCAAACGGAAAAAAGAATGAAACTGATTTTATCTTTACTTGCATTCACGTTCGCCACTTGTTGTTTCACAACGACAACCCAAGCTCAATCGGGACTCAAGGACCTCGAAGGCACGATCAACATCGACGGCTCGAGCACGGTGGCACCGATCACCATCGAGGCCGATGCTGGTTTTCGAGAAATTGCCCCGAAAGTCAAAGTGCCTGTGGGCGTCTCTGGAACTGGCGGTGGATTCAAGCGATTCACTAAAGGCGAAACAGACATCTCAGATGCCTCGCGTCCAATCAAGTACAAGGAATTCGAAAGCTGTAAAGCCAACGGCGTTTCCTTCATCGAACTTCCCGTTGCCTACGACGGTTTGACAATCGCAGTTGGCAAGTCAAATGATTTTGTTGAAACACTTACGGTGGATCAACTGAAGAAAATCTTCCTTGCCAGCTCCAAAGACGGAAGCTTCACCAACGCGCAGACTTGGCAAGACATCGACGCGTCTTGGCCCGCGACCGAAATCAAGATCTTTTCACCGGGCACCGATTCGGGAACCTTTGACTACTTCAAAGAGGTCGTTGTTGGCAAATCGGATTCTTCGATGCGTGATGACATGTCCGTCAGTGAAGACGACAACGTTCTCGTTCAAGGAATTGCAAAAACCGAAGGTGCTGTTGGTTTCTTCGGCGCGTCTTATTACTTCGCCAACCAAGACAAGCTCAAAAGTGGAAAGATCGTCAACCCTGACTCAGGCGAAGCGGTCGAGGTCACCGCCGCGAATATTGAATCCGGGGCATACGCTCCGTTTTCACGTCCGCTGTTCATCTACGTCAACAGCAAATCGGCGCGGCGACCGGAAGTGAAAGTCTTCGTGAATTATTATCTGGACAACGCTGCGGAACTCGCCGCCAAGGTTAAATACGTGGGGCTCCCCAAAGAAATGAGTGATGCCGCGAAAGCTCACTTCAAAAGACAGAAGAAGGGGACGCATTTCTGGGAAGTCAAAGATGGTGAGCCCGAGAAAAAAGAAGGTTCTTTATCAGAGCTTTACACCGTCGAAAATTTGCTGAATTAGTGCCCCCGCCGGTGATGGATTTAGGGGTGGCGGAGTTCGTTATGAGCTCTGTGAGGCGGGAAAACAAGGGTTTTAACGGCCTCTGTTTCTTGCCTAACCCCTACTCCTTGCACAAGGGAGAACTAGTTGCCTATTTGATGTAGATAATCCATTGTGCTCCGAGAGACGTCGGATAATATTAGACACATGGTGGGAGGTTTCCCACGATCCTCTCAAGGTGAATTAATGGCAACTGTCGACAACACTGCGAATCAAAAACCAGTCGTTCTCCAGAGCCGCGCCTTCCGCTCTCTGGCGGCGACTCGTTTTCGTGAGCGGTTTATTCTGGCAGCCTTGGCATCCTGCACGGCTTTTACGGTTTTGATTACGGTCACGATCGTCTGTTTGTTGGTCGGGCAAACGTTCCAATTTTTTAGTATGCCCGAAACGAGCGTCACCGATTTTCTGTTGGGACTCAAATGGAGCCCGACGCTCGGTAACGAAAAACTTTTCGGTATCTGGCCGCTGATCTGCGGCACGCTCTGGGTGACCGTGATCGCGATGTTGGTTGCGTTGCCACTGGGGTTGGTGACGGCGATCTACCTCAGCGAGTACGCCCCGAAGCGGCTGAGGAATGTGCTCAAGCCGATTTTGGAATTGCTGGCTGGGATCCCGACGGTCGTGTATGGGTTCTTCGCGCTGGTAGTGATCACGCCGGCCCTTCAAACGGTCGGCATCCAAGTTGATTTTTACAACGCGATCAGCGCCGGTATCGCGGTTGGGATTCTTTGCCTGCCGACAGTCGCGTCGCTGTCGGAGGACGCATTGCGAGCGGTTCCGCGGAGGCTTCGTGAAGCGGCTTATGGACTTGGTGGGACCAAGTTTGATGTTTCGCTGAAAGTCGTTGTGCCGGCGGCGCTGTCGGGAATCATTTCGGCATTTCTATTAGCCGCCGCGCGGGCCATTGGCGAAACCATGATCGTGGCGATGGCCGCCGGCGCACTGGCGAACCTGACCTTCGATCCTCGGCAACAAATTCAAACGATGACCGGTCACATGGCTTCGACGGCGACCGGTGATATTTCAAATTTCGATGTGCGTTACTATTCGATCTACGCCGTTGCGTTGGTGCTGTTTTTTATCACGCTGTCTCTGACCGTGATCGGCAACATCGTCCGCCGTCGATTTCAGGAGGCGTACGATTAACAAAACACCGCCACCGAATTTTAGTGAATTTCCAAAGACATCGCCTCAAAAACGCGCGAATTCCAATCGCGCGTTTTGGTTGCTGTGCGTGATGACGTCGACGTCGTCAGTGATCATTCTTTTGATTTTGATGCTGTCGATCTTTTATCAAGGCCTCCCAGCGTTCAATCCGCCCCAAGCGGACATTGTCGCCGAACTGACCGAGATCGAAGGCAAACTGGCCGATGCGCCCGCTGCAGCGGAGGCTCGGACACTTACTGCTCGGCAAGAAAAATTAAAAAAGCTGCAAGCTACGATCGAAAAATCGTTCCTTGCCAAACCCCCTGCCCCGGGCGCCCGTGAAGCGGGCATTGGCCCGGCGCTGTTGGGTTCGATTTGGGTCTGCGTCGGTTGCAGTGTCTTATTTTTACCGTTGGGGGTCGGCACGGCGATCTATTTAGAAGAATTCAAGCCGCGCAACAGATTTCTGCGTTGGCTTTCGGACATGCTGCAACTGAACATCAGCAATCTGGCGGGGGTTCCGTCGATTGTCTACGGGATTTTGGGGATGACGGTGTTCGCGACAATGTTCGGATTATTTGGTAGCCCCAACGATCCATTTTTTGAACTGGGAACCAAATTCAAACGCCAATACGTTACCGAAGGGATGCAGGTCGTATTTATTCCGGTTGCTGATCGAGAGGAAATCCCCGCGCTCTCGACTGGGATGACGGCGGTGAAGTCCGATGGATCCGAAGTCAAACTCAACATCATCGGTGATGACGATGAATTTCCGGATGACGACGCCACACTGAACGTTTCACTGCTCAGCGATTCCGAAGGAGGCGTCGTCGCGGAGAACGCCTGGTACTCGTTCCGCCTGCCATTGGGACGATCGGTGCTTGCGGCCAGCATGACTTTGATGTTGGTGATTCTTCCGGTGGTAATCATTTCAACCCAAGAAGCCCTGCGTGCCGTTCCGACGTCGCTACGCCAGGGGGCTCAGGGGCTGGGCTGTACGCCTTGGCAGACGGTGCGGAATGTGACCCTTCCTGCTGCGATTCCGGGCATCATGACGGGGTGTATTTTGTCGATGAGCCGAGCGATTGGCGAGGCTGCGCCAATCCTAATGATTTCTGGAATCGTCGCGATTTCGATGGGGCCTCAACATTTGATGGATGACTTTTCGATACTTCCACTACAGATTTACTATTGGGCCGGACAGCCGGTCAACGATGCGGACCCACACAATTTCCAGCATGTGGCTGCTGGGGCAATCATTGTTTTATTATTGGTTCTGTTCGCGTTTAATTCGGTGGCAATTTTGTTGCGTCAGGTTGCACAAAAAAAGCTTTCATAAGGCACTTTTCTATTATTATTGGTGTACAAATTGACTGATCAAGTAATTCAACCGGAGCCCAAACCGGCGATGCCGACCAAAATAAAATCCAAATTCTTGCCGCGCAGTTCGAATGAAGCTTCGGACCAGGTTCGCCCGAACATCATTTCGATGGAAAACTTCTGCGCGTGGTACGGAGATTTTCAGGCGCTGCACAATCTCAAGTTGGACATTCCAGAAAATTGCGTCACCGCTTTCATCGGTCCCAGCGGCTGCGGCAAAAGCACGCTGCTGAAGTGGATCAATCGGATGAACGACATCGTGCCCAGCGCTCGTGCGACTGGTAAACTGGTCCTTCCCGATATCGACATCCTTTCGCGTTCGACCGATGTGGTTGCTCTGCGCCGGCGGATTGGAATCGTCTTTCAAAAACCGAATCCGTTCCCTAAGTCGATCTTTGATAACATCGCCTTCGGGCCTCGTCTTCACTTCGCCAAGCTGTCCAAATCGGATTTAGACGACCTGGTTGAGTGGGCTTTGAAAAAGGCCGCTCTTTGGAATGAGGTCAAAGACAGGCTGAACAAATCGGCGTTAGGATTGTCCGGTGGACAGCAGCAGAGACTGTGTATTGCCAGAGCGATCGCGGTCGGGCCAGATATTCTATTAATGGACGAACCGTGTTCGGCGTTGGACCCCGCGTCGACCGCGCGGATCGAAGATCTCATTTTTGAATTGCGCGAGCAGTATTCTATCGTGATCGTTACGCATAATATGCAACAAGCGGCGCGATGCAGCGATCGAACGGCTTTTTTCTTCGAAGGGAAAATCATCGAAGAAGGCGAAACCGAAGACGTGTTTACTCGGCCCAAGGAACAGCAAACCGAAGACTACGTCACTGGAAAGTTTGGATAAATCTATGTCAAAGCACCTGCAGAATGATGTCGACCAATTGCACCGCCGTCTAATGGCGTTGTTCGGAGTCGTCGAACAGATGGCCGATAAGGCTGTGCGGGCTTTGTGCGAAAATCGTGTCGAACTTGCGAAAGAAGTCATCGGCACCGATCCACAGGTCAATCAAACCGAAGTTGAAATCGAAGAAGATTGCCTAAAGATTCTCGCGCTTCACCAACCGGTTGCGGCAGATTTGCGACGAGTGACAACGGTTTTAAAGATCAACTCCGATCTCGAACGAATCGCAGATCTGGCGTGTAACATCGCCGAACGAGCCCGTTGCATGCATCAGCACGCCTATTTTCCGATTCCAGAGCAGTTAACGCCAATGGTTCGGCAGTCAACGCTGATGGTGCAGATGGCGCTCGATTCGTTCGTCAGCTCCGATGTTGGCCTGGCGAACAAGGTGATTCAGCTTGATCAGTCGGTGGACGACTATAATCTGGCCGTGATCAACGAACTGACGGAATTAATGCAGGAAAACAGCGAATACGTAGAACCGGCACTGCATTGCTTTTCGGCCTCGCGTCACGTCGAACGTATCGCTGACCATGCCGAGAATATTGCCGAAGACGTGATTTATCTGGTCGACGGAGACATCATTCGCCATCGCCACGACCAATTCGAAGTTGGAACCGACAGAATCTCTGAAATAGAGAATTAGGTCAGAATAAAAGGTCGAACAAGTGGCAAAAAAGAAGCTTCTCATCATCGAAGACGACCGCTCACTGGCCAGCGTGGTCGAGTACAACTTTGCCAATTCTGGATACGAAGTTTTCTGCGCTCATGATGGGTTGGATGGTATTAATCAGGCCCGCAGCAGGCGGCCGGACATTATTTTGTTGGACTTAATGATTCCCGTTGTTGATGGAATTGAAGTCTGTCGACAGCTTCGCGCCGAATCGGCAACACGAGAGACGCCGATCGTCATGGTGACTGCGAAGTCGGAAGAAGTTGATCAGCTGATTGGATTTTCGGTCGGGGCCGATGATTATGTGATCAAGCCATTTAGTGTGCGCGTGCTGCTGGAGAAAGTGAAAACGCTGTTGCGGCGTCATACGCGTGCGCAGGGGCCAGGGTTGGAGATTGTTTCCAGCGGTCCGGTCGCGGTTGATCGCGGGCGTCATCGAGTAACGATCGACCAGCTGCCGCTGGAAGTTACTCCCAGCGAGTTTCGTTTGCTTGACACGTTGATCCGCAATCCCGGTCGCGCTTTTGACCGTCGCGAGCTGATCAATTCAGCTTTGGGGGCTGATACGCTGGCGTTGGAACGTACGATCGACGTTCACATTCGCTCCTTACGCAAGAAACTGGGCATTCATGCTGAATTGATTCAGACGGTGCGAGGCGTTGGTTACCGGTTTCGGGAATCCAGCTACTCTGGCGTTGCTGATGCGGCCCAATAGGCAAACGCCCTGCCGTCGCGCAAGTTTAACGACAAGCCGGCAGGCGACTGCGTTGGGCCGCTCCAAACACGGTCGCCTTCCGGCTAATCGTTA
>CAYOZV010000243.1:0-6271 GCA_964408465.1 uncultured Pirellulaceae bacterium
CGCTGATCAACAGCCAACCAATGGGATTTTACCAACCGGCTCAACTGGTCGCCGACGCGCAGCGCCACGACGTGCCCGTACTGGGCGTGGACGTGAACTTCAGCCATTGGGACTGCGTGCTGGAACCGGAGGCGGAGCAATCCTGTGAGCCACAAGGCACTAGCCGCCGGTTTCCTAGCGGCAACCAACCGACGGCTAGCGCCCAGTCGCTCACCGCTAAGGCACCATCAAAACGCATTCCTCTTCGATTAGGCATGCGGATGGTGCGTGGCTTGCGTGAACCGGAAGCTCAAACCGTAATTGAAGCAAGACGCGCGGGACCATTTGAAAGTGTGGCCGATTTCGCTCGGCGGACGCGTCTGACCCAATTCGTGATGCAGCAACTCAGTGACGCCGATGCCTTTAAATCGGTGAAGCAGGATCGCCGCGAAGCGTTATGGCAATCACTGGGCCAAGAGAAAACGCCACTTGACCAACCACTGTTTGGAGATCTGGACGTTGACGACGATGATACGCTGGCGCTTCCTAAACTGACGCCACAAGAACAAGTGATTGAGGATTACAGTTCCGTCGGACTGTCCTTGAGGGCGCATCCGATTTCTTTTCATCGCGATCAGTTGGACGCCAGCCGCGTGACGCGCTGCGGTGATTTGGCCAACCACCCTAATGACCGCTACGTGCACGTGGCGGGATTGGTGATCATGAAGCAGCGACCGGGTACCGCCAAAGGTATCACGTTTGTGACGCTGGAGGACGAAACGGGTGTCGCCAACCTTGTAATTAAGCCACCGATCTGGGAGAAACACTACCGCATCGCGCGGCAGTCATCGGCATGGTTGGTACATGGAAAACTAGAGATCCGCGAACGTGTCGTGCACGTCTTAGTTAATCGGATCGAAAGCCTTTCCGAAAAAGTCGCGGAGGTGAAATTGCGAAGACGGGAGTTTCACTAGTAGCGCCGGTGCTACAGGCTACTTTTCAATATCAATCCACACCAATCGGTGATCGGTGGCTTTGACAAGATCGGCACCTTCTTCGTCGGGTGCAGGCCAGTAGACTCCGCTGTCGGAGATTTTGAGCGTCTTTGAAGGTAAGCAATAATCAATTCTCAGATTGCCGACACTATGGTCGCCAAAATCTGCGGTGTCTTGGTTGGGGTCACCGTTTTGCGAATCGTTCAATCCGCCTTGGTCTTTTGAGTATTTGGCCCCGCCGGTGCTTTGGGGCGTGAAGGAACTGTTCACCAAAGGATGATCTATCAGCAGTTTGGCGGCGTTTTGATAACTATCGCCGTCGTTGGGATCGGCGTTTTGATCGCCGACGATGACGAAATCACTACCCTCGGCCAGCCCGCCTTTTTTACCATTGTCGTCGTACAAGTAATCGCACTGGTTGGAAATATAGTCGGCGAATAAGCGGATCTCATCATGGTTACGTTTGCCATTTCGATCCTCATCGCCATCGAATGCGGGCGGCGTTGGGTGCGAAGCGAGCAAGTGAATTGTCTTCCCATCAACGTCGATGGGAACATCCCAATGACTCTTCGATGACAGCCGAAAAACCGCAACAGCATCGTCAGAATAAAAGGGCTTGCCCGTCTCAGGCACGATCGGCCAAGCAGCGCCGGGCATGTCTTTCCAAAGGAAACTCTGGAAGGTGCGAACTTGGTCGGCTTGAATCGGAAACTTCGAAAGCACTGCCATCGCGTATTGGCCTGGAAAAAGACCATAACCGAACGCGTCGTTGGGCGTTCCCATTTCTCCATCACCATTAAGATCGACGCCCGAAGCGACACCGGTGTTGGAAGGAGCGATGTATCGGTATTTGAATTTGATGGGCGACTGTTCGTTCTGGCTGACCGCCAAAAACTTCGATTCAAAATCGGCAACGCCCTGCCCTGCTTCGTCGTAATCGAATTCGTTGAGCAAAATAACATCAGGATTAACGCGCTGAATAATTTCGGCAATGCGCGAAAAATTCAAGCCTTTGCCCGTCGCCAATTTCTTCTTCAAAGCACCTTCGGACTTGCGATGAAAGGAGATGTTAAACGTCGCAAAACGCACCGTCGTTTTCACAGCGCCGGCACTTGGAGATTGACTGTTAACCGTGCCGCTGGATACCAACGAGGCCATTACAAACACCGCGATGACGGGAAGTCGCATAAGAAAACTCGATTCAAACGAATTTGTTGATGATTCGCCGACAGTCAACTAAATAACTGCGACCAAAGAGGTTCAGGTGATTGAGGTAGTGATAAAGGGAATAGATTTCCATCGTCGCCGCGATTGCCGGATGGGCGGGACGGATTTCATGGTACGCGTCAAAACACGCTTGGTCGAATCCGCCAAACATCTTCATAATACTCAATTCCGCTTCGCCGTGCGAATAAGAAACGGCCGGATCGATAACAACCGGTCGTTGGTTTTTATCACATAAAAAATTCCCGTTCCACAAATCTCCATGAATCAGCGACGGTTGCGTGGGGACCTCCTCCAGCATCACAGCCACTTCAGACAGCATACCCTCGAATCTGGCAGCCTCATTTTCGGAGAAATACCCAGCCTTACGAGCAAGGTCGAACTGATATCGTAAACGCCGGTCACAAAAGAAATCCGACCAAGAACTAGCCCACTTATTGATCTGGGGACTGGCGCCGATGACATTGTCTGATGTGAAACCAAATTGTGGACTGGGAGTTTCGGCGCTGTGTAGCGCGGCTAAATTTGCACCCAAACGCCTCCAAAATCCAGTTTGAATAGGCGCGGTATCAATCCAGTCTAAAATTAGATAGGGCTCTGGCGACTCTCCAACGGCGATGATCTCAGGAGTGGCCATGGTTTGCGTTTCAGCGATTGCTGAGAGGCCCTCGGCTTCTGCGTGAAATCCGATGTTGGCTTCTCCGGCAAGTTTCGCCAGCACGGAAGTTCCACATTTGAGCTTCAGCTTTGAGACTTTGGAAATACAACCACCCGATACCGGCGCTGATGAAACTATGGTACTGCCGGTGCCAATGGCTTGCTTGAGAATGTCGTTCAAGAAATTCAATCGTATGCCTCAATAAAGTCCGGCGCAGTGGGTGAGCCCACCAATCCGCCGGCTACCTTACCGCTTTGAGTTCACGTCCTTAGATTCAAACACCTCGGTTCCAGCCCAGCCTCGAAGTCTCAGATCGGGGCGGGGAGCGAAAGTTTAGAGGCAGTTCAGGGCTCGTTGCCTCGTTCACTGCCGGTGTCGCCCGTTTGGATCAGATGTTCATAAATCTTAGGCACCGCCGCCGCGATCATGTCGACGACGTACTCAAATCCTTCGTCCCCACCATAATAGGGATCAGGGACATCAGTCGGCCATTGATCATCCAGAAAATCGCTCAACAGTTTAATTGATGCGGTGGGTGCAGAATGCACTTGCTGGATATCTTGAAGATTCTCTCGGTCCATGGCGATCACTAGATCGAACGACTCCAGATCAGTCGGAGTGATCTTGCGACTGAGACTTTGAAGGTCGTAACCATGCCGTGCCGCGGTTTGCCTCATCCGAGCGTCTGCCGGATTGCCCTGGTGGTAGCCTATCGTACCGGCTGAATCGACGGAGATCGCTTGGTCGCTTGCGTGCTGCAGGATGTAGGCACCAAAGATGCCTTCAGCCGTTGGGGATCGGCAGATATTTCCCAGGCAAACAAATAGAATAGATTTGGGTTTGTTTTTCACGGCGCTCAAATGGAACAAAGGACTCCGATTCTGATTACAAATCGCGCCCTCATCCTATCTTAGTTGGCTCATGATGGAAAATGCCTGCCTGCTCCATGCCGGCAAGATTCCAACCAAACCCCAGCCGCGATTACTCGCCGCCAGTGGCGTTGATCTGTTGAATCGTGTTGCCGCTGGTTTGGAACAGCTCGTCGGCGCTTTGACCAACGAGTCCAACACTGGCGATACAAACGATAATGATCAAAGCGATCATGACCGCGTATTCGACTGCCGTCGGGCCAGATTCGTCTTCGAGAAAACGTTGGATTTTTTGCGTGATGATATTCATGGGGGTGAATTTGGGGTTAGCGAGGAGGTTTATTTTCTAGTGTTAAGGGGTAATTGGCCGACTGTACCGGCCTTCCACTAGAAACCTAAGACACATACCAATCTTATGCAGGTAAAATCTTAAAATTCTCCAAAACATTTACCCAGACGCATGCCTTGGAGAACTTAACCAAACCAGGACTTCGACTCAGAATGCCGGTTCAGCTTGAGTTTTTCACGAATTTCGTCTTTGAGATGGTTCAGCACCGACTCGCGATTGGTGCTATCCAAGATATCCGTTACAACCGATTTAGCCGATCCAGCCCCCCACGCGCCCCCTTGTTCGAAGTAACGTTTGGCGGATTGACCAATTATGTAGGACGTGAATCCGGCAGCTGCGCCTTGGGGAATCACGGTGAAGGGAACGCCAAAGCCCAGCGTCACCGCTTTGAACAGGCTCGCGCCATAGTTGGTCATCTCACCGAGGGCATAAATCCCTCCGGCCGCCCCGATCGTGCGAGCAAGCCCCCGCGCCTGCGTCATCGAAAAATCTAACCCGTAAACTTTTGACAGCGTCACGATCATCAAAGCGTCGATCGCCAACCCGCCTAAGACATCAAGGACCGGCACCGCGTTGAGTGCGACGACCATGGCTTTGGTGGCCGCCATCGTCCAGATGATTTGGTCCGCCTGTTTGTTACGCATCTGCACACGCATCTTTGCCACGATGTCGCTTTTATCCGCCGCGTAAAGGGCCGCGTTGAGCGCGATCAATCCCAACCCCTCACTCTCGAGCGTTTCGAGGATCAGCGTTTTCAGATTTTGCACATGGGGTTCGGGTTTGCGCCATTCAACTTTTTCGCTGCCGTCGGGTTGTTCGATGACGTATTCTATCTCGCGCGGGTCGGCACTGGTCAGCACAAAATGATCCGGTGGGATGATGCCGTCCAACCGCCCTTTGAGCAGCGTCACCAATTTGTCTTTTTGCTCTTCGGTGTACAGGTCGATTTTATTGAAAACGACGATGATTGGTTTTTGAATCGCCGCCAGTTCAACCAGCGCGGCGTACTCCGTTTCGTTGAGATCCGAATCGGTCACAAACAGAATTAAATCCGACCGCCGCGCCGTCGTTTCGGCCAATTCTGCGCGGTCAGCGCCGTCAACTTCGTTGATTCCGGGCGTGTCGATGATGACAACTTCCGATTTTTCCAAACCGGGAATCACGTGGCCTGAGCCATCCCAATTCGTACCCCAGATCTGCTTGGTCCAACCGCCCTGCACGTCGACTTCAGCCACAGCGCGGCCGATCAAGGCGTTGATCATTGCCGATTTGCCCGTGCTAATTTCGCCAAAAATGACGATTTCGACGCGCCCGCTGGTAACTTTATCGTACATCTCAGTCAGCTGAGCGATGTCGTTTTGCAGTTTTTCGCGTTCGGCATCGGGGCAGCCACGAAGCTGTTTCAACGTGTCTTCTACGGCCGTCACCGCTTCGCGGTAGTTCGGATCTTGAGCGGATGTTTGAGGTACTTCGGACACGGTAGACTCGGAGGATACAAAGGTGATGAGATTCTAAAAACGTGACTGGGCCGCAGGCAGCAGCACGGTCGATCAGCTGTCGGAGCCCAGTTTATCCCGCGCCGTTTGAACCAGCTTTCTCAGCTCGTCGACGGCGGTGACTTTCTCCCATTGACGTCTGGCCAATCCTGAGAGTCCGCCTTCGGGTTGTTGCATTTCGTTGCGGAAGTACTCGATGAAGACGGCACCAATCCATTTTGTGATCAGCGCCTGGACGACGCCTTGAAGTGCCCCGCCTGCGATCGTCCCGGCAAAGGGAATTGTCTTCAGCAGCGAAGCCCCCACGGCGGTTGCGGCCAAAGTAGCCCCTTGAGCGCCCAGCATCCCGACCAAATTTTTGCCCATTTCACCCAGCCATTTCGACGCCGTCTCGAGATCGACCTTTTGCTGGTAAACGTCAGCCAGATCAAGGATCATTTTCGTCGAGATCGCCGAACCGGCCAACAGATCCACGACCGGAAATGGGCTGACCGCCGCCACGCCGCCGGCCCCCCACATGTATTTATCAACGATCGACCACGCTTTTTTATCCAGCGACTCTTGGGCCCGGAGACGCGCCTTTTCGACCAGACCGCGGGACTGCAACAGCACGTTAGCCATTAATAGATCCTTGCCATCCTTTTTAACGATCGAAATCATACGGTCTGCCAAGGGGCCGATATCGGCTTCGGTGGTGACCG
>CAYOZV010000244.1:0-6269 GCA_964408465.1 uncultured Pirellulaceae bacterium
TCCGGCCATTGATGGTGCGACCGGTTCGGCGCTGTTCTCAGACGATATGTATGGTCGTGCACGCATCGGATTGTTTGATGTTGGAGCCGATGAAGCATCAACCGATCCCGTCGTCCGATTGCCTTTGACGACGTTTAATACCGGAGCCGCGTGGTTCAGTTACACGCCACCTGCCCTTTGGCCACCGGCGACGCAGTTGCCTCCGGGCGAGTTTCTAACCGTGGAGGCGGAGGGTTTTAGTGCGATTACTGATCCTGATGATGATGGGGACGTGTGGACCACCGTTAGCGTCGCCGGGGCCTCGGGCGGCCAGGCAATCAAGGCGCCCGGCGGAAGTCGCACGAATCTTCCGGGCGTGCACCAAACGCTGGCGGTCTACGATCTCACGTTCGCCAATCAAGGCGACTATCGAGCTTACTACCTGACGCGCGGATTCGACGGATCATCTGACAGTTTTTACACGCCCAGCGATTTTGGCGTCGACCCTGATGATACAGAAAACATCTCCAGCGGTGGGAGTTTCGCTTGGGAGAGCGGCGGCGAGTTTACGATCGACGCTTCGAATGTGGGTGCGCCGGTGCAATTGCGACTGGGCCGGCGGGAGGGCGCTGTTGAGATCGACGCGATTATATTCCACCAAAACAGCAGCCTCACTTCAGGGCAGTTGGACGCGATCTTGGAGAGCGTCGACGCGGGCGATGTGATTAAGGGAGATGTGAACCTAGACGGAGCGGCGACTTTCTTGGATATCTCGCCATTCATCGCCGTCTTGGCCGCCGAAGGATTTCAGGCCGAAGCGGATTGTGACTGTGATGGCGATGTCGATTTTCTTGATGTCCAACCGTTTATAGATATCTTGGCCCGCCTGTAAACGTTTTGCCTATAGCCAGTTTTGCCTATAGACGTTTTGTGTGAAACGCAAGACTACCATGCTAAGGCATCTGTTTTGGGTTCAAGCGTTGGCTGTCTTTGGAATTCGTGTTGGAAGGGGTTGGCAGGAGAATAGCGAAGTCAAAATTTTCGTGCGATGTACAATTCGGGAGGTCGAGGCTCCGACCGAGACCTATTTGATTTCGTAGGTTTCAGGCGGAGCCTCAACCTCCCGGTTCACGCGAAAATCGTATTTGCAGTTCTCCTGAATTTGCTGGGCAAATGTTTGTAAACCCTCACCGTAACCTGTAACATTTGATTGACGAAGCGCGGAGTTCTTTCGACCACCGATCAACCGCCACTTTCGATGCAAATTTTTGAGGATTTTGCGCTATGTGTTTTCATGCTCCGAGTTTTATTTTGCGAGACCTGCAATCGCGACATTTTCAATTGCGTAGGCTCTCTTGGTGTCTAACGCTGTTGTTGGCTTCGGCGGTCGCGATTCCCATTGGCGTCGCCAACGCTCAATTTGTTTCGTCCTCACGCGATCCAGATGTTAACGGTTACGTGATGGATGATCTTCCATTCAGTTTCAGTGGAAACGGGGACAGTGTCGGTTCGGGGGCGTTCATCAGCAATATCAACGACGCGCTGCGTAAGGCGGTCATTGAGTATGACATTTCGGATATCGTCCCCGGCGTTTTGGAGTCCGCTCGTGTCACCGGGCGGATCGGGCCCAACAATGGGTTGCCTTTGGGAGAGCGCGCAAATTTCTTTAGTGTGTCTGCCGGCGATGGGGTGCTCAATACGGCCGACAATGCCGGTGGCGGATTTAGCGTGGGATTTATTGAGCACGCGGCCGGCACCCGAAGCGATTACGACTATGAGATTACCGGCCCGTTCCGCTCGGTGGTTTTAGATGACGCTGGGTATTTGAAACTTCGAATTTCTCCGCGTTCCTCAGCGGACCAAGGATTTGATGTTGCTTCGATGTCGAAGCTGGAACTTACTTTGCGCCCCACAACGGATGATACGACGGTTTACTATGAGGGACCGGCTGCAGGTGGTGAAGCGACGGCGACGAATTTCGGCAGTTTTTCGGTTGATCAAAACGCCTTAACCATGGAAGTTACCGATCGGTTCTTTTCGCCGTTTGAGCAAAACCGAGCGATCATCGAGTACGACCTCAGCTCGATTCCGGCATCGGCGGAAGTTCTGTGGGCGGTGCTGGATGTTCAGTTGTCGGGGTTTTCAAGTCAAAGCGGTGTGGGACCGACGTTGGATATCGTTGGCTACCAAGGGGACGGGATCGCCACCGGAGCCGATGCTGTCGCTTCGGCCCAATGGGTTGGATCGACGGGGCAAATTCAGTCTACCGGAGCCAGTTCCTGGTCCGTTGATCCCGAGTTTGTAGAAACCGTCCTGCAGAGCGGGGATCACTTGGGCATCCTATTGCGGCCGAGAGATAACACCGGGCTGGGAGCCACGATTCGATTGGAGGGAAGCTTCGGGGACGAAGCGGGACGGCCTCGTCTGGCGATCGCATACAAGCCGGGGACTTTGATAGGTGATGTCGATTTGGACGGGGCGATCACATTTTTTGACATCCAGCCGTTCATTACCCTTTTGTTCTCCGGACAGTTTCAGGCCGAAGCGGATTGCGATGGGGATGAGATCGTTGGCTTCCTAGACATCTTTCCCTTCATCAACATCTTGGGTAGTCAATAGGCACTTTTTACGCAGCCCGTAGTGGATCTTGTTAAAGATCCCGCGCTGCCATTAACCGATGTAGCATCGGGAAGGGGTAGTTTTACGGGGAGGTTTAACAACGCTCCACTACCTCAGTAGCATCCACAGGAAAACGCAATTCAAAAAGGAGGTTTAACAACACTCCACTACGGCCGTTGCAATATCGTCATCGCAAGCAACTCTCGGTGTAGTGGATCTTGTTAAAGATCCCGCGCTGCCATTAACCGATGTCGCATCGGGAAGGGGTAGTGTTGCGGGGAGGTTTAACAACGCTCCACTACGCGATTACTTGGGCGCGTTGCATCGCCTGAGTTGCGACGTCTTCCAGCCATCCTAAATCCATCGTCTGATGCGCTTCACAGATAAACCAGGGCTCGCGCGAATCGGGCTCGAGCATCACGCCCGCGTCGATCAAATTCCAAGCAAACGCTTCGTAGAGTTGGCTGTCGGTTTGCTTCCAGTCGCGGTAGTTGGTAGGCACTGTGTCTGAAAAATGAATGCCAAACATCGCTGGTGGCCCCGCAAAACGATGCTCGATTCCAGCTTCGGTGAAGACGCGGCCCAGCACATCCTGAATCGCCTCCCCTGCCCTGTCGATTGTTTCTAGGGCGTTGGTGTTGGTGAGAATATCCAATGTCGCATTTGCGGCGGCCAAACCAACCAAGTTGCCGGTGTAAGTTCCACCGTGCACAACACCACCCTGGTTAGCGCTGACGGAGTCCATGACGGCTTGGCGTCCTCCGAAGGCGGCAACGGCGTAACCATTGCCCATCGCTTTCGCGTAGGTGCTGAGGTCGGCGTAGATGCCGTACCGTTGCTGGGCGCCGCCTTTGGCGACACGAAATCCGGTTTTCACCTCGTCGATGACCAGCATCGTGCCGTGTTCGGTGCAGAGATCGCGTAAGCGCTGTAGCCACTGCGGCGTCGCGGAGATGCTGCCGCAGTTTCCGATGATGGGTTCCAGAACGACACAGGCCAATTGTTCTCCGCAGGCAGCAAAATGGTTTTCCAATGACTCGAAACTGTTCATCTCGAGCACGTCGACCAAGTCTCTGGTCTTATGGGGGATGCCACCGCCAAAGGGAATCACCTTAGGCGGGCCATCGGAGGAGTTCCAATTTTCGACATCCGACTTCCACATCATTTCATCGTACAGGCCATGGAATCCGCCCTCGAAAATTGCCACTCGGTCGCGTCCGGTAAAACCGCGCGCCGTGCGAACGGCACCCATGACGGCCTCGGTTCCCGAATTGGCAAATCGTACCTTTTCGACTTGCGGGCACAGGTTCTTGATCTGCTTGACGACTTCGGTATCCAGCGCCGTCGCAAAACCAGTCAGCGTGCCGCCGCTTTGAATCTGGGAGACGACGGCTTGGTCCACACGCGGATCTCCGTAACCCAAAATGATAGGCCCGTAACCCAATCGGAAATCAACGTATCTCTTCCCGTCGGTGTCGACGATCTCACAACCCTTGGCGCGATCGACAAACACGGTCCGGTCGTCGCCCCAGTAGCGATAATTTTCCGCAACGCCCTGAGGCATGTGTTTGTGGGCTTCGGCCATCAATTCCGATTGGCTTGATTGCGCTCTGTCAGGGGTGGATTTTGCTTTCGTTGAGCTCTCCGCGGGAGACTCTTGAGGGCGCAGCAGCACACCCATTTTCTCTTCGACCAAACGGGCGACTGAGAGTTCGGGAGCCTCACCGCCGTAGGTTTTTTTGGCCTCTTCGAACATGGACCGAGCGACCGATCCCAGCGTCAAAGACAGCCCCTGTGATTGGGCGATTTCGTGAACCAGCCGCAGATCTTTGCAGCACAGATCCAAACTGAAACTGGGGTCGTAGTGCCCAGCAAAAATCGAATCAATATCGTGTTCGGCGACCCAGCTGTTGCCAGCGCTGGTGCGAATGGCATCGGCGACCGTTTGCAGCGGGATGTTTGCTTTGGCGCCGATCATGAGCCCTTCGCCGATGGCGGCCGCGTTGATGAACCACAGCAAGTTCGTGATCAGCTTCGTCGTGGCTCCGTTACCAGGTTGGCCGGTGTAGAAAAAATCGGTTCCCAGTACATCAAAGATCGGTTGGTGCCGCGCGAAACAATCCTCGTCGCCGCCGATGAAGAATGCCAGTTCGCCTCGCGCCGCACCGTCGATTGCGTTGGTGATGGGAGCTTCGAGAAATTGAAGGCCGCGTTGATGCGCTGCGCTGGCGATCTCGACCGCCAGTTGGACGGAGCTGGTTGTGGTGTCGATGAAGGTCGTTGCAGGTTTGGCATGCGCCAGCAGTCCGTGGTCGCCAAGGTAGACTTTCGTGACTTGATCAGGCCCCGGCAGCGATGTCAGCACAACGTCGCAGTGGGCTAATCCGTCGGTGAGATTTGGCGACCATTGTGCGCCGGCGGCTATCAGGTTTTCCGCTTTGGCTTGAGCAACATCGAACACCGTGACGCGGTAACCGGCCTTCAACAGGTTGGCGGCCATGGGATTTCCCATGTTCCCCAAACCGACAAAGTAGATGGAGGGCTTTGATTCTATCACGGTTTGTTATCGCTTTTGATAGGTGAAAAACTTACGGGTGGGATTCAAACCGAGCGGCTCGCAGCCGAGTTCACCAAAGAAGCTGTGAATCTCAGATTCTGACACAACCAAGTATCGATAGAATTGCTCGGCAACGACATGGTTGTCTTCGGTGAAGGTGTATTGTTTGGTGAATAGCCCTGCGCCTTCGTCGTGGATGGTTTGGGCGTAGGTCAGGCTGTCGCTCAAGGCCTTTGAGTAGTCGCTGTGAGGGCCTTGCAACGCCAAAGACAATACGCCGCCTGGTTTCAAGTGTTGGACGACCTTGCGCAAACTTTCTTCGCACGTTTGGCGATCGTCGATGTGGCTGCAGAACTCCAGTCGGTCACCGTGGTCAATAAAGTACCAGCAACCGCCGACTGAAAACGATGCGTCAAATTTCTTATCAAGCGCCAACCTGGTGACGTCTTGAAGTTCGTATTTAATTTTGCCTTTCAGTCGCGTTTTGGCTTGAGCCAACATCGACGCCGTGTTGTCCAATCCGGTTAGGTCAAGGTTTGGATTTTGCTTCAACAGTCCTTCGGCGACCAGTCCTGTGCCCACGCCCAGTTCCAAGATCTGCTGTCGAGAGCCGATGATCGCCATCAAGTCTCTGGTGAGTTCATCGTAGTCGTAATACCCGTTGGTCATTAGGACGTCGTAGTATTGGGCGATTCCCTCGTAGGTGTTGAGGTCATTTTCAGAGTAGTTTCGTTGTTCAGCGGCTTGTGTCACGGCGGGCTCCTGGGGCGATCTCATTTACGAATTCACAGCAAAAGATTTGGCAGATTGGGGAAACGTCTGTTTCTTGCGAGGCTAATTAGATCCGCATTGGGGGGAAATCAAGTTCCGAAAAAGTGGGGATGATACCAATGAAACGGGCTTGTCAGAAGGCGACGTTTGTTCGGGAAAGAAGCAAAGCCAATTTTTGCCGGCGGTCGTAGGGAAAAGTTGGGGTGTGGTGATGATATTACGCGTTTTGCTCGTTCCGGGGCTCGGGCTCGTTGCTCGTTCGGAGGCTCGGCCTTGGAACGCACTGATTGCATGGCTCCCGCCTTGCGTTGATTTCGGAAGGCGGGAGCCTTCGGGGTAGCGC
>CAYOZV010000245.1:0-6264 GCA_964408465.1 uncultured Pirellulaceae bacterium
CCTCGAACCTGTTTATCCCGAGGATCACGACGACAGTCGCGACTGGACGGGACCAGCTCAAAAGTTGGCCGATGAACAGCCTCGAAAGCGCAAACGCGGAACCCTCACCGATATTCTCAAAAACCGTACACGTGGATCCGACCAGTGAACGTGTCGTATTTAATAACGCAAATAAAGTAAGAGGCTATGAAGGCAGGTTCACTTCACCATCGTTTCTGACGCCTTGCAAATGGGGTAGGCCTGTGTTTGCTTCGGGTGTTTGTGGCCTCTGGCGGGTTGGGCCTCGGCCTTTTCGCCGAAAAATTTCTGTCGGTCCTGACCCTTCCCCTAAATCAATTCCTTCAGCAGCAGGATCGCGCTGATCGTTATCACCAACGTGGTCCCTTGGGTGGGCGTTATTCCATAAATCTTCCGCACTCCTCACGGGCAATGAGAGGATCGCTGGACCAGTATCTAAATCCGATACGAGTTGGAGAATGTCAGCTGTTATTTCAAGGCAGAACCTGCATAATTTAAAACGTTCTGGGCGAATACGAACTTCGCCTCGAACGTGTTTTTTGAAAATTGCTTGCTTCCGTATTTGACACATAAGTTAACAAATGACGTTGATTTCAACACTCAAGCCGCTATTCAAATCTTCTGATCGTAGTCGCGGCCTTACGTACCATAGACGCGGAGCCGTTTATTCCATGAAAGTCGATCACGGTTTTCTGGTTGCTGAGGTCGAGGGTTCCGGCTGCTTCTATGAAGTCACGCTCGATGTCGAGGAAATTGACAACCAAGACGCAGTCTCTTGCACGTGCCCACGGTTCGACGACGGATACTATTGCAAACACATTTGGGCAACGATCTTAAAATACGAATCCGTGCATGGTCACCGATTGCCCGCAAGAGGCGCGCGACGGAAATCGACTCCAGCCTGGCAGTCGCTGCTGCAGCGGGTGGCGGTCGAGAAGCGGCAAAACACTACCCCCAGTCCCTTTCAAGTCGCCGCCAGCCAGCAGGCCGAGATTCATTACGTCGTCGACGCCAGTGAGGGGGCGCGGTACGAGCCACCGACGATTCAATTGTTGGTGATGAGACGAACAAGAAAGGCCAACGGGGATTGGGGGAAACTTCAGTCGCTGGATTTAGCGCACGGTTTAATGGACGAATTAGCCGATTCGACTGACCAAAAGATCGCCGCGCATTTAATGGGTGCCGCTCGAAAGTACACCTCTCCCTATGGTTACGGATCGGTCCGCAACAGTTTTTCGAAATTTGAATTTGACTCAAACTGGTCAGACGAACTTTGCAAATTATTGGTCGACTGCGGACGGTTACACTGGACGTTGGGAATCAATTTGCCGGTGGAAGATTTTTTTCCGGTAGAGTTCATCAACTTCAAAACGCCCGCCGAAATTTGTATCCAAATCCAAGAGAACGACAAACCCAAAAACAGCGCGTTGATGCAGGTCGCCATCACGCAAGATGGCGAGCGGCTGGACGATAAAGACGTCGTGAAAATTGCCGACAATGGAACGGCGTTGCTGCGAAATGGATTGGTTAAAATCGCTAATTCCAAGGCCGTGCAATTGTGGAAGGAAGCTCAAACCAGTCCCGCGATCGAAATTGCAAAGAACGATAGAAGCAACTTTCTGAAACAACTCACAGAGATCGACGGATTGCCGCGGGTAAACATCCCCGATTCTTGGCAAGTCCAACAACCCGAAGCACTCGAGCCGACCGGAATACTGGCGTTGCACGATCATCACCGCAGGGCCAACGAACTGACCGGCGAGGTGTTGTTTGCCTACGGTGAAACCGAGTTCCCGCTTGCCTCTGCGGGCAAGGCCGTGTTTGACGAACAAACTAATTGTTGGGCAAAACGAAATCCCGCAGCCGAGGCGCAGCTGATTCAGGAGATCGCCGCCTTTCCGATCGCTGACACGACGCATGATCCCTACGCCGAACACGACTTTCAAATCAACAAAAAGCATCTTGTTCGAATCGTCGACGAGCTGGCCAGCAGCGGCTGGAAAGTGGTTTTGCATGGTAAGCCGATTAAACAATCGGGCCAGTTCGATATTTCGATCGAGTCAGGACAAGACTGGTTCGATCTGTCTGCCAAGGTGAGCTTTGATGGAGAGAGTATCCCGCTGCCGGGGTTGTTGCAAGCTATCTCTAAGAAAGAGCAGTTCATCACGTTGGCCGATGGTTCGCAGGGAAGAGTTCCGGCAGAGATGATCGAGAAATATGCTCGGATTGCAAAATTTGGTCAGGTCGAAGGTGACAAAATTCGTTTCCGGCCAACGCAGGCAATGCTATTGGATGCAATGCTGGACTCAAAACAGGTGCGCGTCGACAGAGGCTTTGGCGAGTTTCGGAAGAAACTGCAATCGTTCAACGGCGTAAAACCAAAATCTCCCCCCAAAGGCTTTCAAGGCGAGCTCCGTAAGTATCAAACCGAAGGGCTTGGTTGGCTGCATTTCTTGCGCGAATTTAAACTGGGCGGGTGTCTGGCTGACGATATGGGGTTGGGTAAAACGATCCAGGTTCTCTGCTTATTGGAATCCAGAAGGACGCGCAGAATCGCAAAAGCCACGCCAAAGATCGAAAACAAAAAATCCCAAAAAGCGGCGGGTAACAAAACCCTCGAAGCACCGCCGGCCCTCGTCGCAGCGGTAGAAGACCTTAAGCGAAAACCGTCGATTGTTGTTGTTCCCAAAAGCCTGATCTTCAATTGGATCGAGGAAGCGGCAAAGTTCACGCCTAGACTGCGGATCCTAAATTACACAGGCACAGGGCGGAAGGCGAGCGTCAAAGAGGCGATGGAGGCCGGCGGGTTTGATGTTTTGCTGACCACGTATGGAACGATGCGGAAAGACATCGCAGACCTTTCTCAGGTTGGCTTCGACTACGCGATCCTTGACGAGTCCCAGGCGATCAAGAACTCTAAGGCCCAGTGCGCGAAATCCAGTCGTTTGATCTCCGCCGACCACCGACTGGCGATGACCGGAACGCCGATCGAAAACCATCTGGGAGAGTTGTGGTCGCTGTTCGAGTTTCTCAATCCCGGAATGCTTGGCGGATCGACAAACTTTGCGCGGCTGACCAATCAGAAGAAAAACAACGAAGACGAACGCGCGGCAACATTGACGGCGCTCTCCAAAGCGATCGCTCCCTTTTTGCTTCGCCGCACCAAAGAACAGGTGCTGACCGATTTGCCGCCCAAGACTGAGCAAACGTTGTACTGCGATATGTTGCCGCCTCAGAAAAAAGCGTACAAGGAATTGAAGGAGTACTATCGGGTAAAATTGGCGAAGAAAGTTGAGACCGACGGCATTGGTCGTTCGAAGATTCAGGTGCTGGAAGCACTCCTGCGCCTCCGGCAGGTTGCCTGCGATCCGCGTTTGGTGGATAAGGAATCCAAACCCGGTGCCAAACTGGAATTGCTCGGTCAGCAGCTGGGCGAAATTATATCCGAAGGTCATAAGGTTCTGGTATTTTCTCAGTTCACGGCGCTGCTGGCGTTGGTCAAACAGCAGTTCGATGCGGCTGGTATTAATTACGAGTACCTGGACGGGAAGTCTTCCAACCGAGCGGCCAGCGTTAAGCGATTCCAAGAGGACCCCTCGGTGTCGGCGTTTTTGATCAGCATCAAAGCCGGTGGGCATGGCTTGAATCTGACCGCCGCCGACTATGTGTTTTTGCTTGACCCGTGGTGGAATCCCGCCGTTGAGGCTCAGGCGATCGACCGAGCTCATCGGATGGGCCAGAAGAATCCCGTGATTGCTTACCGCATGATCTGCCGCGACACGGTCGAGGAAAAAATTGTCAGCCTGCAGCAGTCAAAACGCGAATTGGCCGACAAAATTGTTCGTTCTGATGAGTCGTTGATTCGATCGTTGACCGCTGATGATTTGCAGGTTCTTTTTCAATAGGTAGCAGCGATTAGGTGAGGCGGGCTTCGCCGGTCGCTTGGTGATGTTCTTTTGTCTTTGAAATTGGTTCTTCGGCCACTTTATTTCGTTGTTTCATCGTCAGTCGATAGGCGTACGTTTTTTGCTCGGCAAAAACGCGGTCGCCTGCCGGCTTGTCGTTAAACTTCGCAGGCAAATAGTCGTAACGTAAACACAGGTCTAATTATTTGACGGCCCCTAAACGGAATTTTGATTCTGGTCACTCAGCTTCCTCAGTAGCCTTTACGATAAGCCAGTTTTGCTGTTGCGAGTTTTGCTTTTCTTGCGGGGCACGTGTATAACCTCAGCCAATTCGTTTTCCGCTGATACACGTCGTCAATCTTTCTTCCATGATCTTCCCACGCACTGTCCGTCGATTTTTGATTGGGTACCTAATCCTGCACTTGTTGGCTGTAGGGGTTTTTGTGCTCGTGCTCAGCCGGATCGCGCGGACGCAAATGATCCTCGCCGCCGAATCGAAAATGGGGGCGATGACGCTGTTGCTGGCCGAACATGTCGATGGCCTTGAGCGGCGAATCGATGACCCAACTCTGCCGGCTCACATCAAAAATGTTGGGGGAAAAGCCGGTGCGCGGATCACGCTGATCAACTCTGATGGGATCGTTGTTTCAGACTCCATCACCGGCGACCGCGACATCGGTCCTCATGGAACACGCGCCGAAGTTTTATTGGCCAAAGAAAATGGCTTTGGTTTTTCTCAGCGTTACAGTGCGACGCAGGAAAAACCAATGATGTATTTCGCCCGCAGATTAGACAACGGTGAGACTGCCGGTGGCTATGTAAGAGTTGCCACGCCCGCGGTGACGATCAATTCCTCCATTGCTTCTATCCAGTGGTATGTATGGCTGTTTGCGATTTTATTGGGCGGATTGACCGCGCTGTTGATGTCGTTTTTCTCTGCCAAGTACATGCAGCCGCTGGAACTGTTTGCCGCCGCGGCGCGACGCATTGGTGTTGGCGACTTTCAAGCCGCCATCAATCTGACGCGCCAGGCCGACGAATGGGGCGAACTGGGTGACGCGTTTGAGGGGATGAAGGACGAACTGGTCGTGCGCGAGGATCGGCTGATTGAGAATAATCGTCATCTCGATTCGGTGCTCTCAAGTATGAAAGAAGGCGTCATTGCGATCCGGCCCGATGGGCAGGTCATGTTTGCCAACGGTGCCGCCTGCCAAATGCTCGAACTGATGCGGCCTGAGATCGTCAATAAACAATTGATCGAAATCGTCCGCATCCCCGAACTGCTTTCCGCGGTCGAGCAAACTCAGGCCAGCCGATCGTTCTCCAAGACGGAATTCAACACGCTGGCCAAACCACAGAAAACGCTTCGAGCGCGCATCTCGGTTTTGGCCGATGAAAATCGACCTGGCGTGGTCGTAGTATTGAATGATGTTACCGCGCTGCGGCAACTGGAAACGATGCGGCGCGATTTCGTTGCCAATGTTTCGCATGAGCTGAAAACGCCTCTCGCATCAATCAAAGCTTACTCTGAAACGCTGAGGATGGGGGCGATCAACGACAAAGAGAAAGGGCTGGATTTCGTCAAACAAATCGAGTTTCACGCCGAACTGCTGAACCAGCAGATTCAGGAGTTGCTGCTGCTGGCTAAAGTCGAATCGGGCGAACGGGCATTTTCGATTTCGGATGTTGATCTTAATGAGGTGTGTCACTCGACCGTGGAACACTTCTCAAAGCTGGCCCAAGATCGGGGGCTGAATTTGAGTTTAGATTTGATGCGGCCCGCCCCGGTCGCGCGGGCTGATGTTGCTGCGGTGAAGACGATGGTTGAGAATCTGTTCGTGAATGCGATTCACTATACGCTGGAGGGCGGTACGGTCACGCTGTCGACGAGCACGATTAGCTGTGAAGACAGTAGCGCAGGAAATAGCGAAGCAATCATTCGTGTCTCCGATACCGGCATTGGAATCGCGGAAGACCAACAGACGCGAGTGTTTGAAAGGTTCTATCGCGTTGATAAATCGAGATCGCGCGACATGGGCGGAACAGGGCTTGGGCTGGCGATCGTGAAACACTTGGCTCAGTCTTTTGGCGGTTCGGTGCATTTGCAAAGCCAGCTGGGCAAGGGCTGCGAATTTGAAATTCGATTGCCGCTTTCCGAGCTTGATCGCTGAATCAATCGTTTAACGACAAGCCGGCAGGCGACCGCGTTTTGCATCTCCAAACACAGTCGCCTGCCGGCTAATCGTTAAACGGGTGTGGGCGACCTCGTTTGCATCTCCAAACACGGTCGCCTGCCGGCTAATCGTTAAACGGGTGTGGGCGACCTCGTTTGCATCTCCAA
>CAYOZV010000246.1:0-6221 GCA_964408465.1 uncultured Pirellulaceae bacterium
TCAGCGCGAGCAAACCAAACATCGGCGATCAGTTTGTTGGCCGTTGCTGTCGAGACGATCATTTTGTTCCCTTTGACGTCTGACAAGTTGTAAATATCAGGAGCCCAGGTTACGACCGCGTCGATAGATTTATCCGCGTTGAACGCAGCGGCGGCTTGAAACGCATCGCCGGTGTACACAAAGTCGACTTCCGAGGGCTGGACGCCGCCGTAGACCAACATGTTGGTGACAAAGTATTCCGACGGCGAATTCTGAGCCAACACGATTTTTTTACCTCGCAGGTCAGTGATCGTTTTCACGCCGTTGCGTGCGACGATGCCATCACCACCGTTGGACCAGTCGACCTGTTGGAAAATTCGAGGCATAACGCGACTGTCGATGGGATCGCCGTTGCGTTTAACGAATCCTTCCATCAGCAGCGGCATCATGTCCAGCGTCGCCCAACCGATGTGCACGTCACCGTTGACGTAAGCCTCTCGCATCGCGACCGGGTCATCAATCAGCACCAATTCAAGTTTGAACTCTTTTCCGTCGGGCGTCTTCCAAACCTTATCTGCCTTAAACCCATCGTTGGCTTTGATAATGGGAGCCCACCCCGCCCACACGTTGAGTGCGAATTTGACGGTATTGTCTTCCATTTTTTTGTACGCCGCGGTGCCTTTGACTTTTGGCAAACGCTCAGATGGCGTGAATGTGTATTCGCTGACCGTCGTGATGCCTTGGGTGTCGGCAGACTCAGCGCCGGGCATGTCACTGAGATCGAGGTCAGTGTCCGGATTAGTGCTTCCACCGTTTGACACTCCACCAGATTCATTCGTGGTCGCCGATGCTTGCTGACCATTGCCAGCGGCGTTACCGGCGGCGTCACCTCCGGGCGCGAATGCTTGATAAGCGGCAAATCCGATCAGTCCAAAGACGACCGCAAGTACGGCCAGATAGAAAACAGGTGTTGGTTTGCCCGCCATGGGATGATCTCCAAAATCTAAAACAAGTTTTAGTCCGCTAATTGATAAATGCGAACGTTAAATTGGGATGAGGTGAGATTGGGGGAGGTGCAATTTCTAATTTCAAAATCTAAAATCTAAAATCCGAAATCCGAAATCCGAAATCATTCGCCTCTTATATCCTCAGCACAGAAGGAGCTTTAACAAGGCTCCACCACCTCAAACACATAAATCCTCTACGGCACCCAAGTCGATGTCGCCGCCGGCCGAGACTGATGAATCACGCTCAGCATCTGCATCACATTAAATGCAGACAGCTCACACAGCAGTTCTGTCATTTCAGCATGCTGTTCATCACTGAGATTCGGCTCCACTTTCTTCATCAATGCAACCAATTTGGCTTCCTGTTGGGCGACTTCGTCTTTGTCAATCTTCCCATCGGCCATCGCTTCGATGAACGCGGAACTCTGCTGAGCGTAACCATCAATTAACGTGGTTTCGCCTTTTTCATCTAACCAGCTTTTACGAGCCATCGTTTTCTCCTCAAATTTGAAATCAGTAGTGGATTTTTTTAAAAGATTCAGAATCTACATACGCAAAAGGATCTTCCAAGCAGCCCCACTACGGTTAACTCTGATAGTTTATTTTCCAAGCAGTTGTTCGTTCAGTGCAACTTTGCGCTGTACTTCGGCCCGCCCATTAGGCTTGCCCAGCACCTCTGCCCAATGGTCAGTCAAGAATCGTCGATCGGTACATTCCAGCACGGCGTTCATTTCCTGCAGCTCTTTTTCAATCCCCTGAGCCGATGGAATAAAGCTCTCCAACGACTGCTCCATATCTTTGCGGTCGAGCACATCGCGACCATCGGCCATCATCCGACGTTTTGCGTTGAGCACGACGCTTTCGATATCCGCCCCACTCAATTCGCGCTCGGCCGAAACTTCCGGCACCGCATCAGCGGCCAGCTTAACCTTGTTCTTCTTCGCCATGATGACGAACATCTTCTGAATTTCTTCTTCTTTTTTGGGGTAAAACAGTGGGATGTGCACCTCCGCCCTGCCCTGCCGCTTCAGGTCGATCGGCAACAATTCGGGACGACTGGTCAGCAACATCCAGATAATCTTGCCGCGATATTTCGTGTTGCCCATTTGGCTGGCGATCATCGAGAACACTCGACTGCTGGTCCCCGAATCTCCGCCACCCTCGCGATTGCCAAGCGCCGCGTCGGCTTCGTCAATGATGACCATCACCGGCCCCAGCGAACGCAACACATTCAGAACTTTTTCAAGATTGCCTTCGGTTTCACCAACGTACTTTGACCGGAAATTCTTCAACACCAAACAAGGGATCCCAATCGAACCGGCATAGCATTCAGAGATGAACGTTTTCCCCGTACCCACCGGTCCACAAATCAAATAACCCATTGGCGAAGCATCCAAACGCCCTTCCACGATCCAACGTGCATCCAGTTTCAATCGCTCTTTGGCTGCCGTATGTCCGACCACCATGTCCAACGTGTGCTCGGGTTCCAAGAACGTTACTAAGTCCTGGCACTGACGTTCGATCAGCCCCTTCTTCAAGTTGCGAAACTGATTGATGTCCACCGCTTTACCGGACAGCTTACTCCGCGACATCGCGACGTTGAGATTGATCAAGTTCAGCCCATTAGAAATCTGCGTGATCCCCTCGACCGACATCCCATCCGCCTCTTCGCCGTCGGCCGATTTTGAATCAGCTTTCACTTGAGCCACAACTGCTTTCGCTTGAGCCACAACAGTTTCCGGCTCCGGCTCAACGGTCTCTGGGGCCCGTGTTAAATCAAAGCCCACCGGCTCTGCGGCCGGTTCTTCTTCGGGTTCATCCTCCAAATCGAAATTCGTTTCGATGAACACTCGCCGCGTCGCCTCATCCGGCAGCGGCACCTCAATCGTCGCCACATGCGGATCCTGAATGAGTCGCTTGTTGACCTCGGTCAGCGTTTCGGCGATCAAGCAGAACGACATGTTCACTCGTTTGATGTACGGATTTTGAGCCCAAGACAAAAACCGGACCAAATGCGAGGCCTGAGTCCGGGAAACCGAGGACTGGTCGCCGGCGGGAATCAAAAACTGAGCGTAAGGAAACAGAAACGCCATGCGTTTTCTCTGCTTGGGATCCTCCTCGAGCAGGTTGCGTTGAATCATGCGTTGATAGTTCGTCAACACATCATCTGGATTGCGAGTCCAAGAAGCGGGGCTTCCAATGTTCTTGCCCAATGTTTCCATCATGCTGCGATGACGTTTAGGATCCGCGCCGGCCTGTGCTTGAATGCCGCGCCCCATGTCGTAGGACGTAACCAAGTCCCACGATCCAAAGATCTGCTTCGACAGAAACTCCGTCAGCCCACAGAATTGATTGACGGTCTTTTCCCCCTGTTGTTCCTGACAATGAATCAAGTCATTGACGTTGCCGTGAATAACAAAAAGGCACGTGTTGGCGGCGAAGTATAAATTCGCCATCTCACGCGCCCAACCGGGATACCAATCGGGCACCGACACGCCGGTGCTGGATGTTTTCGTTGCTGAAGCCATGCGATGATTCGCCCCTAATCGTGGGCCGGGCACTATCGCCCAGCCGCAAATTTCGCCAAAGGTCCGAGCAACATTGCCCGAACCTCCATTGCTTAGTTCAGTTCCGTCTTTTTGTCGGCAGGCCCCATTTCCTTGACGTCGTCCTCAAGCCCGACCGTCGAAGGCGTGACCAATCCCATTTCGACTTCGAACCCACGCAACGCGTCTTCGGCTTGAGCTTCGTGCATCGCTTCTTCTCGCTCGATGTCAACCATTCCCTCTTCACTGAGATCAGCCGCAACGCGCGCCTTGCCCCGATTGAGAGCGATCTTATCTTGGATGACGGTTTCGATTTGACCGAAGTCCGTTGTTACGTCGAAGTTGAAATCCTTCGCCAGTTCCGCCATCTCAGCTTCGGCGCGGCTCATCTTCAGTTCCGCATCATAAGTCTGAATCTTTTCGCGAATCTTAGAAAGTTTGCCCATCGCGGCTTTAACTTTACGGACGTTATTATCATAAGCCTTCTCGTGCATTTCCAGCTGAGCTTTATTTTCGGAAAGCTCAGCCTTGGCACGGTTGAGCTCAACGGCGAACTTACCGGCCGTTTCGCGATCGCCGGCGGCCAGATAAGCCTTAATCTTCGACTCGAGCTCCTTGACGTGGCGCGTTTCACTGGTGACCTGCCGAGTGACTCGTTCGACCAAGCCTCGGTATTGCTCAAGCCCCTGACGACCGCCCTTCATCTCCTCGACGGCTTTGTCGTACTCGTATTGCATCTGGGCAATGGGATCCGCCGTCCAGAAGTAGTTGGCTAATTTATTGACCTGGGCCGAAATCGCTCGCCAAAACTTTCCAAATATCATTTCGGATTACCTTTCCAAATTTCTCACAAATATAATGGCAACGGAGATCACCAAAGGTTCAATCCCCGGCCTCTGAATGCAACGCTGGTCTTCCAACGCAATCAGCAATAGCGGTTGCTGCTATCTGTTCGCAGCTCGCGATTAATTATTGAGTTAAAAACATAAAACGATCGCTTGTTATGTCACCGTAAATGTAACGCAATAAGAAGCCATTACCAAGTTGCCGCACCCTGTTGTTACTAAAAAACCGACGGTTACCGAGTTATCGGTCTTATCTTGGTCGCCAATCAGCTTCATAAGACATAAATTGAAGCACCATTTGTGACGATGGTGAAACAGTTAAAACTGCGATAAGATCCTCGTAACTGCGATAAGATCTTCGTACTACTCACGTTCGTGCAACAAGTAGTGGATCTTCTAAAAAAATCCTGCGGGGAAACAAAGCGCTGCGGGATTTTTCAAGAAGATCCCCCCAGAACCCCAGTTCAAGAAAACTCGATTCCAAGCATGAAGAAATCATTTTGGCAAACACGCACGGCGCTGATCCTGGCCGGCATCTCGATGGGCTTTGTGGCTCGCGGAATTCTCGGTGCCCCCGAGCCTGACACGCCCGCGGGGCCTGCGTTTGCAAATCCTTTGCCCGACGAAGTCCCGTTCTCAGTTCCGCTGCCCGAGGGATTCCAGCTTTCGGTTCCGGCTTCCAAGCCCGAGAAATGAATTTCGAAATCCGGAAACCAGCAGACCTTATTTTTCAGCAGTTCAAATCTTGAGTGTGGCGGTCGAGGCAACGAGTCCAGCGGGCATTGGATCGTCAGAGCCCCAAAAAACAGTTGAAAAACGAACCTCGCGATCAAAGTTATTGCCGGTATTTGCGGGCATTACCTGGAAGTCAAGATTTTCGGGAAAATCTGATCAAGCCCAACAAGCGGCTTTACGATATAAGCTCTACCGACTACATTTATCGCTCTTGCGAATGCACCCGTAGCTCAATTGGATAGAGCGTCGGTCTACGGAACCGAAGGTTACAGGTTCGACTCCTGTCGGGTGTATTTTTTTAAACGCTCAAGGCTCGGTAGCCTTGAGCGTTTTTTCGTTTCTTGTTTCGTATTGCAAAACAGTTTCACGCCCAGCCGTTTTGACGACAGCCACGGCCCGCCAATGATTCTCTTGGACTCGCTTAGGTTCGCTTGTGCATTAGACGCACTGTGCGTCAAAAGTGGGTACAATCGGGATTTTCCCGTACACTCTCCCACGCACACCAATAGCATTCATGGCAAAGAAAAAAGCCGCCGCGAGAAAGAAGAAGGCGAAAGCCAAGAAACCGGCCGCCGCTAAATCCTTCGAACAAACGCTCTGGGACACCGCCGACAAGCTCCGTGGCACCGTCGAGTCATCCGAGTACAAGCACGTCGTACTCTCGCTGATCTTCCTCAAATTCGTCAGCGACCGCTTTGAAGCCCGTCGTCAGGAGCTTCAATCGGAGGGCCAAAGCGACTACGTGGACATGGTCGAGTTCTACACCATGAAGAACGTCTTCTACCTGCCTGAGGAGTCTCGCTGGTCCACGATCACCAAACAAGCCAAACAGGACGACATTGCTGTCCGCATCGACAGTGCCTTGCATGCGGTCGAAAAGAACAACCCGTCACTCAAAGGAGCCCTGCCGGACAACTACTTCTCGCGCATGGGCATCGACGTGGCGAAACTGGCCGCGCTGATCGACAGCATCAACAACATCAACACGGTCGAGGACAGCGCAGAAGACGCTCAGGAGGATATCGTCGGCCGGGTCTACGAGTACTTTCTGGGCAAATTCGCAGCGACCGAAGGCAAAGGTGGCGGCGAGTTCTATACGCCCAAGTGCG
>CAYOZV010000247.1:0-6206 GCA_964408465.1 uncultured Pirellulaceae bacterium
GCATCGGCCAAGCAGCTGGGGACAGCGGCTTTACAATTGCCGGCAGGCTTCGGTGTTGAGGCGGGACAAAACGCGGTCGCCGAATCAGTTTAACGATTAGCCGGCAGGCGTCGGTGTTGAGGCGGGGCCAAACGAGGTCGCCTGCCGGAGGGGCGATGACCGTTCGCCAGCCCTTGTAGGGCGTCTGCGGTTTCCATGAACGGCGAAATTCGGGAACAGCATCGGCCAAGCAACTGGGGACAGCGGCTGTACGATTTTGCAAAAAACCTAACGCCCGTCATTTCGTCGCTTCAATTCTTTTTTCCGGTCCGCATTGCGTTTGCGCTTCTCTTCAACCTTGGCTCGGTCGAGGTCCATCTTCTTCTGGGCCGACTTGGAAATCGACACCGGGGCATCTAAATCCAAAGCATCCGTGTCCAGCTTCGGCTTGGGCAGCAACTTCCGCTCCAAAATCCCCCAGATGCTGGACGTGATGAAGTACAAACACAAACCCGATGGCACTTTAAAGAACATGACGCCCATGAAAATCATCATGAACCCCATCATCTTTTGCATCATCTTTTGCTGATCATCCACCGCCGGAGGCGTGAACAGTTTTTGCTGAACTAAGAACAACACCATCGTGATAAGCGGCAGGATATTTAAATACGGCCCCAACCAACCACCCTCAGCACCCAGCGCCGCTGGCATCCAATCTTTCCAATACATGAACTTGTCCGGCGCTGACAAATCGCTGCACCATGCCAGACCGGGGATCAACGGTTGATCACGCAGCGCGATATCCACCGACAGCCCACGATAAAGTCCCAGAAAAATCGGCAACTGTATAAACATCACCAAACAACCACCCAACGGATTGTAATTGTGCCTGGCGAACAACTCGCGCTGAGCCGCTCCCCGTTCCTGCAGATCCTCGTACTTGTCGGCGATCTCTTTCATCTTCGGCTGCAACGCCTGCATCATCTGCGCGTTAAGGGCAGCTTTGCGTGAAAACGGAATCATGAAACAACGGACAAGAATCGTCAGCATGATGATCGGAATGCCATAACTAATTTTGCCGCTGAGGAAATAGAACACATGCAGCAGCCACAACAACGGCTTCGAACACCACCAGAACCAACCAAAGGCGCGATTATCATCCAGCCCAAACTCCGACAGAATCTCTTTCTCTTTGGGGCCGGCAAACATCTCAAAGGTCCGCTTCACGCTTCCCCCGGCAGGCACATCGAACTTCTCGAACATCATCGACGTACAGTCAACCAAGCGTTGCTCGCGCGAGTTCTTAGGAATCTCAGCTCCATCAGAAACCGCGAGAATGCTGTTGGCTAAAGACGTTTGCTCCGTATTGAGCATCGTAATGTTGAAGTACTGAGCATCAATGCCCACCCAATTCCAACGTCCTTTTTCGGGCGTCGTCACGGTGTCGTAAGGGCTGATCACGAACGTCGGTTCGGGCGGCTTTTCCTTTAGATTCCTGATCACGTCCGCGTTTCCGGCAAATACGTAACCCTCTTCGGGCAGCGACGCCGACACGTCACGAGCGCCGCCGATCCCCGTCAAACCGCCGCCACCGTAAATCTTATTGGCGTACCACCACGTCTCCGATGGCGTGCCCGTGGGACCGACCAACGAATAGCCTAACTCCTGTGCTTTATCGGAATCATTAAAGACCTCGATCTCAAAATTCCAATGAAAGCTTTTGGGATCCAGTTCTTGGGTGGCTTCAAACGTCGGCAGGATATGACGCTTCACCACTCGCAGCGGTCCGGCGATGTCAAACTTCTTCAGATCCGACGATTCAATGGTGTAAGTGAATTCGATCGCGTCATTGCCGTCGATGTTGGTTTGACGGACTTCCCATTGGCTGTGCAGCATGTCGCCGCCCAATTTTTCCCACATTTTGTTGACGTCGTCGGAGGGCTTCATCAAGGACAACGAAAATGATTCAATCAATTTGCGAGTCGGATCGATCACGCCCGGTTCGGGACGCATCAGTTCGATTGGTTTTTCGCCTAAGGTGACGGTCAGGCTGGATGATTGACCATCGCGCGTAATCTTCATTTCGATTTCGTCGCCGGGCTTGGTTTGCGACAGCGCTTTTTCGAACTCATATTTACTGGTGATCTCAATTTCGCCAATTTGGTCGATTACGTCGCCCCGTTGAAGCCCCGCAGTATCGGCCGGCGTTCCCGCCCCCACGATGCCAACCTTGCAGCCCTCGGACGAGTCGTAGCAGTCCAAGGAACCGACGTAGCCGTAAGTGATTTCTAAATCACGGTAAAAGTGTCGGCCGTTTTCCCTGCGATGGTTCAACTCGATACGGCGAATGGTTCCGCCAAGCGCATTAGCGGTGATCAGATAGCGTTGGCCGCTGTCGGGGGCCAGCGAACCGATCGCGCTGAGGTCGCCTTGCATTTCCTGAGCCCGATAGCTCCAAGAATTCAGCAGCGCGTTCTCCTCGGGCGACTTCGCCGGCCGGCGAGCCTCGATGCGGTCTTCGATCTGCGAATTTTCGAGCGGCGCGGTAACGCCCAGACGATCGCCGGAATTCGATTTGATCGCGTTGGTGTCTTGAATTTCGTTCTCAGATTCACCTACGCCGTCAGCTGATTCTGATTCGTCCGATTTTTTCCCGGCGACGTCGTCCTGGGGTTTTTCTTTGGCCGGATCGTCGATTTTCTCTTCAGTGTTTTCCTCAGCGCCCTCGGTCAGCTCCGCCATAGCATCTTCGGATTTGGCATCGTTTTGCCCGGCAGCACCGTCCAGCGCCGCGACGCCGTCGCCCGCTTCGCCGTCTGCGGCCAAAAGTTCCGTTTGAACCTGATCCCCTGCTGGGGGCACTCCGACGTTGGGGGCCGGACGCATCAAAACCGACACCATCAAAATGATGAAGGAAAGTACTACAAATAAAATCGCGCGGACGTTCACCGAATGAATCCTGTCTCTGTGAAATCTGCCGAAAATGAGATCAGATCGAAGTCGACCAGAAAACAGGCCCTTTTTTTAGAGCAGTGGCAGGGGCGTATTCTCCAAACATCGTCAGATATTGGAAAGGGGAATCGAGGATTTTCAAGGAAACCAACGAAAAAAGAGACGATCCGTTGCATCGACGGGATTGGATGTAGTGGATCCTTGTGAAAGATCCCTTGAGCGGGTGAGATCAAACAAACTTCATACAAGGATTTTTCACAAAATCCACTACCGACCTTCTAACAACCGATCGCCAAGAAAATTATCCAAGGAATCAATGGCGTAGATTTTTTCGCGCGTGCTGCTGGGATCGTATTCGACGCGGTGAAACGTCAGGGCGTTGCCGTCGACGGTCACGTAACTGCACCTTGGATCGCCGTCGCGCGGCTGGCCGACGCTGCCGACGTTGACCATGACCTTTTGCTGGTTGAGTTCAAATTCGTTCCCGATTTCGGTGGGCGAATAAAAACGACAGTTCTCAGTGAACACACCCGGCACGTGCGTGTGACCTTGGAAGCAATACTGATGAATGAAGCCGAAGATGCGTTCGATCTTCCGTTGGTTGTAAACGTCTTCGGGGAAAACGTACTCGTTCAGCGGACTGCGCGGCGATCCATGAACGAACATGTGATCGTCGATGCGGTGGGTGCGAGGCAGTTTTGCCAGAAAATCCCAACGCTCAGCCGCACCTTCCACCGAGGTGTCCTCTAATTGCTGCCGCGTCCAAAAGATGGCGCGTTCGGCACCGCTGCTGAATCCATCGGGGTCAAACAGGGCTCCGTTATCGTGATTGCCCAACAGAACCAGTTTAAAATCTCGACAAGCATCAATGCACTCGCGCGGATTGGGTCCGTAGCCCACGACGTCCCCCAAGCAAAAAACTTCGTCGACGCCTTGGGATGCGATATCTTCCATCACCGCGGTGAGGGCTTCGATATTGCCGTGGATGTCACTGATGATGGCGCGTTTGGACAACGGTAAATCCCGTCTTGGTGGTTAGGCGTTAAGAGTACCCATAAAGTATAAGCCGCCAGCAGGGGAGTTTGGTAGTAGGGTTTTACCGCCCGGCCAGCAGTCGGTCTCCCAGCATGTTCTCCAGATCGTCGATCGCGTAGATCTTATCGCGTGTCTCTTCGGCGGGATAATGCTCGCGAAAGTACTGCACGGTGCGGGCTTCACTGTCCAACACGACAAAGCACGAATCGCGGTCGCCGTCCCGTGGTTGGCCGACGCTGCCGACGTTGAACATGCACTTCTCATCGGCCAAATTATAAACGCCGTCGGTCAGCGACGCCGGCGGGAGAAACTTGCAACCTTCGGTGAAGACGCCGGGAATGTGTGTGTGTCCCTGAAAGCAAAACTTCTCAAAGCGGCTGAGCAGGGCATCCATCAACGGTTTTTGATAAATGTGTTCCTCAAAAACGTACTCGTTCGTGGGATCCCGAGGCGAACCATGCACGAAAAGGAACTCGCCTTCGTCCTGACGGCGAGGCAAACCTCCGAGATAATCCCAGCGCTGGTCGGCGCGGTCCATGTTCGAATCGCCCTCCAGTTGCTCGCGCGTCCAATAAATGGCTTTCATCGCGACGGGGTTGAATCCTTCGGGATCAAAGATCGACGCTTGATCATGGTTGCCAAGAATCACCAACCCGCAGCGCTCGATCACTAAATCTAAACATTCGATCGGATTGGGGCCGTATCCAATGATGTCACCGAGGCAAATAATACTGTCGACGTTGAGTTGGTCTATTCGGGCAAGAACAGCGGTGAGCGCTTCAAGGTTGCCATGGATATCGCTGATGATGGCTCGTTTCACTTCTGCAGCTTTCTGGTGGCTCTTGATTGTGTTGAAATCGCAAGCAGGGGTGGTAATTTAAGAGACTTCGACGGGCGTAACGAGAAAATAAGGAAAGGACCACAACGACCAAGGCTCCTCTGACACTGGCGGCAATAACGGGCCAAACGTCTTTTATTTATGTCGCATAACTTTAACATATATAAACACACAAATCTGCATCGGTCATCAAATTTACTCGATAACGGCAAGAAGTGGAATTCGTTGGACACGCAGTCCAACGGAATATTTTCAATAATCGTCGGCAGCCCACTTTCGACAACAAGACTGAAGCTTCGTCAGTTCGACCAAGCTCAGCCATATCCGGCGTAAAAATCGGCGAAAGAATCGGCGAAAGAATCGGCGAAAAAAATGTCCTTCCATTGCGGAATTCACCGCCGCTGGAAAAATCACGCACCAGAATCATAAAGCGAATTGTGCTTAACTTAACTCTCCAGACGTCCGACCGAAACAACGCCGTGGGCCTGTTTCGAAACGGCGAATGCCTATTCAAAACGAACCACCAAGATTTTATCGCGAATCATTTCGCCCTTACTGAACCAGGGGCTGCTAAAGCAGGGGCTGCTGCAACAGCGGCTGTTCAAGCGATGCCCGGCGGATCGACGCTGCTGTTGCCGATGGTTCAGTTTTGCCTGAAGCAGGTTGATTTAAGTGTCGCGGATCTTGGTTTAATTTCGGTCACGCGCGGACCGGGCATGTTCACGCCGCTGCGAGTCGGTGTCGTGGCAGCCAAAACGATGGCGTTTGTGAACGATATCCCGCTGGTGGGCGTCGATGTGCTGGAGGCGCTTGCCAGCGCGGCGGCCAAACGACGCCAGCTTCCTCAGGGACAGATCGTCGAAGCAGTCGTCAATGCTCAACGCAAACAGATCTTCGTGGGACGATTTGAAGTCACCGCCGACCAGCGCGCCCAGAAACTTGGCGACAGCCAGTTGGTGTCGGCTCAGCAGTGGGCAGAGCAAATTAGCGGGACGGTCGTACTTACAGGGCCTGGCCTGAAAATTGTCCCTCAGCCACTGCGGATCGAATTGGGCGCACGCGACGGCGTGATCGTCGAAGCAGATGCCGACTGCAACTGTGACCTTGAATCGGTCGCCGACATTGCGGAGCATCGACTGGCGAAGGGGGACGTGGATGATCCTTGGTCGCTGGCTCCTATTTACTTTCGCCCCAGCGCGGCCGAAGAAGTTCGTACGCAGGCCGATACTTCATAGCAACCAAGCACTTCTCATTTGTCGTTGGACGACAGCCCAATCGTATTTGGTTTGACGCCGGCCCAACGGCACTCACTTTAACGACTTTTGCACGCCAACCTGACTTCGAAACGTTCGCTCGATCGCAACGTTCGCCCGATCGAAACGTTCGCCCGATCGAAACTGGA
>CAYOZV010000248.1:0-6199 GCA_964408465.1 uncultured Pirellulaceae bacterium
ATCCCAAGTAAGGGCTGGATGCAATGTTCGGCTCTGTTTTCGAGTAAAAATGGGGCTCAGCTTGGGATGACGGAAGGGCCGTGTCGTCGTTTAACGACAAGCCGGCAGGCGATCGCGTTTGGCCCCGCCTGAACACCGAGGCCTGGCGGCTAATCGTTAAACGAGTTTTCGTCATCCTGGGCTCAGCCTGCTGATTTGGCGGTTGGGGAGAGTGGATCCTCTTCTAAAAAATGCTGCGTTATGCTGCGTTATGCTGCGTTATGTTGCGAGATGCCGCGGGGAAGTTTTATGTCGATTCCCTCCGATTCTTTAAGGGATAACCAGCGGCTGGGATTTTTAACAAAATCCACTACGGGCACTCGGCACGAGCCATTGGGGGGAGCGTTGCTAGCAACTCCCCTCTCCCCTGCCCTGCCTTGATTCACTTTGATATAGGAGGCGAGTTGGGAACTGGATAGACTTTAGGCAATCTTTAATGTTTGAGGATAATACTTTGCCAGCAAGCGTAGGGCCGGTTCTCACTGGCCAAAGTGCCCAAGGCAAAACCGAAATCGCTGACGAGGCACAAGGAGGGCTTCCGATGGCAGACGCTATCAAATTCATTCACGCCGCCGACTTTCATCTGGACCAACCGATCCGAGGTCTTACCGAACTGCCGGCCCATCTGCGCTCTCGACTGGCCAACGCGCCTTACGATGCCGCCGGCAAAGTCTTTGATTTGGCGATCGCCGAACGTGTTGACTTTGTCTTGTTGACCGGCGACCTGTTTGACATCGAATCGGGAAGCGCTCGCGCTTACGCGTTCCTGCTGTCGGAGTTTCAGCGACTGGCTGAGAAGAACATTCACATCTATTGGTGTGGCGGCGAATTTGATTTCCCCGATCGCTGGCCCAGCTCCGTCGCGTTGCCGGACAATGTGATCACGTTTTCATCTTCGATCATTGATGAAATCGAACACCGGCGCGACGGCAAGCGAATCTGTGCGATCTTCGCCAGCGGATACGACTGCAAACGCGGTTCGTTGGCTGATTTTGACGGCAGCGAGAGCGCGACTTTCAACATCGCCATGACCTACGGTCAATTCGAAGCCAGCCACCTCACCGGCCCCAACATTCATTACTGGGCGTTGGGTGGCGTCCACAAAGCAACGACGCTAGAAAAAACGCAAACGCTGGGCGTCTATCCTGGAACACCCCAAGGCCGCCGACCACAAGAATCCGGCGCACGCGGGTTTAAACTCTGCCGCGTCGACGCCAAAGGGAAGCTGCGCGTGCAAACGGTGGAAACCGATTCGGTGCGGTTCATTCCACAGAAACTGACCATCAGCGAAAACGTTTCGATGAAGTCGCTCAAGGAGACCCTGACCGAACGCGGAATGAAGCTGATCAGTGATTGCCCCGACCAACTGGTCCTGACGCGCTGGTATCTGGCAACCGAGGGAGAATTCAATCCACGCATTCGCAAGGTGGAATGGGCGGCGGAGTTACTGGAGTGGCTGCGGGACGAATTTGGTCGCGGGGAAGACGGCGTTTGGTCCACGGAGGTAAAGGTCGAAGCGCCCAAGAGCCTGCCATCGAACTGGTATGAAGAAGACACGATCCTTGGCGAATACATGCGGGCGGTCGCGCGTTACCAAAGCGACGATTCGTTGAAACTGAACTTGCATCAGTACATGCCGCAGACGATCAAAGGCGATGCGATGGCCAATGTGGGCTACGTCAACCGCGACAGTCGCGACGCGATCCTGCGAAAGACGGGCATGATCGGAATCGAATACTTGGCGGCTCATAAAGAGGTCGCCGAAGCCGGGGCCCGCGAAATTGACCTTGGCATTGAAGTTGAATAAATGCGCCGAGCGCAACGTAGCACGGATTTTCAATCCGTCTTCGGAAAACGGATTGAAAATCCGTGCTACACAATCACAACTCAGGAGAGCATGCGGTGAAAATTGATAATCTAAGCGTCGATGGATTTGGCGTCTGGAAAGGCCTGCAGGTGGATGGCGTTTCAGAACATTTGACTTTGTTCTGTGGCCAAAACGAGGCCGGCAAAACGACCATGATGCAGTACATCCGTTCGATGATGTTCGGGTTCTCGCCGGAGCGGTTGAACAAATATACGCCGCCGGTGTACGGCGGATTGGCCGGCGGCAGCGTCGATCTATTGACGCCAACGGGCAACTACGAAGTCCAGCGTTACGTCGATCCCAACCGGCACTCCGATCCCATCGGCGACCTCACCGTCATCGACGGTAACGATGGATCGGTCCACGGTCGGGCTCAGTTGAACGCGCTGATGTCGGATGTTGACGAATCAATTTTCAACAATGTGTTTGCAATCGGTCTGCGCGAAATCCAAGAACTCGGTGCGCTCAATTCGACCGACGCTGCGGAACACTTATATAAACTGACCAGCGGCATGGACCGAGTTTCGCTGATCGACGTGATGAAGGATCTGCGCCGCAGACGTGAAGAGATTTGGGCTTCGGATCCGGAGAACGAATCCAAATTGACCCTGTTGAGCGTTCGCCGCACGAAACTCACACGCGAAATCGAAGACCTGAAACAGCGGTCTAAACGTTGGTCGCGCATTGCCGCCGAAGTCACCGACGTCACGCATCAGTTGTCCGACATTGACGTTGAACTTGAGCAAGTCGAACGCGAAAGCCGATTGCTGGAGATCGCGATTCAGATCAGCGAGCGTTGGCAGAATCGGCGTCTGGTGATCGAGCAGATCAATGCGTTTGGCACGCTGCCACATCCGCGCGACCTGTCCGTCGAGGAATTGGACCAGTGCAACGCGCGGATCACTCAGCAGAAAGAGCGGATCGATCAGATCAAAGACCAGCGCAGGAAGATCAAGAAAGAAGCGCTGGCGTTGCCAATCAATCGCCAGTTGTACGCACAGAAATCACGCATCGAAGCGATCTCCGAGCATTCGCCTTGGGTGGAGTCGTTGGAGCGGCAAGTCAATCAGCTGCAAGAAGAAATAGACAAAATTGAAAACGGCATCGTCAGTGAAGTCGACGGGCTGGGCAGCCAACTTCAGATCCGTGCCAAGGACGTGAAGGATCTCGGCAATCGCGGATTGCGAGAACTGGAGGATTCTGGCGGAAAACTGACCAAAGAACTCCAGCGGATGGAGAAGCTGAAGCAGGAGTTAGATCAATCAGAGTTTGATGTTAAACAGGTCAAAACGCGTATCGGCAGTTCCTTTGGCGATATCAATCCCAATGAATCCTACGAAGAAACGTCGAAGCAAGTCAGCCGGCTGCGGCGACGAATCGAACTTGAAGAAAAGATCGACAAACTCAATCGCTCTCGATTAGGTTTGGAACGCGATATCGATTCGATCGTTGCCGAACAGGTGCTGCCGGTCAACAAGTTATCGATCATTGGTTTCGCCTTCATCGCCGGAATGATTCTTTTGGGCTTTGGCCTGTTGAACGTGGGCGGTGCATTTTCGGACGCGTCGACCTCCGGTGGTTTGGTGCTGATGATCTGCGGTTTGATTGCCTTTTTTGTTTCAATGGGGCTGAAGTATCACTGGGAGAAGATCGCCAAAGACGAACTGGACGACTTCCGCCACCAGTTGGAAATCAACCGCCAACAGATGAAACGTTCCAAGCATGAACGTGAAGAAATCGAACGTCAGTTGCCTTCGAGTGCGATTGGCCAGTGGGATATGGACCTGCAGGACGCCGAAGGCCGTTTGATGCGTCTGCAAGATTTAGCGCCAATGGAAAACCGAATTCAAAAATCAAAAGCGATGGCCGAAGAAGTCCGGCGTCACATCCAAACGCAACAGCGAACGATCGAAACGGCCCGTGGTCAATGGAAAGCATCCTTGCGAACGGCCGGTTTGCCGGACGCGCTGGAACCACATCAGCTCAAAGAGATTACCTTGCGTAGCGAGCGTATCAGTACTTTTCGTGTTCGTTTGGATCAGTTGACCTCTGAAAAGAATCAGCGTCAGAAAGAACTAACGGCGTTAAATCAACGCATCAACACGATGCTTTATGAGACCGGCGTGCAGTTCAAAAGCAACAGCCTGACCGATCGCCTGAATCAGATCAACAGCGCCATCAACGACCAGCGTTCGATGGTGAGTGCTCGCAAAGAACTGGCCAGCAAATACAAAACGCTTCGCAGCCGTTTGCAAAAGACCAAGCGTGAACTTGACAAGGCTCTGGGGAAGCGGCAGCGTTTATTGACCAGCGTGGGGGCAGATTCGGAGGAGCTTTATCGCCAGTTTGATATTAAGCACAAAGATCGTCGCAAGCTGATGCAGAAACGGGATAACCTTTCTGAACAGATCGACGCGGGCCTGGGTGCGAATTACAAACAGGACGACATCAGCGCGTTGATGGATGCCTACGGGCAGTCGGGATTGGAAAAGCGCTGGGAATCGGTGTTGGCCAAAATCGAAGAACTCAAGGCCAATCAAGCCAGCCTTCAACAGCAGCGCGGCGAATTCCTTCAGGAGGTCAAAACCTTGGGCGAGGATTCTCGGATGGACGAAGCTCGAATGGAGCTGAATGTCATCGATGCAAAGATCGCCGCGTTGAAAAAAGAGTGGCAGAAGCTGGCGGTAGCCACCCAGATGTTAGAGATGATTCGCGAGACCTACGAATCCAAGCGGCAACCTGAAACGCTTAAAGAAGCGTCGAATTATCTGACGCGGCTGACCGAAGATCACTACGTGAGAATTTGGACTCGACTGACCGGCGAAGAGCTTTTGGTCGACAATCACGAAGGCGAAACGATCCCTGTGGATAAACTGAGCCGTGGAACGCGGGAGGCCGTTTATCTCAGCCTGCGGATGGCGTTGGTCGGGGCGTATGCTCGACGCGGCGCCGTGATTCCGATGGTGCTGGATGATGTGTTAGTGAACTTTGACGGGCGGCGGACCCGAGCCGCGGCGGAGGTGCTGTACGACTTCTCTCGTAATGGTTACCAAATTTTGATGTTCACTTGTCACGATCACATGCGGGATTTGTTTCATGAATTGGGCGCCGATGTAAGGATCCTCCCCGATCACAAAGACGTGTTTGAAAATCAAGCCAAACCGGTGCGCTTCGGTGATGGCGCTGTCCAGCACGCCGAAGAAGATCACGAAACGATCGTGTTTGATAATGCGGTTCGGCAGCCGGTCGTTGAGAGTTCGTTCGAACGTCCACTCGAGAAAGCGGCTCGCCAATTTGAACCACACGCCGAAACGTTCGATGCGATTCCGGTTGAATACGTTGCGACCAAGCGGAATTCACAGATCGCGCTTGATACCGATAACTACGACGCGGAACTTGAGTACGAGCTGTCGGCGGTGGTCAACGATCAGCACTCGCATCAGCGGTTGAGAAACGAATTGGTGTACGTGACGCCGGGCCAAAAACTGCCGATTGATTTGTCAGGCAACGATGCGATTTGGCGGGAGGCATCCCCGCACGTCGTCCGGTAATGCGGTAGGGCCGGTTCCCACCGGCCACAGCGATTCGTACAAATCTTGAACCATGGTGATAACATGCCAAATTGGAGACGGTCGCGTGTCCCTGGCGGAACGTTTTTCTTCACCATCGTCACCGACAACCGACGTCCCATCTTCAAATCCGATTCCGCAAAAAATTTACTGGGCGACATCATCCGTGAGTGTCAGGCATCGCATCCGTTCGAAATGCCTGCCATCGTGCTGCTACCTGACCACCTTCACGCCATTTGGAATTTGCCGCGTGGCGATACGAATTACTCCGGCCGTTGGCAATGGATCAAGACTCAGTTTACGCAGCGCTGGTTGGCCGACGGTGGAACCGAATGTGCGATCTCAGCAGGTAGGGCCGCTGATGGTAGACGAGGAGTGTGGCAGCCAAAATTTTGGGAACACACGATCGAAGAGGATGACGATTTCGACCAGCACTTTGATTACATTCATTTCAATCCTGTGAAACATGGCTACTGCGAGTGCCCCAAAGATTGGCCAACATCAAGTTTTCACCGCTGGGTAGAGCGCGGGGTTTATGAGCAAAATTGGGCCTGCGGTCATCATTGCCAGCAGCCAAATTTCAAAATGATCGAAGGATCGACAGGAGAGTAGGGCCGGTTCCTACCGGCCGTTGTTGTTTTTCTAGCGCAGATTTTGATGGAGGATTGGTTTCGGGGTTGGGAGTTTGTTTGCCCCGCTTGGCCGGTGGGAACCGGCCCTACAC
>CAYOZV010000249.1:0-6025 GCA_964408465.1 uncultured Pirellulaceae bacterium
CTAAGAGCCAAATCTACGGTTCGTGTTCGACGCGTCACCCATCTAAAGTGAGTGCAATGGGCGCTAGCCGCGGGTGCCGCACGAAGGAAGAAAACATCGGGAAGAGGTGAGACAACCAAACCAGCGGCTAGCGCCATGCCGCTCAGTACGTCGGAGAAAAGATGATGGGTAAACCTGAAATTGAAACCATCGCGGACTCACGCTGTTTGCTCAAAGCCATATTTAGACACAACGAAAAATGAATCATGAAACCATTTGAAATTTTACGCAAGCAAATGTGTGTTCGTCTGTTTGCGTGCGCGATTGTTCTTGCCCTGACATCCATCACAACCAATGCCCAAACGCATGATCATGAATCAAACGCTCCCATCCCAGAGAAAGTAACCTTCAACGCTCACATCCGTCCGATCATGTCTAAAACGTGTTTTGTATGTCATGGTCCCGACGTCAAAAACAATCAAAGCGCATTTCTGTTGACCTCGTTCGAAACGGCAACCGGCGTTTTGCCCTCCGATGACGATCTCGTTGGGATCAAGCCCGGCAAACCGGAACAGTCGGAAGTTTATCTTCGGATCACTGGGCAGAGCGAAACAGGCGATCAAATGCCGCCGGCCGATTTTCATCACCAGCTATCCGACCGAGACAAACAACTCTTCCGCCGGTGGATCGAACAGGGGGCACAGTACGAACAACATTGGTCTTACAAGCCTATCGTTCGTCCGTCGGTTCCAACCTTGCCTGAATCCAAAACGGCAAATCCAATCGACGCCTTCGTTGCCGAACGCTTGGCACAGGACGATCTCAAACCGTCACCCTCTGCAGATCGAGCCACACTCCTCCGCCGGCTCAGCCTCGATCTGATCGGACTGCCACCCACGCCGATGCAGCTGCAAGCGTTTTTAGATGATGACTCGGATGATGACTCGAACAGGGCTTATGAAAGTGCGGTCGATCGTTTGTTGGCGTCGCCACAATACGGTGAACGAATGGCCGGTTTCTGGTTGGATTTGGTGCGATTTGCCGACACTGTTGGATTTCATGGCGACCAGAACCAACGGATTTTCCCCTATCGCGACTACGTGATCAACGCGTTCAATGACAACATGCCGTTTGATCAATTCACGCGCGAACAACTGGCCGGCGATCTGTTGCCCCAGCCGACAGATCAACAACTGGTTGCGACTGGTTTCTTACGGTTGAACATGATGACGCGCGAGGGCGGGGCTCAACCGGGCGAGTATCTGGCCAAGTATCGTGCTGACCGAGTCAGAGCCCTCGGCACGGCGTGGCTGGGGTCGACGCTGGGGTGTTGCGAGTGTCACAACCACAAATATGATCCTTTTTCGGCGCGTGACTTTTATTCGTTCGGCGCGTTCTTTGATGACTTAAGGCAGTGGGGCGTTTACACCAGCTACCAATACACGCCCAACTCTGACCTAAAGGGGTTCAATAATAACTATCCTTTCCCGCCAGAAATGCGAGTCAACAGTGAATCGTTGCGGGCAGAAATGTCAGTGCAAGAACAGTTGCGCGACCGGCAACTGCTCAAGGAACTAGGAGAAGTAATTCTGGCCGATGGGAATTTCAATAAGTGGTGCCAAGAACTTTTGGGACAATTGAAACAGTCGCCCAGCGGTTGGATTCCGTTGGAGGTCGAAAGTGTGACCGCGTCCTTGGGATCAAAGCACGAGGTCGTCGCGGATGGATCCATCGTGTTGACTGGAAAACCAAAATACGGCGAAAGCGAAAAACCAAAAGAGGAAGGTAAACCAAAACCAAAAACAAAAGAGCTCATTCGCGTCGCAACATGCGTGAGTTCGAAAACGATTGTCAATTCGATTCGGGTCGAAGTGCTGGCTCATGAGAGCCACGGAGGTTTTGTGGGGCGCGCCAAAGAGGGACGGTTCACGATCGGCGGCGTCCGGGCAACACTGCACGATGCGAAAGTGGACGAAGTTGCTGGTGACCAGACCGACCGACCCAACCAGCCCGACCAGCCCGACCAGCCCGAGGGCGCGGCGGCTGAGGGCGATGGACAGGCTCTAACCTTCGCTTGGTCTCAAGCCGATCGTCGCGCTCCGGTCGCTTACGCCAGTGGGCGGGAAACGGCTGAACTTTCAAGTGTCTGGCGATCAGGCCCCAGCGTCTGGCAGCTGCCCAGCGACGAAGCGCGACGCACCCACACCGCCGTTTATCACTTTGACGCGCCGGTGGAAATTAGTCCCGATCAAACACTTCAAATTGAAATCGACAGCAGCGACGTGGGGCAGGTTCGCCTGTCGGTGACGCCGATCGGGCAAGCAATCGCCGGTTGGGATGCCGGTGATAGCCAATTACTCGACGCGGCGGCGGAGACGCCCGGAAATCGAACCGAGGCTCAGAACGCGCGGCTGGTGTCTGCTTTTCATCGTTCAACGGTGCCATTGGAAAAGCAATCCGAGACCAGCCAAAAGTTTCGCGCACGCATTGTTCAGTTACGTTGTGGCAAGGCGATGACGATGGTCGCCCAAGCGATCCCCAAAGAAAAAATCCCCGTCTCGCGGGTGCTGCCGCGCGGCGACTGGCAAGATAAAACGGGCGCACTGGCACCTCCAGGTTTTCCCGAATTTTTACCGGGGTTAATTTCGTCCGATTCCGCCGACGATGAAAACGCGGACCAACGTCGCACTCGACTCGAATTGGCCCAATGGCTCACGTCACCGGAGAATCCTTTAACGGCGCGTCATTTCGTGAATCGCACGTGGAAACAATTCTTCGGAACCGGCCTTTCGGGCGTCATCGACGATCTGGGCAACCAAGGCGAATGGCCCAGCCATCCGCGGTTGCTGGATTGGTTGGCCAGCGAGTTTGTCGAAAGTGGTTGGGATGTAAAACACCTCGTCCGGTTAATCGTCACCAGCGAAACCTACCGCCAGGCCGCTGCGGTCCGGGATGATCTGAACGAGATTGATCCCTACAATCGTTTGCTGTCTCAGCAGTCGCCGCGCCGATTAGAGGCCGAAGCGATTCGTGACAACGCGCTGTCGATTGCCAATTTATTGGTAACCGATTACGTCGGCGGCCCCAGCGTTTTCCCTTATCAGCCTGCGGGGCACTATCGCCAGATTCAGTTTCCACCCCGAGTTTACAACGCCAGCGATGATTGGCGGCAGTACCGGCGCGGTGTTTACATGCACTGGCAGCGCGCGTTTTTGCATCCGATGCTGGTCAATTTCGATGCGCCCAGCCGCGACGAATGCGCCGCCGATCGCCCGCTGTCCAACAGTCCCCAACAAGCGCTGACGCTGTTGAACGACCCGACGTTTGTCGAAGCATCCAATCACCTCGCGGCAAACCTGATTGCCGAATGCGGTTGCGATGATTTCTCCAAGTTCTTAGACGCCGCTTATTTAAAGGCCCTCGCGCGCAAGCCCTCTCAGGAGGAGTTAAGCGGTCAGCAAAAACTTTTCACCCGGCAGCTGGCGTACTTTCAACGGCATCCTGAGGAGGCTAAACGGTTGATGTCGGTCGGTCGCGTGGATATCTCAGACATCGACCTTCCCAAACTGGCAGCCTACGCCCAGACGTGTCGTGTGATATTAAATTTGCATGAGACGATCACGCGTTACTAGTGGATTGTCAAACCTAAAAGGCTCGGCTCGGCTCGGTTTGGATTGGCTGTGTTGGGCGGAGATGATTTAGCTTTTTCTTTTTCGAGTGCGAAATTGAGAAAAACCTAGCGGCCGGAACTTGGAAATTCGGCGTTTCGTTTCTTAAGTTCACCGGTTCGCTAAATCTGTTAAAGCGGAGGTCGAAAATGCATGAACCATGCATGGATTAACGGCCTCAGGTGCTGCCGCAGCTTTTGGGAGTTGAAACAGGGCTGCTTCCCACCCAGCTGGGCAGAAGTTGCGGGGCTCGCGCGACTCGTGTCGGGGCAAGATCAACAACATTGGGAACGGGTGCGACATCGGCACGATATTGGTCGATCGCCACCGGCAACGAACACGTGGAACATGCTGAGGGAGTAAGGACCTGTTGCCGTGTGGTGCTGCTTTTGCCAAGCAAGCCGCAGTTGGGGCCGCTGCAACATCCGCTGATCGTCGCGCTTAGCATGACCAGCCCCGCGGCGAACGCAATTGTTTTTTTCTTCATGAAAGTCATTTTCTACCAGCATGTGTTTGGGCAATTCGGATGTCTTTGGTCATCTATCGGATTCTTTGGGCGATGTCTTTGTGAATCAGATAACGAAATCGTGTTTTCTTCAATAGTAAACAAAACCAACGCTGAATTCGATTGTGAGTGCTCGTAGATTTCATTTGCGGCAATGGGAGTGCAATCAGAATAATCAGAATGTGAATTTGGGTTGTCAAAGAAAATCTCTCCACTGCCGGTAAGTAACAAATGGCGATCGGCGTCTCTTGTGTATCCCGCATTAATAAGTGGGGCCTCCGACCGAATCAAACAAACTTAAAAAGAGCCAGAAATGAATTCTAAGCACAGCGCCAACACACGGATGAACCTCAAAACCATTGCAATGATGATTGCGTTAGCCGCCAGTTTCTTAACTGCGATCGCCACTGGACAAGCAGAAGCCCAAGTTGCAATCAGCCTAGGCGATTCAGCAGGCCATTCGACAAGCGGTTCGGTAAGTGATTCAGCTGGCTGGGTGGAGTCCTTTGATGACGCGGTGGAGCAATCGGCCGCCACGGCAAAGCCGATCATGTTCGTGTTTTCGGGGAGCGACTGGTGCAGTTACTGTCAGCGGCTTGAGCAAGAGATATTGCAGACTCCTGAATTCGAATCTTGGTCGAGCGCGAACGTCATCAAAGTCATGGTTGATTTTCCGCAGTACCACGAACTGGCTCCAAGGGTTGCTGAACAAAACAAGAAATTGAAGCAGCATTTTGAGCCGCTGCTGAAGGGATACCCCACGATTTTGATGGTGCGGTCTGATGGCTCGATCGTCGGGCGATTAGGTTACGAGTCTGGCGGCCCGATGGCTTGGATTGCAAAGGCCGATTCGGTTCTTCAAGAATCTCAACACCGGTGGGCGGAAACAAGCATAGGTAATCGCCAGTAATTTTTCACCGCGTTTGTTTTTGATTGTGCTTGAATAAGCCAGCGATGTGGGCGGGCGTCTTCTTTTTTATAAAGGCGTGTGCTAAGTCTTCTGAACCAAGTGCATTCCATCGCGGCCTCGGTAACTCAACAACAGAGAATTGACAGCGGCACCGGCTTCGAACACGGCCTCGAAAAAGTGGTGCTCGCCCGGCCAAGGAAACGCGAAGAACAAATCAAACTCTTCTAAGCCCAATCCAATCTCTTCATAGATATCGCCTTCAATCGTGTCGACATTCTCAACTTCGCGGCCAAGATCGGTAATCGTCGAGGTGCCGCGCGGTACGAAACTGCCGCAGTAGAATTTGGCGGATAGATCCAATCCGTCTGCAAGCTGGCTGGCCTGATCGACCAGGTTCGATTCGATCTCGATTCCGACAGATTCCATTCCTCGCAGGGAAGTCAGCAGTGTGGCGACGCCGAACCCGGCACCGAATTCGCAAAAACGGTCTCCCGTCAGTAAGTGGTTTTGCTGAATCCAAGTCAGTGATTGATCCAGCAGGTGAAAGTCACAAGGGACAAAATTGTCCGACACACGATCTTCTGCCAGCATGAATTTTTCGATTCTTTCATTGGCGATGTCGATTAGCCGGGCGGCGGCTGACGTGTGCTGGATGTTTTTTATCGTGTCAGGGATTTCGATTGCTTGTAGTGGCATCTTTGTTTCCAAAATATGAAGGTCGGGGCTGAGATGATACACGCAGCGGTAGGAGAACAGCGCATTCATTTTGCCAATATTTTGATGACGTTTTGATGACGTTTCTTCAGCTTGATTCGTCATTAACGAAATTCGGTTGCGACCGGTGCGTCGGCGGCGTTTAATCGAAGCGCCTTAAGTAGCCGGGACGGCGACTTTACTATCAATAGTAAAGCCGCTGTCCCCGGCTGCTTCGCCGATCCCGTAATCTTTTGTCGGGCGAATATT
>CAYOZV010000250.1:0-5915 GCA_964408465.1 uncultured Pirellulaceae bacterium
GGTCGCCTGCCGGCTTGTCGTTAAACGAAAATGGCCTTCATTGAACGGTATTGAGCCTAAACGGCTCTCGAAACGGCTTCCTAAATCGCTCCTTAAAAACCCCTTTCACCCAGATCAGATTGCAACCATGTCACGTCGGCCCAACGAAATTCGTCCGGTAAAAATCAAACGTAACTTCACCAACAAAACCGCTGGCAGCGTGCTGTATCAGTGTGGGGAAACGGTCGTGCTGTGTACGGCCAGCGTTGACGAAAAAGTTCCACCGTGGATGGAGGCCTCCGGCAAGGGCTGGATCACGGCGGAGTACAACATGCTGCCCGGCAGTACCAGTCCGCGCAAACGTAGAGACCGCAACAAGGTCGACGGCCGAACGACCGAAATCCAGCGTCTGATTGGACGTAGTTTTCGGGCGGTCGCTGACTTGGAGGCACTCGGGCCTCGGCAGATCACCGTCGATTGTGATGTTTTGCAGGCCGACGGAGGCACTCGCACCGCCAGCATCACCGGCGGCATGATCGCGCTGGTGGATGCCTTGATTTCGGTGAAGAAAACTTTGCCGGACCCGAAGAAGTTTCCCTTACGCGATTCGGTTGCCGCGATCAGTGTTGGCATCGTGGATGGCGTGCCGGTATCGGATTTGGATTATCCAATGGATTTCGCGGCGGCGGTGGACATGAACGTGATCATGACCGGCAAAGGTCAATTCGTCGAAATCCAGGGCACCGGCGAAGAAGCCACCTTCTCCGAGAAAGAACTGGCGTCGTTGCTTAAATTAGCCAAAGGCAGCATCAAGGAATTGGTCCAACTGCAAGCCAAGGCCATCGGTAAACGCTGGCCGTTTTAATTGGTGGGCTGATCGACGGGAGTTGAGGCGAGGGGCGAAACGCGAGAGGCGAAACGCGAAAGGGTGGATTGGCGGGGTTACTGGCTTAGGATTGCCGCGACGTTCCCGTTCATTTGGCCGCGCGTATAAACGGCGGCAAAACCGGCTGACTGCGCTGCTTCGATGAGGTCGACATGAACGTGTTGGGCGTACCCGATTACCGGCACCGAATGGGGATGGCACGCGGCGACGATCTGCGGAAACGATGCGCGTGTGAGGCCGGGCGTTTGCAAATCGATTAAGACTTTGTCTAAGTCATCACATGAATTGATTTGTTCGGTCAGTTTTTCGGCGGTGGGGACGATTGTCAGATCTATGTTCGCGCTGCCGGCGACCGAACGGACGTTGGAGGCGAGCATAAGGTCTTTGGTCAGATAGAGAATCATGGTCCAAGCCTGACGGTTATGTCGGGATACTGGGGTGATGTTGAACAGAAAAAAGTCAGCCGCATCTTAACATGCGACTGACTTTTGGAAGAGAAGACGGGCGTGGTGGTTGTAAAATTTAGTTCCAGCGGTCGAGCAGTTTGGCCGCGGTAGATTTATGAGCCACTTTGGGGATCAGCACGGGGATGGGCTGCACATCGCAGGTGATTTTCTTGTTCACCAGTGAGGGCAGCACGTAGGGTTGGTAGCCCGGCGGCAAATTTGGCATCGTCTGTGGTTTGCCACGGTACTTTTTGATCAAAGCGACGACTTCGGGATTTTGGATCCGGTTTCCATTTTCGTCTTCTCGTGCGATCCAGTCGAAGCTGCCGATACAGACGTAACTTTCACAGCGGTCATGGAACTCGTAGGCATCCACGCCAATCTTGCGAAATTCATTGGTGAGGATGTGGGCCTTTTTGGCGGCCTCCACCAGTTTGCTTTTTCGCAAAGACTGATTGTTCTTTTTCATAAGATTGAACTCGCGCTTTTTCGCCTCGATCGTGCCGATGTCGAATGAAGATTCACCCTGAAAGGATGCGACGCGCACGGTGTAGACGCCTTGATTTTTCAGGAGACTGTGTTTGACCCCTTTGTTCATCTTTAAGACCAATTTATCAACGGTCTCTTTTTTGAAGTATTCATCCGGTAGTGTTGGGTTGGCCATGAGAAACGCCGCTCCCAGCACGCTTTGGTTGGCACCGCGGTGGCCGATGGAACTATCGGGTTCATGACGCCACTTGCGAATGCGTTCGGCCGAGAGTCCCGATTCTTCGGCACCGGTCAGTGACGCTTCGATCGAATCGCTGCTGAGCGATTTGATTTTCTTGAGCATGCGTTGAGCCCGCGCGTCTTCGACTGAAGGGAAATCGCCGACTAAGACGGCGTACTCTTGGATGTACGATTCGGTCGCCGGTTTCATTTTCGTTTGAACGACATGGTGGTTGGAGTTCGATTTTTCGTCGATGGACCAGGTCGGGATCGCGCTGTTGATCAATTTTTCCGTGTGATCGAAAACGTGTTGATACACGTAAGCATTCATCGCGTGTTTGCGACGGAGTTCTTGGGCTAAGTTTTCGGCTTTGCGTTGCCCGGCGTCTCCAGAAAACGAAGCGCACATGACCAACCAAGGACCGCAGCGCTCGTTCAGTTTAAGACTGGTGCCGTTGTCGGCGGGGCGTTGAGCCTCGGATGGATTGCCTCGAAACGGTAGCCTCAGCTGACCCAACGACACATCTCCCAGAATGGTGGTTGCTATCAACGCCGCCATGATCATTGGGATACTCTGTGGGAAACGCTTACTCATGCTTGCTCCAAATTTCGACTCGTTCATTACTAAGCCCCAGAAAACGGCGGGCCTCAGGTGATTCGGGCGGACGTTATCAGGATCAAGAAGAGGCAGCCAGATGGATTTTGGTGGAAATTGGCCGTCTAGGATTTTTTGGCTAAAGTTCGCCGCCCCAAAAACCGGCTGGTTATGGCTCTTAAAATCGCCCAAAACGTAAGTATTTAAGGTGAATTTCAGCCCAATTGAAAGGAAAGGGGTTGAAGCCATCATTGAGTAGCGTATCGTGGGTTTAATGCAGCTAACAACCCCGCAATTTAGTGTTTGCTTGTTTTGCCTAAAACTTGCGGCGCGACGTGCGTTGGTTGAGGCTTAAAAGAGCACTGGCCTGCGGAAGTTTTGGCCAGCCCATTACGCTCAACCCATCACCTAACATCTTTTCGAGTCGATCAAATGCAATACAGTTTTCGTTTAGCGGAATTATTAGGTCACGTTCCAGATCCGCGGAAGCGTCCGGGAACCATTAAGGCGATCGTCGAATACACGGGGCTGGACCGGCATCAGGTGGCGGCACTTTTGAAGAATGAAGTGAAGTACATTCCTTTGAAGGCACTTTCGCGGCTTTGCGATTTCTTGATCGAGCACGGGCACGCGACCGCCGAGCAACTGCCGGGCGCTTTGTTCGCGGTGGAGCCTGAGAATTTTTGGGAACTGCTGGCTCGGCGCAAACGTTTGGAAATGTGCGTCGGCGTCCGCAAAGACGTTTCAGCGGAGAATCCGGACGTCTCGTATGTTGTTGCGTCGGATTCCGTTTTGCTGGGTGAGCTGCTCAACGGTGTCACAACGCTTGGTGGCACAGCGAAGCTTCGTAAGTCCGATGGCAATATGGCAACGATTACATCGGATAACTTGCCGCAACCGGAACATCTTAAACAATCGCTGGTCTGGAGCCCTGGCCAAGCCGAAGAATCGGAAGTGTCACGTCGCGCGAAAAGCGTTTACGACGGATTCTCAGATTCAAAAGGGGATAAAGCGCTGGTCGGCATTGGATCGACCAAAAGTAATCCCGTGGTTGAGATTGTGCTGGCGCGAGCCTTCAACTGCGATCCGTTTGCCAGTCAAGACAATGTGGAATCTTCTGCCGACCGCGCGGTGCCGTTCTTTTTACGCTACCGCGATGACGATCCGCATCCGGCCTCTTGTATTTCGGGGCTGAACCTCAGCAAGGCCGATTCGAACCTCAAAGCGGGCCTTTATTACGAAGACGCCGCCGGCAAGTGGATTCGTTGTGGCAATGATAAAGCGCGGGAGGAAGTCGCGTTTGTTTTCTATGTGCACCGCGAATCTCAAGGGCGTTTGGAGATGGTGCTGGGTGGTTTCTCTGGACGAGCGACTCGATTGCTGGCCCGCGCGTTGGCGACTCGTGCTGAAGATTTTTGGCCACCGGTTTACGATGCTCAGGGGCTGCAGATCGGTGCGTATATCGTGCAGTTCACAATGCCAGCGGGCAAGAAGGAAGTTGACATCCTGCGGACTGATTTAGTGGCCAACGCCGAAGTGACGCCGATCCCTGCCGAAGCCATCGCTCGGCGATTGGAAAAGCGGTCCAGTTAACAAACGGCCTAGTGCGTGAGGCGTGAGGCGTGAGGCCTAGTGCGTTGGGCATTGGGTTTGACAGCGTCAGCGGTGATTGCACGAGAAGTCCGGTTGTTTGGATTAGTCTTGGAATCACTTTTGCCGATTGCCGTTCGTTAGGGTTGTTATGGTTCGCTGGAGCCCCGTTTAATTTAAGCGCCGCTATTTGCGATGGGTAATACTGTTGCCGTAAATTGCTGCCGATGGAAGACCTAGGGGATGTGATTCCGCATCGCGTATTGGGTTTTTATGAATTGGCAGGAACAGCGTGTCAAAAGACGTCAACGTAGTAGCACTTGTGAAGGGTGAAGAGCGATACATCTTCCTGTTCAATGATCAACGCAAGGGAGAATTGCTTCGGACGCTGGGGAAATACGCTTCCAACAGCGAGCTAAATTTTTCTTGGTATGATGCTGCGGTGCTTAGTCAAAAAGTTCGCAAGGCCACCCAACAACCGCCACCGCCGGTCGACTTTCCGAACATCAACTACCCCAATGCAGGGCGCGGCGAGTGTTCTGGGTTCGAAGATTTCCACGGTGAAGAACCCATTTGGTAGCATGCAAGAAACTACCGAACGTTTTCTGCGTTATCTAAAGATCGAACGTAATTCGTCTGATTACACGATCAAGTCCTATCGCGAAGATTTAGAAATCCTGATCGAGTATTTCCAGGACACGCTCGGTCGCATCCCGACGCCCGGTGAACTGACGCCGCAGGATCTAAGGACTTACGTGGCGGCACTTCATCAGGCCGGTTACGCCAAAAGTTCCGTTGCGCGGCGGTTGGCATCGCTGCGGAGTTTCTTTCGATTTGCTCAGCGTGAGGGCGTGTGCGATTCCAACCCTGCCAAACCGCTTCGTAATCCGCGTCGAGAGCGGAAGCTGCCCCACTTTCTGACCACTGATGAGGTCGGCAAACTGTTACTTGCTCCCGACGTTTCGGATCCAATGGGCAACCGCGATCGCGCGATTTTTGAAACGCTCTATTCCGCTGGACTGCGCGTGAGTGAATTGGTTGGCATCAATCTGGATGACCTCGATCTGGAAGACGGGCTTGTGCGAGTCCGTGGTAAGGGAAAGCGCGAGAGGTTGGCACCGTTGGGCAGTTTCGCGATAAAGGCGATTGAGCAGTGGATGGGCAATCGCGTCCCTGCCGTGAAGCAGCGTGCGGGCGACGGCGGCGACCCATTGTTTTTGAATAAATTCGGCCAACGATTGACGACCCGCAGTATCGGCCGCATGCTGGAAAAGTATTTGAAGCTGACGGGTTTAGATTCGCGCACTTCGCCTCATACCATTCGCCACAGTTTTGCCACGCATTTGCTCAACGGCGGCGCGGACATTCGAAGCGTCCAAGAGCTGCTGGGGCACAAATCGCTGGTGACGACGCAGATCTACACCCACGTTAGCACCGCCGGATTACGGCAAGCCTACGAACTGGCTCATCCCAGAGCGCGGCGTTCGTCGTAACGGTAGGCGGTTGCTGCGTCTGTTGACTGGATACCGCCCAATGGCAGTCACGGCAGTCACCTTAGATGGGTGACGCGTCGAACACGAACCGTAGATTTAGCGCTTAGCCGAATCACTCTTCCGTTTCGGTTGGTCCAAGAGCCCACCCTACCCGAAGCAAGCCGCTTCGAAGTCAAGTTGAGGTGCAAACGTCGTTAAAGTGAGTGCCATTGGGATAC
>CAYOZV010000251.1:0-5863 GCA_964408465.1 uncultured Pirellulaceae bacterium
AGCATCAAAATTTCGCGATCGCCATCGTTAAGTTGTGCGATGCAGCTGGCCATCGTTTGATCCGATTCTTGATGGAGCATCCAATCCAGCGGTTCGGGAGACGATGCTGGCACGACCAGATCGCTAACGATTTTCGGTTGTGATTTGCGTGATTGTTTCCGGTGAAAGTTGACGGCTTGCCGGATAGCGACGCGGTACAGCCAAGGCCCGACCTTTTCAGGGTTCTCTGGCAGCGTGTTCTTGAACGAACTCCGGTCGTGTCGTGGTTGTGCTGCAGCTGAGCCTTTTGCGTGATCCCGAGTCTCGAGTTGGCGAAAAACGGCGACGGCGATTTCTTGAAATAGGTCGTCCACCGCGTGCGCGTCGCTGATGCGGCATCGCAACACCTTCCTCAGCCAAGGCTCATGCGCCTTAAGCATCTCAGGCCAATCGATTGCGGTCGTTTGTGACATCGAGCGTTGCGGTGGAATAGGTTTCAGTGTGCGAAAGTTCGGACTCCATCATATAAGTCGCAGCCGGTCTCAATATCCCCGCAGATTTCTCGGATATCGCCAAAAACGTTGGAAATCGAGTTGTGACGGTCCATTGGGGGGCTGCTTTTTTGGCCTAATGTTTATTTGGTTGTCTGTTTTTTTAAGTTTATTTGACGTTCGGTGTCGCATTTGTTAAACATTGTTTAATGAAGAATTTGCCAGTCACCAACGAATGTCCTTACTGCAGCCAGTCGCTGAATATCGTTGCTTGCCGTTGCGAGCGTTGCCAAGTCGAGGTTCGGGGCGATTTTCCTTCGATTCCATTGGGGAATTTGCCGACGGCTCACCAGCGGTTTATTGAGATGTTCGTGTTGGCCAGCGGCAATCTGAAGGAGATCGCGACGCACGCCGGTGTTTCGTATCCGACGGTTCGAAGTCGATTGGATAAGGTCATCGCGGCGCTGCGTGAGGAAATCACGGCACAGAGTGAAACCACTCAAGCCATTGCTGAGGGTAAGCAAAAGAAGGCTGGTGGAAAGGAAGAATCAGAAGCTGCCGCTTCGCCGAGCGTCGCAGAAATTATCAAACAGATTTGAAAATGAATCTTAGCTTGGATTTTTAATTTGTTATCGCGAAACGGATTGGAAATCCGTGCTACGAAAAATTTGCTACAGCACCAGAAAACAAGGGTTAGCCGATGGTCGAGAAAATGCACGAGACAATGACGGACGATCGACCTGCTGAAGAAGAGAAGCTGGATCAGGCCATGACTTCCATGGATCCGATCCTGCAAGCGTCGTTGAAGCGTGAGCAACGACAGCGTTTGCGTCGAAACTTACTCTACGGAGGACTGGCGATGGGTACGGTGATTGGTTTGTTTTTTTTAGTGTTGTTTAATCAAGATTCGGATGCCGATGGCGATTCGAAATCTGAAGCAAATGTGGCACGCGTTGCCGTTGCTGAAGGACAAAGTCCTGGGGAGCTAAGCAAAGAGGGATGGGCGCTTTGGAAGGCTGGAGATCAGGGCGGAGCGGAAGCAAAATTTGGCAAAGCGCTTGCGACCGAGCCCGAGGATGCGAATCTTTGGAACGGGCTTGGTTGGAGCCAATTCGGGCAGCAGAAATACGATTTGGCGATTGAGTCATTTCAAAAGTGTTTAAAGTTCGAAGAATCCCATCCGGCTGGGCTCAATGGTCTTGGCCAGGCTTATCTTGCCAAACGCGAGTACGATCTGGCGGAACCTTTTTTGCGTCGCGCGATGGAAAATGGAGCGTCGGCGGGGACCTACGGATTGGCGAGAGTTTATTTGCTGCAAGGGAAGTATGACAAAGCCAAAACAACCTTGGAAAAGTTGGATAGAACTGGGACGGATGCAGAGACCGTTGATGCAATGGTCAAAGCGGCGGAGACGAAAAATCTTGACGATGATTTGCGATCAAAGCTTGAACCTAGGTTGATAGCGGAGGCTGGCGACGTGGAAGACGGGGCGTCAGCAGAAGCTCACGCAGCCAAGGGTTGGCAGCATTTTTACAAAGGAAAAAATGCGCCTGCGGAAGAGTCATTTCGAAAGGCGCTTGCGAAGGATCCCAATATGGAGCAAGCAAAAAATGGGTTGGGGTTTTGTTTACTCAATCAAGGAAATACCAAAGAAGCTCAGCCAATGTTCGAGAGTCTGGTGAAGGCCAATCCAAAGCATGGTGGCTATGTGAATGGGCTGGCACGCTGTTACGAGCAGAATGGGGACTTGCGTGCGGCGGTCAAAGTTTGGAAGACTCAGGAGAAGGGATCCGGCACGCCCAACGCGCTGACTTGGGGAATCGCCCGCAGCCTCGTCGAGCTGAAGGACTATGACGAGGCCCTGCCTTATCTGAAACGCATCAAGGCTGCTGGCGGTAGTGGGGCTTCCGCGGCGGACGAGCTGATTGCCAAGTGTGAGGCTGAGAAATAGCTGACTTGGCGCGACCGATTTTCTTTGGCTGACACGGATCGCGTGCACGATACGTGTCGGGCTAACCGGGGTGGAGCTGCGCTCGTGGTGCGGCTCCATCTTTTTTTCTTGCGACGGCAGCACGAATTTTTAATCCGTTGGCAAGCCAAATCACTAAAACGGATTGAAAATCCGTGCTACGTACGTTGAACTTATTGCCCCTCTTGATTGTCTCCATTGCCGCCTGTGGTCTTTGCCGTGAATTGCTTAGAATAATCGGTTGAGAGTAGGGATACACGAAATGGAAAGAGCTTCTTGGTGTTCTGAGCCGCAGGGCGCTAGCCGCGGGTGCGGGGCGAAAGAAGAAAACATCGGGAAAAGGTTTGGCAAACAAACCGGCGGCTAGCGCCCTGCCGCTCAGAGTGTTATGTCAGATGCTGAGTTCCCCGAAGAAACAAATGGAAAGATAATGAGTAAACCGAGCAAGCGCAAGATCCTGGTCACCGCTGCCCTGCCCTATGCCAATGGGCCGATTCACTTGGGGCATTTGGTCGAGTACCTCCAGACCGATATCTGGGTGCGATTTCAAAAACTGCGCGGCCACCAGTGCATTTATATATGTGCCGACGATACGCACGGCACCGCAATCAGTATTCGGGCTCAGCGCGAGAACCGGACCGAAGAAGAAGTCATCGCCGATTCTAAGGTCGCTCATCAGCGCGATTTCGCTGGATTTGGAATCGAGTTTGACAACTACGGCAGCACCAACAGCCCTGAGAACAAACAGCAATGCGAGCGCATTTGGAAGAAGATCCGCGCCGCTGGCCTAGTCAAGGAAAAGGAGATCGAGCAGCTGTTCGACGTCGAAAAGGGCGTGTTCCTGGCCGACCGATTTGTGAACGGGACTTGCCCAGAATGTAAAACCCCCGACCAGCCTGGCGACAATTGCAGCAAGTGTGGTGAGACTTATTCGCCAGCGGATTTGATCGACCCCGTCAGCACGCTTTCGGGAACGACGCCGGAGACACGTACGGCGAATCACTTGTTCATCGAACTGGAACAAATGCATGATTTCCTGCGGACGTGGAGCCAAGACGGCGATCATCTTCAGCCCGAGGTGGCGAATTATTTGAAGGGCCATTTCTTGGGCGACCCCGCAGATAAAGAAGGGGCCAAGAAACTGCGTGATTGGGATATCTCCCGCCCTGCTCCGTATTTTGGATTCGAGATTCCCGATAGTCCCGGTAACTATTGGTACGTCTGGTTCGATGCACCGATTGGCTACATTGCGTCCACACAGCAATGGTGCGAGAAAAACGGCGAGCAACTAAGCGATTGGTGGGAGAACGATCAAGCGGAAATTCATCACTTCATCGGCAAGGATATCACATATTTCCACACGCTGTTTTGGCCCGGGATGCTCAAAACGGCGGAGCTAACTTTACCGACGAAGGTTCACATTCACGGATTCTTGACCGTCAACGGCGAAAAGATGTCCAAGAGTAAGGGAACGTTTGTTAAAGCGGAGACCTATCTCAAACACGTCAACCCGACGGCGCTGCGTTATTTCTACGCCTCGAAGTTGGGATCGCGGTTGGATGATATTGACTTGAACTTCGATGAGTTTGTCACCAAAGTGAACACGGATTTGGTGAACAAGGTTGTCAATTTGGCATCACGCAGTGCAAAATTTGTTCGGCAAACCGGTCTGTCGCCGTCTTATCCCGATGATGGCGGTTTGTTTCAGCAAGCGGCGGCTGCCGGTGACGAGATTGCGTTGGCGTATGAGCAATGTGACTACAACCGCGCGATGCGTTTGGTTTTGGAATGTGCTGATCGGGCAAATCCGTTTGTGGAGAACGCGGCGCCGTGGGTACTGAAGAAGGACCCCGAAAAGGCGGACGAGCTGCAGAACGTTTGCACGATCGCGCTGAACTTATTTCGCCAGTTGATGATCTATCTGAGCCCCGTTGTGCCCGAGATTGCGGAGATGGCGGCGGAGTTGCTGGGGGATCCGTTGGACGACTGGGAAAAATCAAAAACGCCGTTGGTGGGAACGCCGGTCGGTAAATTTAAACACATGATGAAACGAATTGAACCTAAGGATATTCAAAAGATGGTTGATGAGACTCAAAAAGAACAAGAAGAAGCCGCCGCGGCTGCTGCGACCGGAGCACTGGCAAGCAAGTACAACGACAGCGATCAGCCGATGGCGGATGAACCGTTGGCCGATGAATGTACGATTGACGATTTCGTGAAAGTTGATCTGCGCGTGGCGCGCGTGCTCAAGGCTGAACATGTCGAAGATGCGCGGAAGCTGCTGAAGCTGACGTTGGGCTTAGGCGGCAACCATCAGCGGACGGTGTTCGCGGGCATCAAGGCGGCGTATAAGCCGGAAGAACTTGAGGGCCGGTTGGTGGTGATGGTGGCGAATTTGAAGCCGCGCAAAATGAAGTTCGGATTGAGCGAAGGCATGGTCTGCGCTTCAGGACCCGGTGGTGAGGAAGTGTTCGTGCTGTCGCCGGATGACGGTGCGAAACCAGGGCAACGCGTGCATTAGATGCCGGCCTGACCCACGCGCCTCGGTGCCCGAGCGCCTCGTTCCGAGGCTCCTGCCTCGGAACGCACTACCTTGCAGGCTCCCGCCTGCCGGTGGTTCGGATGGTGGGAGCCATCCAGTTAGCGCGTTCCTAGGCGGGAGCCTAGGAACGAGGATCCGTGTTCATTGAAAACTGGCTGTAGGGCCGGTTCCCACCGGCCACGTATCCGCCTCGTTCCGAGGCTCCTGCCTCGGAACGCACTACCTTGCAGGCTCCCGCCTGCCGGTGGTTCGGATGGTGGGAGCCATCCAGTTAGCGCGTTCCTAGGCGGGAGCCCAGGAACGAGGTCTATCTGGGAATGAGCGTTTGGGTCGGTGGGAACCGGTCCTACAAAACGAAAAAAAGTGCGTTCAAGCAGGAAGCTAGAACGCACTTTGTTTGTAGGCGGGCTGAATGGGCCACCTTTGAGACGACGGTGAAAAGAGTTAAGGCGTAAATGCCCATTCCGATTCTTCGAAATAGCAAAGCCTATGCCAGCCAAGAAAATGGCGATGTTCCCCGCGTTTTTGAGCTAGATTTTCAACTTTGCCTTTCTTGGTGTCTCATTTTGAGAGCTTCGGTTCGATGTGAGACTCAATTTAGGAGAAGGTTCGATTTGGGTTGAAGGTTCGATTGACGAAGTCGAGCGGCCGGAGAAGTTGGATGAATTTTAGATTTCTGCTTTTCGGTTTTGTTTATTGAAGGGACCAGACTGACCAGATCCTCTCGTTCCGGGGGGGGCTGCCGCGGTGCAAGTGAGAAGGTTGGACTTTGATCGCGGCGGACGCAAGGCGGGAGCCTTGAAAGAAGTGTGTTCCCAGGCGGGAGCCTAGGAACAAGGGTACGCGGGTAGAAAACAAAAAAAGAGCCACGCGATTCATCGC
>CAYOZV010000252.1:0-1865 GCA_964408465.1 uncultured Pirellulaceae bacterium
CCCCATTTTTACTCGAAAACAGAGCCGAACATTGCATCCAGCCCTTACTTGGGATAGCCTGATTGGCATCCCTCCCAAACCGCTGAAGGACCGCGCTAAAAATGGCTGACAAGCACCCTGACTCTTCCGCCGGCAAGGCTTCCAAACCGGCATCCATCGGCAAAGCCCCCACCATTTCGGTCGCTTCCACCGACGCGGTCCGCGCGCCCAGTTTCGCCCAGGAACTGTTCGCGGGGCAGTTTGCCGTCGACAAAATCATGCCCTACTTTGAACAACCTGAAAACATGATCGCCGCCGGCGATTCGATGGTTGCCAAAGCGAAAAATTATTGCCAAGAGTTTGTCTTCGCCGACCGCATCGACCAGCACGCCTTGCTTCCGCCGGGGATCGTCAAAGGGATGGGCAACATTGGCGTGTTGGGAATGACGGTGGACAAAAAATACGGCGGCAACAAAATGTCGACGTCCAGTTTTTGCCGCGTCCTGGAAATCATCGGCGGCCACTGCGGTTCGACGGCGGCGATGGTTCGACTGCAAAGCTGCCTGGTTTTGAACCTATTGCAAACCTACGGCACGGCTGAGCAGCAGGAGCAGTGGATACCGGCGATCGTCTCAGGCGACAAAACGGGCGCGGTGGCCATCACCGAAGAATTGGCCGGTTCGGACATCCACAACATCCACACCGCCGCCGATCGAAAACCATCTGGCAAGGGTTATAAAATTTCTGGCCAAAAACGCTGGATCGCCAACGGCGGTAACGCGGATCTGTTCATCGTGCTGGCACGCACCCCTGATGATTACCGACCGACAGGAAACGTAAGTTCTTTTCTCGTTCCCGCTGAATCTGCAGGCATCACCGTTGAAACCCAAACCGAAAACAAACTGGGACTCAAAGGCCTTTCCATCGGCACGATTACTTTCGAAAAGGTCAACGCTACTGATTCGGATTTACTGGGCAACGAAGGCGCCGGCATCGAAATGGTCCAGTCATCGGCGATTCTTGACCGGATTGCGTTTGCGGCGACCGCGGTCGGTGGGCTGAAATTTCTACTGGAGTCAATGGTGGCACAGGCCAACACGCGGACGCAGTTCGGCCAAACGATCGGCAACTTCGATCAGGTCAAACAGAAGATCGCCAACGTCGCTGCAGATCTCTACGCACTTGAATCGGCCGTTTATCACACGGCGGCTGAATTTGATTGCGATGAGCAATCATTAGCCGTCGAATCAATGATCCTAAAACTATTTGCAAGTGAAACGTTGTATCGCGCGGTGAACGATGCGATGGATATTTGTGGCGGCAAAAGCGTATTCAACCACCGGCCGCTGGCACGATTTTTCCGCGATGTTCGCCACAGCCTGACCTCCGAAGGAAGCAACGATCTGCTTCGAAAGCAAATCGCCAGCCATGGCTTTGGGACTCAAAGCAGCGCCCCGCGCGATGAAAAACCGAACAGACCCAATTGGTTGCAGGCCGCCGAAAAAATGTTGCCAACGTCGCCGACGATTGAAGTGAAGCACGAACATCTTCGTTTTCACGCGCGCTGGTTGGCCAACCATATCAAAAAATTCGGACGTAATTGTCAATCGACCGGTGGTTCGGACCGGCTCGATTGCCTGCAACAGTCGCGGGTCGCGGATCTGGCAACCCAACTGTTGGTGTCCAGTTGCGTCTTCTCAAAATTGTCGGCGTTGATGGTTAACGGGACCATCCCAGAACCTGAAAAACGTTTTGAGTTCGACACGGGCGCCTTGTTTTTACAACATGCCAAATTAGCGAATGTGGAACTGTTTGATCAATTGAAGGTCAATTTGGATGACGACCAAACTTCGGTTGCCAATCAATGGCTGTCGCACAAGTTCGAC
>CAYOZV010000252.1:1965-5838 GCA_964408465.1 uncultured Pirellulaceae bacterium
TTTGGATGACGACCAAACTTCGGTTGCCAATCAATGGCTGTCGCACAAGTTCGACGCAGCCGATTGGCCCATCGCGGCCAGCGTGTCGACTGCTTGCACCACGCTCAGCGATCCCCGCGATCCTGTGAAGAAATCGAAGGTTTGATGGCCGGCGAACAATCAGACAACACATCGGACGGTAAATTCACCGACCTTTTTCCGCTGAGCGTTTATCGAGATCGTCTCTGGGTCGACGCCGACCGACGCCGGCGTTTGGCTGAACTTATTTTAGCTGACGAGCAACGTAAGCCGACGCCGGCCGACCAAGAGACGGCTTGGCTGGGCGATACTTCAGGCCATGAGTTTCTGTTTGAGGATCCCGCATTTGAATCGCTCTTTCAAACGATCGCCGCAGCGGTGAAGGACTATGCGACGGGGATTGGAATGCAAACCGACCGACTGAATTTTTACTTTCAGCGCTCTTGGGCGACGGTCAGCCGAGAAGGGCAGCGGATCTTCGAACACGCTCATCTGCAGTCGCATATTTCGTTCGCGTATTATCTACAAAAAGGCCCTGACGCAGGTGGCATCTATTTCAGCGTCGCGCAGCATCCCAACGAATTGGCCGAAGGTCTCTTCACGCTGCAAAAATCCGACGATGGAATTTTAGCGATCGGCGGTTGCGAGCGCTCTTTGAACCGGCGGTACATCGAACCCGTCGAAGACGAGATCATCATCTTTCCGTCAAAGACACTTCACAGCACCGCGCCCAACATGACCGCAACGCCCCGCATCTCAATCTCCGCCGACATCGTGGTCACGCTCAAAGACAGCGGCGGTCACGAAACGCTAATGCCACCTGTCGAGCGTTGGCAGCGGTTTTAGAATCCGCTTTGATTGCTCTGATTCCATTGATTCATTAGGGCTGCTTGCCCACCGGCAACACTTCCGCTGCGCATTGTGATCTTGCGCGCCGCGCATTGTGATCTTGCGCGCCGCGCAAGAGCACACTCGCGCGGCACGCGGGTTTCCATTGCCATGATGCGAAAAGTAAACGTGATTCGTCAACATGTTGACGATTTGCAACACGCCGCGCGTCTCTCCAAACGAAATCCGCGGGAATTGCTGCTAATTCAGGGCGATTTTCAAAATTGGATCCCGCTACCAGCGATTGAAACCGGAACTGCAATGGGTCGGCTTGAAATGATAACCGCGCACTTCTGAAGTCCGCATCCTAAGCACCGCTCAAAGCGAGAACCCCATGTTCAAAAACCTTCTCAGTCTAATGTCCATCAGCCGCCCCTCTTCACCAAAGCGGTCTCGGCGAAAGTCAAAACACAGCTTTGAGCGACTCGAACCCAAAAAAATGTTGGCCGCCGTCAGCGTTTTTGCCGCCGGTGAAACGGGCGACGAAGCGTTCAACCTGATCATCGACAATCAGGTGGTCCGAACCTTCCATGACATTGGTGGCGACATCGAAGCGCGGGACTTTCAACGATACACCGTTCACACCGATGGTCCCGTTAGCGCTGACCAAGTGCAGGTTGAATTTTTCAACGACCAAAAAATGGGAGACTACGATCGCAATTTAGTGATCGATAAGATTGTGGTCGATGGTAAGGCATTTCAAACCGAGGCCGACACGACCTTTTCAACCGGATTCGTGAAACTCAACGGCGACTTCACCGGACCAGGATTCTTCTCCAAGGAACTGCTCACGGTAAACGGGACTCTCTCTTACCTCCAAGACAAGGGCCAACCAACCAGTGGAACACGCATCCGAGTTGACGCTTTGGGAGAAACAGGCCAGGAAAATCTCCAAGTCCAAATCAACGGTGAAACCGTTAAGAACTTTCGATTCACCAACCAACAAAGCAATGAACTTGAGTCATTCCAATTTTTCGTGGACGACATCGTTGGCATCGAAGACATCCGCATCCGGTTCACCAATGACTATTTTGATTCACAGACAGATCGGAATCTAACCGTCGTCAGCTTCCAAACGATTGATGTGGAAACTGGAGATCGTGAGATTGCAAGAACGACCGACAGCAACGTCTTCGCGCGGGGCGTCTTCACTGACGCCGACGGGATTGAGCCTGGATTTGGTCGCGGCGATACATTAGCGACCAACGGTTTCTTCGAAGTGCGTCAGCAAGCGACGCGGCTGCGTATCGATGCCAGCGGTGCCACCGGCGACGAAGTCATGGAGGTCCGCCTGGGTGACATGGTGTTGGGGCGATTCGATGTTGGCCAATCAAAACAAGCCTATTTCCTCAACGTCGATCACGACTTCGACCTCAGCGACCTTCAGATCGCTTTCATCAACGACGATTCAAATGACGAAGGTTACGATCGCAACCTGACCGTTTTCGCCTACCAAAAGATTGACAGTAACTCACAACGCACGATCGTGCGACCGACGCAGGCGAACGTACTTTCGACAGGCACGTTTCTCGATGATGACGGCGTCGTAGCGGGATTTGGCCGCGGCAATGTGCTGCACGCCAATGGTTTCTTTCAGGTGAGCGATTCGGTCCATGGTTAAAGTCAGGACTGATGAATCGGGCGAATCTCAAGCGCTGAAGATGCCGTTTCAGCCGCGCTGACTGAGCGGCAAGGCGATAGCCCAATGGGGCTCACCTTAACGACTTTTGCACCTCAACCTGACTTCGAAGCGGCTTGCTTCGGGTAGGTTGGGCTCTCAGCCCGAGCGAAACTGAAGGGCGATTCGGCTATGAGCCAAATCTACGGTTCGTGTTCGACGCGTCACCCATCTAAAGTGAGTGCCATTGGGCGCCAGTCGCCGGTTTGTTTGCGGGGCCCTTTCCTAATGCTTCACTCTTTCGGTTGGCATCGGCGGCTAGCGCCTTGCGGCTCAGTTTTCGGGGTGCACGCGATCTGCGACCGCGGCCCTTACCGGTTGTACCCCACGCCGAAGGTCACACCTTTGAGCCCAAAATCACCGGTGGGATCGACGGCGGTTCCCCCGCCCAACCATGTTTGGTGCACGAATGACAGCCGCGCAAACACCGCGCGGTTTTCGGCGACCGTTTTTTTATATTGAAGCCCCGTTCGCAAATCCAGCTTCGCCATAAATTCGTCGGCACCAAAACGGCGCTCGACCAATCCCGCCGTGTTGTTGACGAATTGATCGCGCCGGCCGAACAAGCCCGCCCCGGTGACACTGGTCACGAACTCCAACGGCGTGTGACCGACCGGACGATAATAGTCCAACCCCACCTGTGGACCGAAGCCGCGGAAATCGGAGGTGCTGTTGAGCGTATCCACCACGCCACCTCCATCGGTGACGCTGGCCTCAAGCGACTGAGCCACGTTGGCGTAGATGAAACCAAAACGCCCGCCCATTTTCGTCACTTTGAACTGAATGTCTTTGAACACGTTGAAGCCGTACGTCTCGATTTCAAAAGAATGGTTCGCATCCAGCGTTTGGCCAATGCTGTCGGCGGACAGTTGGGAGAAGCGATTGGGGCCCGTGATCGCAGCGATCGTGTTGACCGAAGACACGCCATCAAATGACTGAGAAACGGACTCCGAATTTGCGTTCAGCGTGAAGTAATTAAACTCGAACCCCGGTCCGTATTTGGATTCAAAACCAAAACGGAGGTGAGGGGCTGTTTCGTTATCGAAATCGAACGGGATGCTCTGCGAAAATTCTGGGCCGTCAATTGAAAACGCCGTGTTGCCTACGAAGTGAGGTCGCAAGAATGCCAGTTCAGCACTGCCGAAGAAACGCCCCGTGGCGATGATCTCCTTAAACGGCGGGAACTCTTTTTTCTTGTTCTCGTTGTCGAACAATTCCCCTTGATCCAAAATCGTGTGGTTGCGCGTCGTAGGATACCCCGCGCGATGCCCAACGTTGGACCGATACAT
>CAYOZV010000253.1:0-5827 GCA_964408465.1 uncultured Pirellulaceae bacterium
AATCAAATAGGTCTCGGGCGGAGCCTCGACCTCCCGAATTGCACATCGCACGAAAAATTTGACTTTGCAGTTCTCCTGTAGCACTCGCTGAAGCTATTAATTTTCGGAATACCACCACCACAATTCATCGTCCCAGCAGCAGAGTTTAAGATTTTATGGACATCGACATTTACCAGCAGTGCCCCTGTCACGCGGAAAAAAAGATCAAGTTCTGTTGCGGAAAATCGGTCGTTGCTGACCTCGACGGCGCTTTGGCCAAAAGCAAAGCCGGGCAAACATCTTCAGCGCTTGAGCAGCTTGAACGCACGATCGCCAAGACGGGGCCCAAAGATTGCCTGATCACGATCCAGACACGTTTGCTGCTGCAGGCCGGCGAGCTTGAGAAAGCGCGGGCGGCCAACGCTATCTTTCAGCAAAACAACCCCGAACATTCCAGCGGCTTTCACCACCTGGCTTTGATCTGTGCCCAAGAGGGTGATCCGGCGGCCGCCGTCGAAGCGCTCCAAGACGCGATGGACGCAATCGTGGGCAACTCGATTCCCGTCACTTACGCGCAAGCATTTCGCATGATCGGAATGCAATTTCTGCAGCAGAACAACCTGTTTGCGGCGCGGGCTCATTTGAGGTTCGCCGATCTTCTCAAAGAGGAACCCGAGACAAAACAAATTCTTCTTTCGACATTTCAGAACGTGGCCAGCGTGACGGCAAAAACGGAAATGATGCCCGAGCTATGCCCAGAAGACGTTCCGTGGGGCAAGAAGTATAAGAATGTGTTACGGGCGATCGACCGCGGTCAGTTTCGCAAAGCATTAAAAATGGCGAAGAAGGCCGACGCCGCCTTTGCTGACGTCGGCACCATTAAACGCACACTGGCGATCATCAACAGCATGCTCGGGTACACCGATGATGCGGTGGCCGCGTGGCAATCCTTCGCCGACCATGAAGAGGATAACTCGTGGGATCAGATCAACGCGTTGACTATTAAACAGTTCATGGATCGCGGCAACGAGAAAAATTCAGATGTCGTGCGGCACACTTTTGAGGTCAACGATTTTGATGCGGTGAAAGAGTTGACCGCTTCCAGCGATCAATTGTCTCCTGCCAATCGCCCCGATGAAGATCCCTTTGGTGAAAGCAATCCGCCAGTTGTCGGATACTATTTATTAAGCAAACCAAAACTGAAGGCCGGAGCCGAGGATTTTTCGCTGGAAGATGTCCCGTTCATGCGGGGCGAAGTTCTCCTTTACGCAAAACAAACGGACCGTTCGGCTCGGGCAGAGTACATCGTTCCCAAGACGCAGTCTTACGATGAGAACCTAGAGATCCTCAAGAAGATCCTTGGCGAATTTCACCAGCCACCGAAAATTTCCGTCATCGATTCGATTCCCGAACTTGATGCGATGATGTCTTGGGATTGGGTGTTGCCTGAAGAGACTTCGTTCGAGAAACATGCCTCGCTGATGAAGCAGCAGATTCGAAATCGGCTGGTCGACACGTGGATGAACTATCCGTTGAGGTCACTTGGGGAAATCAGCGCACGCGATGCGGCCAAGGACGCCGCGCTTCGACCCGCGATTCAGGCGCTGCTGACAGATTTGGAACACAACAGCCATCGCGGCATGTACCCCGAGGACGTGATCGGTGAGATGCGATCGGAACTGGGAATCGAGAAACTGCCCGCCGTCGATTTGCCTGATCGCGACGTGGAAGCGACGTTCACGCTGATGCGAGCAAATTTGGACTTTCAAAAATGCGAAGAATCAAAGCTGTTTCAGATCCATGAATTTGGAATGATGGTCCGATGCCTGCCGATCATTAGCCGAACCTGCCACGCAATGCTCCAGCGGACATCCATCGAGGACAAGATTCAAAAAGACCGAATCTACGCCGTGCTGGCCAGCATCAACGAAGACACCGACGTGGTGTTGGATTACCTCGCCAAGGCAAAACAAGAAGCCAAAACTGCCGGCCGTTCTATTGGAACGTTTCTGGTTCAAGAGTTTGAGTTCCGTTTGTCGCGCGGCATGCACGAGAATCTTAGAGAGCTCATTCGCACGATCCAATCACGGCATCTTGACGAACCAGAGGTCGAATATCGCTTGACCGAAGTCCTGATGAAGTATGGGCTCTACGATCCGACTATGGCCGAAGGGGCTCCCAAGGTTCCGCCGCCTAGGAGCAATAGCGGATCATTCCAAACGGCCCAGTCGGTGCCGGCGCCAAGCGGCGAAGAGGGCGCTGATGCGGCAGCCGGATCTTTGTGGGTTCCAGAATAATGCCAACGCCGGTTAAACGATCGACGATACTGGGGAGTACTTGGGTGTGAGTAAGTACATCGTTAGATATGGCACGATGCGAAGCCTCGGTGTCATGGCGTCGCGTTCTGACGATCAATTCCGTCGTGGAATGGAGGTTGTCGTTCGCACCGATCGCGGTTTAGAAGTGGGCCAAGTTCTCTGCGAATCCACAGAGGACGCACTGTCGCATCTTGACCAACCGGCGCACGGCACCATCGTTCGTTCGGTCAACGATGAAGATACAACCAACATCGACTCTATTGACGCCGCGCGGCTGAAGAATATTGAAACCTGCAAACGCCATGTGGAAAGAATCGGCCTGGCGATGAAATTGGTGGACGTCGAACAGTTGCTCGGCGGGCAACGCATGGTGGTTTACTACCTATCTGAAGACCGAGTTGATTTCCGGGAACTGGTGAAGGTTCTGGCCAGCGAATTTCAGACGCGCGTGGAGATGAAACAGATCGGCTCCAGAGACGAAGCGAAGTTGCTGGCCGATTATGGCGATTGTGGCAAACCGGTTTGCTGCAACAACCATTTGGTAAAAATGCCGCCGGTTTCGATGAAGATGGCCAAGCTTCAAAAGGCGACGTTGGACCCGACTAAAATTTCCGGCCGCTGCGGCCGATTGAAATGCTGTTTGCGATACGAGTTCGACACGTACTTGGATATCCAACGAGAACTTCCCAAGGTGGGATCGCATGTCGTCACCCGCAACGGGAAAGCGCGCGTCATCGCCCAACAGATTATCGCCCAACAGTTGCTGGTCGAAACCGAGGACCATCGCCGGATATTGATCGAGGCCAGCGAAGTTTTATCTGTCACCCGCCAGGCGGGTGTGGCGGGTTCTTCCAAAGCCCAAGCAAAGGCGTCTTCTAAGTCGCAGCCAACCTCCAGTTCCGATCGAAAAAGCGGGCGGGGTGCAAAACCGAAAGGTCAGAAGCCAACCGCTTCGGGTTCGCAGGACACCAGCACGGAACAAGAGTCCAAGGATTCAGGTGCGCCCAAGAAAAAGCGTCGACGGTCGCGGCGGCGGCGGAAGCCCAAAGATCCACCTTCGGCTTAGCCTTGAGCGGATGGCCACGACAAATTGTCGAAGCCAAACTGGCATCGCGGCGAACTTAAAATCGCTGTGCGTCAAGCGGCCCACCCAAACGGTAATCACTTAGGCCAGCGGTGACTTTGTTGGTCAGGAATTTTACCATTACCGAGACTTAGTAATTAGAAACCAGGCATTCAGCTAACTAGCAAACGCTTGTTTTATCGCTCCATCAACGGCTTTGGGGACTCGACTCTGCGGGCCGTGAACTGGAATTTTGCCAGCAATCTACAGGTCGGGTTCTTCCAGTGAGTCGGTTTGTAGTCGAGAAGTTTAAGACGCGGCGTAATCTGGACGACCTAATTATGTGGTGTAGAGGACAATGATTTTGTCTTTTTGAATCCATTCCCGTTTCCAGATGTATGGCGTTTGAGTACTATAACAGCACTAACCACAGAGTTCCTCAAGCCTTCAACCTCTCACTGGTTTCTCCCATGCCCGAAGAAAATTTTCTCATCCATCAGGCCGTTGCTCAAGATAGCCGCTATCCTGTCGAAGCGTACCAGTTCGTACGTGAAGCGATGGCGTTTGCCGACGACACGATGGAAATGGACGAATATTCCTTTGACTCTTCCGCAAGCGAAGAAGTCGTCGCGGTGAGGCCTCAAGAAAGGCATCTTACTGGCCAACAACTGTGCGAAGCGATTCGCCGTTACTCGTTGAATCAGTTCGGCTACATGTCGCGTATCGTGCTAAAGAACTGGGGAATTGAATCCACGTCCGGCTTCGGCGACATCGTCTACAACATGATCGACGCCGGGATTATGAAGAAGTCGACCCGCGACCGTCGTTCGCATTTTGACGATGTGTTTTCTTTCGATGTTTTAGAGACAGATTTCTCCATCAGCAGCTCCGTTGCACCACGTCGATCGTAGAATATAAATTCACTGTCGAGAACATCCGCGTAGTGGAGGTTGTTAAACCTCCCGCCAAACCCAAAAACGTTCTACTGCGGGAAAGGGTAGGCCGGATTTTTAACAAAATCCACTACTCGCATTAATGCGACCGAGACTGAACAGTTTTGATCCAGTCACAGGACTTCCTTCGCCAAAGCCTCTCCTGTTGCCAGTAAAATTGAAAACGTAGCGGAGGTTGTTAAACCTCCCGCCAAGCCCAAAAACGTTCTACTGCGGGAAAGGGTAGGCCGGATTTTTAACAAAATCCACTACACGCATTAATGCCATCCGCTCAGGTTCAATCGCCCAGGCAAGTTCCCAGATCTCGGGCGGTTAAAATCATATCGCAGTCCAGCGGTACCGTTTTCATATTCTTGGTGGCTTCTTCAAGCGGGATATGTCGGACCGTTGGCGGATCAAGCCCGACCATGACGTTGAAATGATTGTCCTGAAGTGCGCGAACGGCGGCGGCCCCGAATCTAAGAGACAACAAACGATCGCGACTGGTTGGCGATCCGCCTCTAAGCAAGTGCCCTAAGACCACCGTTCGAACTTGATTCTCAATTCGCCCGCGAAGCGATTCGGCCAACCAATCACCCATGCCGCCCAAATTCTTCACTCCGCCGACCTCTTTATAACTGGCTTCTCCCCCCAACGGCATGGCTCCCTCGGCGATCGAGATGATCGAAAACTTTCTCCGGTGCTGGTTTCTGCGTTGAATTTTCGTGACGACTTTATCTAGATCGAAAGGAATCTCTGGAATCAAAATGACATCCGCCGACCCAGCCAGACCGGCCTCCAATGCGATCCAGCCCGCGTATCTACCCATGACCTCCACAATCATCACTCGATTGTGACTGGCGGCGGTCGTGTGCAAGCGTCCGATGGCGTCGGTTGCATAGGACACGGCCGTGTCAAACCCAAACGTGGCCACCGTGCCGTCTAAATCATTGTCAATCGTCTTGGGTACACCGACGACTTTGATGCCCAATTTGGCAACCTGGCAGGCGATCGCCATTGTTCCATCGCCCCCAATGGCGACCAAGGCATCGATGTTGTTGGATTCAAAACCTGCCACCAGTCGGTCGGAGAGGTCTTTCGTTTGCACGCTGCCGTCGTCCGATTGGACACTGTAGGAAAATGGATTGCCTCGATTGGCGGTGCCTAAAATCGTGCCCCCGGTGTGGGAGATTCCGCGCACCGTTTGGGGCGTAAGCGCGACGATGCCGCCATCCTCCTCGAACTGATCGGGATACAGCATGCCATCAAACCCCTCACGGATGCCCACGCAATCCCAGCCTCGTTTTGTGGCGGCTAAAGTGACCGCGCGAATGACGCCATTGAGACCAGGAGCGTCGCCGCCGCCGGTGGTGATCGCAATCTTTTTGATGTTCATGGGTGCTGTCTCAATTGGAATCTGTTGATAGATGACTGGTCGGAAAGCGTATGCTAAACCAAAATCGTCTAGCTATTGATTGGCCTCAATACCGTTCAATGAAGGCCATTTTCGTTTAACGACAAGCCGGCAGGCGACC
>CAYOZV010000254.1:0-5817 GCA_964408465.1 uncultured Pirellulaceae bacterium
TTGATCTGGACCGTGATTGGGTTGACTCCATCCAACGCAGCGCACAGCTGCAGCAATTGGAATTAGCCAACTGTGAGTTTGACCAGTCACTGGCCCAAAGCATCGACAAGGTACCGCAAATTAAGAGCATCGTTTGTCGGTTTGAGAATCGCACGGTCGATGCGGATCTTGTGTTGGCGATGGCCGAATTTAGTGATCTACGCGCCGTGAACTTAGCGGCGGTCGAATTTAGCGACGCGGCCCTTCAAAATCTAAGACGTCTGGCCAATGTCAGCCTTCTTTACGTGAGCGACATGCCCGCGACGGCACGGTTTTTCCAAAACGTCGGCGCGATGCCAAGGCTCAACAACATCCAATTTCGAAGCTGTAAGCTCGACATCCCCGCGTACAAAAAGTTGGCCTCCACCCAACGTGTCCGGATGAGTTTCGAAGCTCAGGCGTTCCTTGGGATTCAGGGCAGCGGCGCGACGACCGGCCGCGGGCTCGGCGGCGACGCGCTGGTGTCGATGGTTGTCCCTGATTCAGCCGCTGATGCCGGCGGTATCAAGGCGGGCGACTTCATCAACAAAATTGACGGCGAAAAAGTCAACGACTTTAATGACGTTCGTCTGCACATCACCCAGTACTCAGCTGGGGACGAAGTCGACATCGAAGTCCTGCGCGACGGGAAGCCAGCGGCCCTCAAAGTTAAACTGCGCGACTATAAAACAGCGCGAAAGTTTTAGTCCCACGAGTTCAACCCGCAGTGAGAGCATCCCGTCATCGTAAATAAATCCGAAATCCGAAATCCGAAATTAGAAATTAGATGTGCTCATCCTCAGTTTTGCGTTGATTTCCAAGGTCTTCAAAAACCCTCAATCGCAGCGAAATTTTCCCCATCAAACTTCGTCCGGGAACAACAGCAATGGTTCTTGACGCCGAACCTGAAGCAGAAGATACTGTCCCACTTGAGAAAAGTGCCATATCTTAGTGAACTGGAGTAAGAGCTTCTCCTCCCCACAGTTCGGTCGCACTAGCCTTCGCCAAGGGCATCCTCAATTACGAAGAAGCGACTCATGCCCGAGTGGCGGAATTGGCAGACGCTCAGGATTTAAAATCCTGTGTCCTTACGGACGTGCGGGTTCAAGTCCCGCCTCGGGTACTTTGGTGATCATCCTTGAAAATCTTCTTGCGGTGCAGAAAGAGGGGGCAGCGGCTATTTTGTTGTGTGCTGCCATACGGTTGGAGAACTCGACTGACGAATCCCAGTTTTTTTTGATTCCGTTAGAAGTGATCCGTTGGCCGCAGGTGCGCAACACTTCCGGGCCTGTTTCAGTGAATTACTTTGGACCGTTTGTGGTTTTGATTCCCACGAAATCACAGCGCCAACGCTTTCAAAAGTATAGATCTATAAGGCGGCCTATCAAACTGTCCAATGGACGCGTGTTTGAACCTCAGGTTTTGATTGGGTAGGGACAACGTGGCTGGAGAGGTTGGGTGGGCCGCAGAGCGCCGTCACAATGAGGCAGAATCGCCGATTTCTTAAAGGCAGAGCTTCCAATATGGAGGCGTCTTTTCTAATATAAGTCAGCGCTTTTCACTCATCATTCTTCATGTCGCCCGCAATGAAATTTAAATTTCCCCTGTTTCTGATAGCCGTCGCAGCAGTTATTTGCTTACCATCCGATTTGCTGGCGCAGCACGCGGATATTGAGTTTGGCTATGACAACGTCAACAGCCCCGCGGCGTTCGCGTTTTCCCCACTGGCGTTTGAGGCGACAACCGGAGACGGAATCAGTGTCGCTGAGAGTAGCTTTCGTGAATTGGATCCGTTTAATCCCGGCGAGTTTAGCTCGGATCAGCCGGGATTCGCCACCGACAACGTGCAAGGGCTGGACGTCAATCCGGGCAATGCCATTTTGATCAGCGCCCTCGATGCTTCGATGGAATCGGCTTTCGGCGTGGGATACGTGAATTTCTACAATCCGGCTACCGACGTTTTGGAATCCACCGGGCGTATCGCGTTTAAAGATAACCGAAGCGGAACCCCCGACCTTGTGCTCAACGGCCCCGCGATCGAATCGGAGATCACCCCTCAGTTCATCGAACGGGCGGACAACACCGGCACCGTTCATGATCATATCACTTGGGATCTGCTGGACGACGCTTCGGCGCCCTTGGGAGCCTACGGGATTTTGGTCCAACTGCAAAGTGATTTCACATTTGACGGCACCATCGAGTTATCCTCGGAGCCCTTTTGGATTGTTTTCAACCATGGAATGTCCGACGCAGATTTTGAAAGCTTGGCGCTGCCCAGTTTTGGGGTCGGGCAAGACGTCTCCGTTTTATTAGGAGATGTTAACCGGGACGGTGTCGTTAACTTTTTAGACATCGCACCCTTCATCGCCGTTTTGTCCGGCTCTGAGTTTCAGGCCGAAGCCGATTGTGATCAGAATGGAATCGTGAACTTCCTGGATATTTCAGTATTCATCGGAATCCTAAGTGGTGGCTAACACGTAATGGCAGTCACTTTAGATGGGTGACGCGTCGAACACGAACCGTAGATTTGGCTCTTAGCCGAATCGCCCTTCCGTTTCGGTCGGGCTGAGAACCCAACCCACCCGAAGCACTTCGTGAACCCCACCGCGGTGGTCCTCGGGGGAACCGACTGTTGGCTGACCACCGCAACAACCGGTTCGCGGTTTTGGATTACTCTTGGCGGCAAAGGATCTTATGTTGTTTCGGAAATTGATCTTAAGCATTGGTTTGATCGGTGGATTGGTTTTCGCCTCCAGCCTGATCGCGGCCGTTCCAATTCCAGGTTTGTGACGTCTGCTGGATGATGTTGGTGGCTGACTGCCGCCAACCAATGCACTAGTTTCAGTGCATGCGATTTGGTTTTCGATTCTTGTTCCATTGATGGTCGCCGCGGTCTGGATTTGGCCTAAGACGCGATCGCCGAAATTCTGGTTTGGGCTGTTTCTATTGGCATCGCTGGCAACGGTGATTTGGTTAGGAAACGACTTGATCCGTTTCCTGCAGGTCAAAGGCACATGGGACCAAATTGGGCTGCGGGCTGTTTATCTGTTTTTAAGTGAGCCCGACAAACCGGTGCTGCAGCTGGTTTTCGGATTGCTTCTGGCTGGCTTGTTTTCCCGTCGTTTGACGCATCTGGATCCCAATCAATTGAACCAAAAGGCGGCAGCAGGTTTGTAAAACGTTAAGTCATCGTCTCTGACCGTTAAGTGATCGTTTCCGACGCCGCATCTTGCATGTCCAATTCAACCGCCTCGCGCATCTGTCGAGGCAGATCTGGGAAGGCGGCGAGGATCCGAGACCAGTTTGGAATCGCTTCGGCTCCCGCTGGATTTTCGTAGAATTCGCGACCGGCATCGGTGATGCGATCGGCGAACCCTTCAACGGCCGACTCTTCGGCGTTTCGGTCGTATCCCAAATCATTGATCACCGCGTCCGCATGATATTGTCTGATCGCGTCTTGAGCGCTGCGTAGGTAGGCGGACCTAAGCGTTACAAAGTGGCCTTCGGATAGAACCAGCCCGCGACTGGACAGCGTTCGGAAGATCGTGGTCAAAATGTCATTGGCCATTTTCATCAGGCCCTTGGTTGAATCCTCCAAAGAAAGCTGTTGGTGTTTGTGTTCGTAAAGTCGACACAAATCAACCTGACAGACCTTCTTAATCGAAGTGTTCCGAAAGACCTCGGCCAGCGTTCCCACTTCCAAACCCCAATCGCTGGGGATTCGGTTGGACCGCGCCAACGCCGAGGTCACCGCAAATTCGCCGGCCAATGGATAGCGGAAGTTCGATAGGTATTGAAGGAAGGGATCGTCGCCGTGCGTCATCATCAATGCCTGCAAAAATGGTGCGACCAACAGTCGGACAACGCGGCCATGAAGTCGATCGGTGGCCCGCGCGTAATAGGCTTTGCAGAAATCATAATCGAGACTTGGGTGGGCCATCGGAAGACACAGCCGAGCCAAAATCGTTCGGTCGTAGTCTACGATATCGCAATCATGCAACGCAAACGCCTTCAGTTGCGGGTCAGCCAACAGGTATCCAAACGCGGTCCAAACGCCGCGGCCTTTGCCCTGCGTTTGGAGGTTAAAACCGGCGTCGCAGAGAGTTTTGTAGAACTCGTTGAACCTTGGACCGTCGGTCCAAAGTAATTTTGCTTTATCGCCCAGAGGTGCAATCTTTTCGCGCGCTTCGAGGTAGTCCTCGCGCGAAGGAGCGATGCCCAAAGACACGGCGATTGTTTCAATGTAAGTCGCATCGACCAGCTCTTCGACAATTTTGGAGAAGGGTTCCGCTCTCATGTCCGATGCGGTGACCGGCAATACGAGCCCCATCCGGTAGCTGCGTGTGTTTTCGAACAGGAGGGATTCGATGGGATCAAGATCGGCGGTCTGCAAGTCATGCAGCGTGGTGACTTGTCCGGTTTGTGCAAAATCTGGCATTGAGATCTCCTTTGGAAATTAATTGAATCGTATCAACGTTGCTCGTGCAGCAACCACAAACATCCAAACGCAGGCAACTCGATCCGGCCGTCGCAGGTGATCGTCTCTAATGCTGCGCCCGAAATCAGGTCACACTGTATTTCCGGGGCATCTAGTTCACTGATGGAAACGGTTTGTGGCTGAGGCGAAAAATTGGTCAGGATTGTGATCCGTTGACCGCTATGGTCGCAAGATCGTTGGAAGCCCAGAATGGATTGATTTGAAATTTGGTAAACGCTTTGTTGAGCGTCGGGATGAAACGCAGGTTGTTCGATTCTTATACTCAGCAGCGTTTTGTACTTCTCAAGGATTCGACGTTGGACCGAAGTTTCAACCTCCAGCCGTCTGTTGATTTCCGTCAGAGTGAACTTCCGCCGGTTGATGCGCCGCGCGATGCCACTTTGATTGACCCCGTCGATGTCGTTTCGAGTTCCGAATAAGGAGTGGAAATAGATGCCAGGAATTCCTTTCATCGCCAGCATCACCGCCTGCGAAGAAATAAAACGCTCGATTCCAGGCGTGTCGCTGTCGGAATCGGTCAGCAGCATGTCGACATAGGTCACATTCAGTTCATAAGGCGAAGTCGTGCCATCAGAATTTGTCTTGAGACCGACTTTTCCACCCCCCGCCAGCGCGGCATCGGCAAGTGCTTGGACGCGCGCGGGAGAAACGATTCCCTCCAAGGGACGGACGCCAATACCGTCATGCGAAGCGGTGAAGTTAAAAAAGGTCGTGCCCGCGGCGGGGTGGCAGACCGTTTCCAGCCAGCTTGAAATAGTGCGTGCGTCGCCACTGAAGAACGCGTCCAGTAACAGTGGCGGCAAGCTGAATTGATAAACCATGTGAGCTTCGTCGGCATCACCAAAGTAGCTGATGTTCTCAGCGTGAGGGACATTGGTTTCGGTCAACAGCAGCGAGGGACTTGAAACAGCGTCAAAACAAGTCCTCATCAACTTGACGACTTCATGGGTCTGTGGCAGGTGAATACAACTGGTGCCGAGCTGCTTCCAGAGATACGCGATCGCATCCAGACGGATAATCCTGCCTCCGTTGCGGACGTAAAGCAGCAACACGTCCAGCATCTCGATCAGAACTTCGGGCGAAGCAAAATTTAGATCGACTTGATCCGCGCTGAAGGTTGTCCAAATCGAAACGGGACCGGCGACCGATTCCTTCTCCGAAAGCAATGGCAGGCTTCTCGGTCGGGTGACCGAGGAGTAATCTTTGGCGGGATCAGCGACGATGAAGAACTGGTCGAACGGTGCATGGCCGGCTAAAAATTTCTGGAAGTAATCGCTTTGCTGCGAGACGTGATTGAGCAC
>CAYOZV010000255.1:0-1171 GCA_964408465.1 uncultured Pirellulaceae bacterium
ACAGATGGCGGGAGCCATCCAGGTAGTGCGTTCCTAGGCAGAGCCTAGGAACGAGAGTGTGGTGGCGAGGGTGATCCTTGGTTGGGGCTACTGAGCCGACGTTTTTAAGCCATCAGGTCCGCCGGAAATTAGACGGCCAAACTCTAGCGGCCAGCTGGCCATTTTGTACCCGTTATCATACAGCCACTTTTTCACCATCGCGTGATCTGAGAAGCTATCGGGGTAGACCCAGATCGACACGGTCGTTTGTGCCGGATTGAGGTTCTTCAAAACGGCATTCCAGTGCGAGGTTGGATTCGACAAGGCAACCTCGGTGGGTTCGCCTGCGTCTTCGACCACAGGGAATAGCGCGAAACGCTTGAATCGGATTTGGCGGCGTGACCCTGCGGCGATCGACGTTTCAAGTTCGTATTGCAAACGAAAATTCCCGATCGGGCCGATCGTATCGCGCGACGTGTTGAACTCCGTTTTGCGTTCGGCGATCAACTGCCAATCTTGCTTCATTTTGTTGACCAACTGATCCATCGGCACGTACACCAGTTTGCCGCCGGTCAACCGAAAATGCACCTCCTGCGAAAAAACGGTGCTGGCGATCGGGTTAGGGTAGTGGTCGATGGTTTTTGCATCAGAGGTGTTGGTTTTCAGACTGGACACCGCCGCGACCGTGTCGGTCAGTTGCTTCAGTTGCCGCTGCAGCGTGATCGTCTCAGATTGCTGCTGAAAAAGCGCCTGATCCCGAGCATCCAATTCCGATTGCTTGGCCGCCATTTGCGTCTTCAGTTCTTCCAACGCGACCAATCGCTGATGTCGCACTTCGGTCAGTTGCCGCGCGACCGCATTTTCTTGATCGATCAACACCTCAATTTCTTCGTTGTCTTGGATCAACACGTCCATGCGAGACGCGGCCTGATCAGCGGCCAGCGCGGCGGCGGTCACTTGCTCGGTCATCGCGGCCTCGGGCTCAGGCGTCGCGCCGGCATCCGAACGCGCATGAGCGCTAACCAGAACAACCAAAATAATGAGGATGCCAACTAAATTTGCGACGATGTCCAAGAACGCGTCTTGGCCGGTCGTGATATTACCTCTCATGGGCCATCTCCACTAACAAACCGCTATCGTCAAGTAACGTTCGTAACTCTTGAAATTGCCGCTCGGCTCCGGGCGCGACGGA
>CAYOZV010000255.1:1271-5810 GCA_964408465.1 uncultured Pirellulaceae bacterium
TTGCGGAATTCAGAATCAGTTTCAGGTATGTCATAAGACGCCTGAGAGAAAGGCTCGCCGGATGAGGATCCTCTCTCTCTCTGGAAGTGACTCCCAGCATGACTGCCGTGATGACGTTCAAACTCACTTTCGCCTCCACTTTCTCCCGCGCTTTCAAACTCACTTTCGGCCAACAGTTCGTGGGCCGGTTGGCCTGTCGCGGCAAATTCAAATCCGCCCGAAGCGGAAGGTTTAAGCCCGCGCGCCAGTGTCAGCGAATCAATCGAACGATCGTCTTGATTAATCATGCGTTGCCGCGCGAGTCTTTGTTGGCGGCGTTTTGCGGTTTCAATCGCGGTTTCGATTTCAGACTTCAGCTGCAAATCCGGTTGACCAAACTGTAGTTTCGTTCGGTCATCAACCAACTCATAGCCAAATTCGTCGTCCCAGCTTTTCATCGCGCGTCTGGCCAGACCATAGGATTCCGCTCCATCGGGTCGGACGACCAACAACGGGTAAGGCTTCGAATCATCGTCGGCCAAACCGTGTCTCTCCCAGTACTCGCGCACCGTCAGTAGCGCCGAATCTAACATGTTGCCGATCGCCAGAGGCTGTGTGAAATCAGCAAGATTGAGCCCAATACCGTATGGCTGTAATACGATTGCATCCCGCACACATTCAATGAAAATCGGTTGCCGATGCGTGCCACCTGACCCCATGAAGGGGACAATCGCGAATTCGTCCTGCCGCTGAAAGGATTGCTCCTCGCGCAGGCGTTTGAGTGAATCTTGGGCGGCCGCAATTTCTGATTTCAGACTTTCAACCTTCTCATCGGCGTCTGGTTGTGATCGAGCCCCAGAGGCCTTCGTCGAACCGGCCTTGAGCAGGCTTCTCAAGTTTGCGATCGCCTCGAGCAAGTCTTCGGCTTGGCGATTGGTGTCCTTAATCTGCTGCTCCAGATAGCTGCGATCGCTTTTGGCCACTTTTAGGCGGTCCGTTAGATCGCCGCGGACCGAAAGAATCGCCTCCGATTCAAACTCCGCCAGCCCACGGCGCTCTTGCGCCGCTTTCAACTGCTGCTGTTGCTGTTGAGCTACTTCGTCGTGGCGCTGCTGGCTTTCCATGTCGGCAGCCTGAACCGCCATGACCAACATAACGATCAGCACCCCCAACGTGCAGACCAGCACCGCTAGGAATGGGAACAGCGAAACTGCGTACTGCTGGTTTCGTTTTTGTCGCGACGATCGACTCATGCGGCTTTTTTACGTTGAACTGGGGGTTGCCCCTCTTTTTTATCGACCAACGACAAACGATCGGCATCATCCGCCGCCGCGGCTCGAACACGGCCCCGCAAACGATCGCTCGTTGGCATCAACAACGACGGAGCAGCTTCTTCGGCCATAGGTTGAGGGGTCGGTTTAATGCCTAATCGTTGCTTAAGGTCTCCAATGGAGATGGTCTGTTTGGGTTGCTTTGACTCTTGGACATCCTTAGGTTGAAACTCAACCTCATGCAGTTTGGCGTGTTGATTTTTCGATCGCATCGCCGTTACTGCTTCAGGTCGCAAGAACATGACAGGTTTTTTCGGATCGCGGCGGCGCACGGGTTTCGGCGCCGCCTTCGTTTCATTGGTCTGCGGCGCACTTGGTTGGGTCACCGGCAACGCCAACGGCAGTTCCGTCGTGAAGTTCGCAATACGCTGCTCGAAGGCGCGTTGGTTTTTGATAATCGCGTCGCTGGATGTTTTCAGAGCGTTTGCCTGTTGATCGCCGCGCTGCTGCAACTGCTTGCTCTGCACGGAGACTTCGCTGGCGACGCGCGCTAGAACGTCGTGCATTTTGGTCGTTGCTTGGATGGATTCGTTTTGTTGTTGGATTGCGTTTTTGAAGGATGTCGTGTCATCCAACGTCTGCACCACACTCTGAATTTTTTCCGTCTGACTCAACAGGCTCTCTTGATGCTCTTTCATCAGCCGCGCGTTGCTGGAGAGTAATGTCTGCCACTGCTCCCAACGATGAGCGATCGAGAGATCCGCTTTTTCGATGGATTCACCAAGGTAATGAGCCAGATTGGAAACATTTTCGTCCAACGCCGCGCTGAGATTTTCCCGCACGACGTCGCTGGTTTGAGTGAGCGATGACGACCAGGCGTTCTCGGCCGCTTTGATGCTTTCCCGCCATATCTCGGTTTGGTTTCTCACCACATCACGAGTCGCCTCTAACACCTGAAGCCCCGTGGTCCCCATTCCGTTACCGCCACCGGCCACCGATAGGTCGAATTGGCGGGCGACCTCACGACGCGTTTTTTGATCCACTAATTCAAGTAATTGAACCTCGAAACGGTCGACCAAAAATTGACAAAACATCAAAACCATCGACAGTGACAACGCCAGCGCGGTCGTATCAAACGCAACGTACAGACTACCTTGCAGCCCGCCCATCATTTGCTGAAAATCATTGTCAGGCCCAACAGAGATTCCACCTAACGCTTGTGAAATACCTAAAACAGTACCCAAAAAACCCAACATCGGCGTGGCCCAAATCAGGATCCGCGATAGCGAATATCGTTGCTGTTGCCGTTCGACATCCATCTCGGCCAGGTACTTCATTTCATCTTCCACCCCGCCGACAGATCCGGTGCGATAGATGTAGTGAAGACTGTTGACCAAGCGACTCCAAAGATAGTGTCGCTGAATTGACTTTGGAAACGCCAGCAGAGATTCGCCGTGCTCGATCGCCAGTTCGACGTCCGATTTTACGTAGTCACCTGGCTGGGCAGTGGGTGTTACGTTGCCCATCCCCGGTGTTTTTTCTGGGCTTGGTTCCGGAAGATCCTCCAGATAAATCTGCTGTTGGGTGCTGAATTGTGCAAACACATTCATCCCAATCATCGCCAGCGACGTCAATCCGATCAGAAACATACCGACGGTCAAGCGCGAAACGGGATGACCGTTGATGTAACGCAGGACGGTTTCATTGGTGATGTGGTTTTCGTTGATCAGGTACTGGAGGCCAAAGTACAGCGATAACCCAACGCAGATGGGCGTAACCAAAGACGGTAAAACGGTGAACCATCCGGATGTCTCGTTGACCTGGGATCCAGTTGTGGGTTGGTCTGTACTCATGAGCCGCACTGTCGAAAGGTTGATTTCGAGGAGAAGTTTTCGTCTACAGGAACTATGGCGGCCTGATCGACGCGCAAGGATGGCTCGCGTGGCGATGGATGGCCGTCCTTCTACAAATCGGTGCTCTTTGCCCTTTCAGTACAGCTTTTGTTGTTGCCAGAGTCCGGAAAAGCGGTTTTTTTTACCGGAGAATAAAAACTCACGTAATCGGCACAATTTAACTAAGCCATCTCCAGATCCGGTCCGATAACATCTTTTAATAAGTATGGAGATATCCCAGGGGGGAAAGCCCGGTGGTTCAGTACGCTGACCGCCGGGCTATTTTTGTGTTTCAACGATGCGGATGCGGTGTGTGGTCTCAACGGATGGAACCCTGACGCCCAATCGAGATCGCAATCGCAATGTAGGGCGTGGAGTGTGGAAAACACAGATTAGAAGTTATATTCGTGATTCCCCATTTCCAAGTTCCCAGTTCCCAATTCAATTTCTATGCTTCCTTGGCTTAAGCTGATCAGGCTGCCTAATTTACCTTCGGCCATCGCCAATGTGCTGGCAGCGTTTGTACTGGTGAACCAATCTTGGGCGGCGTGGCCCCAGTTGTTGCTACTGCTGATCAGTTCGGCCGCGTTATATAGTGCCGGCATGGTGCTCAACGATGTTTTCGACATCGATCAAGACACCGCCGATCGTCCGCAGCGGCCCATTGCCAACGGGCAAATTGCATTAGCAACGGCGCGGAAGTCCGGTCTGGCGCTGCTGGTGTTGGGTGTGGCTGCCGCGATCGGTGCCGGAGCGGCCGCGGGAACGTTTGCCGACATGCTCAAGTGTGCCACCATTTCGGGCCTGTTGGTACTTTCGATTTATCTCTATGACGGACCATTGAAACGGACGGCGTTGGCTCCATTTTTAATGGGCGCCTGCCGCAGCCTGAATATTATGCTCGGCGGCGCTACGGCGACCTCGGTCCAAGTCGGCTACTGCTTGGCCGGTTTCCCAATCATCCTCTGGGCAGTCGCGTTTGCGATCGGATTATTTATCACGGGCGTCACTTTGCTGGCCCGCAATGAAGCCGCCGCCAAACAGTCACGATTTTGGATTAGCGTTTCTGCGCTGTTGGTCGGAGCTGGCGTGACCGCCCTAGCGATGGCTCCGCTGTTATATCGAGGTAACCTTGCCATCGACGATATGGTTGAAAAAGTCTATCCGTTTATGATCGCGATGATCTCGGTCACCATCGTCAGGCGGTTGGTTCTCTGCATCATCCACCCGAGCGGTCGGTCGGTAAAATTTGCCGTCATCGCGTCGCTGAGAAGCCTGATTGTATTTGACGCTGCGGTCTGTTTTCTGGCGCGGCCTGACGAAATCGTTTACGCGCTGGTCGTTTTGGCGTTGCTTTTGCCGGTGTTGATTTTGTCGCGATGGCTGTATGCTACGTA
>CAYOZV010000256.1:0-5776 GCA_964408465.1 uncultured Pirellulaceae bacterium
ATTCAAAGTCGGCCTCAGTTGCGTGCGGATTAAGCAGCAAGCCAAGCGCTTGGAACTCATGGTCGTGTTGAAATCTAACGTACATTTGGTTTTAGGCGGATAACAAGGTGATATGTCTATTGATAGCATAAACACTTTATCCTTGCCAAACCACCAATTTTCATGAGTTTTGATCCAATCTACCAGTTCAGGCTTGCTGTCACAAGCAATTTTATTTCTCTGGGGTAGTGTTATTTTGTACATGTTCTGTAATAACATGTCACACGATGTGTTTTTGACAAAATCGGATAACACGGAGGAGATGGTCGATGAAGCTCGAAGAACAGCTGCGGAGGGCGATTAGGGGAGTTGGGCACTCTTACAACACCGAGAAGGCTTATGTGCAGAATTACAATAAATTCTTGCAGTTCATCAAAAACCAGAGCGGTGAGTACCGCCATCCTAGGGATCTGGACAAACGAGACGTCGAGAGTTTCCTCACCCATCTTGCCGCGGATAAGAACCTCGCCGCTGATACTCAGCGTGTCGCGCTGGCGGCGCTTAAGTTTTTGTACAACGAGGTCTTGGAAATCGACATCGGCGTGATTCAGTTCAAGCTTTCCACGAGGGCTCGGAAGTTACCGGTTGTGATGACGTTCAGTGAAACGGAGGCGATGTTAAAGCAGTTCCACGGTGTTAGGCTTCTTCAGTCCAAAATAATGTACGGCTGCGGGCTGCGCATCTCGGACTGCTTACGTTTGCGTGTGAAAGATCTCGATTTCGGTGCCAACACGATTCAAATTAATAATTCGAAGGGCGAGAAGAACCGTCTGTTGATGATGCCTCGATCTATTAAGAAGAAGTTGCAGGATCGTTTAGAAGAAATTCGCCCTATTTATGATGCCGATCGGAGCGCTGATTTGCCTGGTGTTTGGATGCCAACGGCGATTGAGAAGAAGGCACCGGCATGGGGAGAGTCGTGGGGTTGGTATTGGTTGTTTCCTGCTCCCAAGCTTTCCATGGATCGGCGGGCGTTGACCGTTCGTCGTCATCATCTCAAGCGCGCTTTTTACGCACCAGAAATGAAGGCGGCCAAGAAACGTTTGGGGATGACCAAGGAGGTCGTGCCGCATACTTGGCGACACAGTTTTGCGACACATATGTTGCTGCAGGGCTGTGATCTTCGGACTTTGCAGCGTTTGTTAGGGCATGCCTCGCTGCAGACGACGGAGATTTATTTGCATGTGATTGAGGCGATGTCCAATCATCTTGTGAGTCCGCTTGATCGTTTAAATGATTTTGCAGATTCGGAGCGGCAGCGGGATGAAGGGGATGAGGGGCATGATTCAGGGGAGTCGGATGAGCCGCCGATGGAGGTGAAATCGGAGCGCGCTAATTATGAGTTGTGTTCAGAAAGCCCCGTTGGCTGTTGAGCGCGTTACCGGACGGCTTGCGCCGTACCGCTGGGAGTTTTGGGCAGAGGTTTTGTGAACATGGGAGCCGATTGTTAGCGTTTGGGGGCCGTTGTTGAATTGAGGCGTTGGGTTAATTGTGGGGCCGTGTTACCGGACGGCTTACGCCGTGCCGCTGGGAATGATTAATTAACGCGCCATCTAAGGCTTTGGCTCTGATTGGCCAGTTGTATTGCTGGCGGCATTTTTCGATTATGGATTGCCTGGTTTCAGGTGGCGTATCGGCCAGCGCCGAGAGTTTTTTAGCGGCATCGTTTAGGTCATTGTAAAGAAACCGGGGTGCGTCCGGGCCGGCGATGGTGCCGATGACTTCGGGGTAGGCCAGACGGTTGGGTAGCAGCGGCAGGGCCCCGCGTGCGATCGCTTCGACTACGGACAGACCGAAGAATTCGTGGTCGGCGGTTGAGAGAATGACATCAGTGGTGTCGAGGATTTCCAAATAGCGTTGCCGCGACTGGAATCCCCAGGCTTCGATTTGGTCCTTGAAGGATTGTTTGATGCGAGCGAAGACGGGCGGTTTGTGGCGGTAGGATTGTCCGATGATGTTGATGCGGAAGTCGACGGAGTGTTCTACCAGTTTCTGAAGAAGTGTTTCTAGTTGGTCTGGGCCTTTGTCGTGTTCCCAACGCGCGGCCCAGGTGATGACCAGTGGGGGCGACATTGGCGGAGCGGCGCGGGAGTTGTCGGAAAGATTTATTCCGGGGTTTTGCACGGAGGATTTGTTGCGGATTTCATCCAATCGCTCCAGAGGTTGGTAGTCGGGGAACCGTTTGAGCACTTCGGTGGCTCCCTCGAGCGTGGAGTCCATGTTGAATTGCGAGTTGAAGATGACTTGATTGGCGGCAACCATGGTGGTGAAGTTGGTGAAGGCGTAGTGGAGGACGGATCTTGATTGTTCTTTCACGGGGTAGGCGAATTGGTTTTCGTGAAAGTAAACGGTCAATGGTGTTGGGCCGATGTCGGTGATGCCTTTGAAGGTGGCCACGTCCAGCATGTCGGTGGTGACAATCGCGTCCCAAGAGTGGCCTTGCGATTTGAGGGCGTCGATTTGGCGAGCGAATTCTAACGGGGCGTGTCGCATGCGCCATTTCCAGCTGCGGTCGGGGAGCGCGAGGACGGTCCAGTGATGCTGGCTGTGTTGGATCCAGCCGTCGTTGAAGTTGCGGTGGCTGCCGCCGAAGAAGGGCTGTAACGAAAGAATTTTCATCACGGTCTTTCTTAGTTTCGGGGATGGCGGGTGCTGTTGGGGTAGTGCATTCCCAGGCGGGAGCCTGGGAATGAGGGATTTTTTAACCGCGAATGGACGCTAATAGACGCCAATGCGGTGGGCGTGATGTGGTTTGGGAGGGCGGATGGCGGGAGCCATCCAGGTAGTGCGTTCCCAGGCGGGAGCCTGGGAACGAGGAATGTGCGGTGGGCGCGATGTGGTTTGGGAGGGTGGATGGCGGGAGCCATCGAGGTAGTGCGTTCCCAGGCGGGAGCCTGGGAACGAGGGTTTATCTTCGTCCGCGTCCGCCTCGGTTTCTTCCACCGCGGTCTGATCCGCCACGATCGGAGTTGTCGCGATCGGAACCGCCGCGATCGGAGGATCCGCGTGGATTTGAATTTGAGCCGGAGCCACCGCCAGAACGACCGCCGCCTGAACGGCCTCGTCCGCCGCGTCCACGGTTACCGCCGCTTCCGCCGCGGGTGGAATGGCTTTTGATGTTGCCTTCAATTACGCCGGTGATTGCATCGTACCAAGTTGGTACTTGCCCGTAGTCCACCTTTTCGCTCGACTGCCTGTCTCGGCCGCCGCGTTGTCGACCGCGGCGGGGGCGACCCTCGGCACGTCCATCGTTTCTTCCTTCGCCGCGCCCTTCATTTCTTCCTTCGCCGCGTCCATCGTTTCTTCCTCGGCCGCGCTGATTGCGGGATGGTGGGCGGTCGTCGGAGTGATCGTCGGCGGAGTTGACGGAATCTTCGAAATCGTCGCTGACGTTGTCTTTAATTCCTTGGTCACGATCTTGATTTTGATCATTTCGCCCGCGTCCTCGACCGCGTCCTCGCCCGCGTCCACCTCGTGATCGGGGCGGGCGGTCGTTGTTATCGCGATCGGCGCGATCCCCGTCGTCGTTGATGCCGGCGCCGAATTCGGTGTTCTCTGAGCTGGCATCGGTGTTTTCGGTGACGAACTGGTCGTCGTCCCAGGATCTTGACTGGGCGGCGACTGTATTGCGATCATTGCCGCTGCGGTTGCGGTTTTGATCTTGGTTGCGATCTTGATCTCGGTCTCTTCCGCGGCCTCTGCCGCGTCCCCCTCGATTGCGGTCGTTGCCTCCGTCGCGATTGGAGGTTTCCCCGCCATCGCGGTTGTTTCCGCTTTGGGCACCACGACCACCGCGGTTTCTGCCGCCGCGACTGCGTTGTCCACCGCGATTGCCTTGACCGCCGCGTCCACGTGAACGGCCGTGTGTTGGCGCGGTATCGTCGACGCCACCGTTGCGTGGGTCGATGTCGCGCGGGTCAATGTCCTGTTGATCGTGATCGTCTGCGAAGATACCGGCTGCGAAACCGTCGTCGCTGTCGTCGCCGGAGTGGTCTACGGCGGTGGCAGGTTGGAGATCGAAGTTGTCTGATTTAGCAACGACGCGATCTTCTTGGTTTTGGTCTCTGTCATTGCGATCGCGTCCGCGTCCACGTCCTCTGCCGCGGCTTCGGCTTCGGCTTCGGCCACGAGCGGGCCGGTCTTCGTTTTGGCTGTCTGAATCCGACGAAGAACTGCTTGCGGTCTCAGGGGAGAGTGAATCTTCGACTGCCGGTTGGGATGGGGCGGACGGTCGGCGGCTGCCGCGGCCTCGTTTGCGGCTGTCTGATCGGCGTCCGCGTGCGGCGGCGGCTTCTTCGTTGATCTCGGTGGTGTCGAGGTCTTCGATTTCGAATTCGACGAAATCATCGTCTGCGTCTTGATCGTCTGCATCATCGGTGTTGGCCGCTGGTTGTGATTGGCGTGGCTGAGATGTTGCCGCGCGAGCAGGTTGATCGTCAGCGGTATCCGCATCGCCATCGGCATCGCCGGAATCAGCGGTCTGGGTGATGTGTACTTTGGAGGGGTCTGAGTCGTCAAAACGGAAGCCAAAGAAATCGCCGGGCAGTTCTTGGTCGGCCGTTTTTGATTTCTCTGCGGTGGCGGCGACGGCGGGCCGTGTTTTTGAGGTTTGGGCGTCGCGCTGTGGTGAGTCAGCGGCAGCGGTTTTGTTTCCGACGGGAGTTTCCGATTGAGTGGTTACCGTATCGGTGTTATCGGCGGCTGCGGGTTTGTCATCTGTTTTTGTGCTTCCGGCGACGCCGAACACGTTGGCGAGGAAATCCCAGTGGCTGCCGGATTTTTTCGCGGGGGCATCGGCAGGTTTGTTTTGGGGGGCCGGTTTTTGGTTTTCCATTTCTTGGGCCTTTTTAGATGCGACGGGGGCAGGGGAGGCCTTTGGCGCCGCGGCCGCTGAAGTCGGAGGTGTTTTGGCGGACTGCGATTTGGATTCGGTGGATGCGGCAGATGCCGTCGATGTGGGTTGTTGAGGCTGCGATGCGCTGGCGGCGCCGGCTCCACTGAAGGCCGCAAAGATGTCGTCGGGATCAACGGGGGCCTGGTCTGCCGCGGAGGTGGGGTCTGCGGATGAGTCGGCGGGTTCTGTTTTTCCTAAGTTGTCATCGAATTCACCGCTGTCGTCGTCGTCTTCGATCGGTTCGACCTGGCGTGCTTTGTTACCGCTGAAATAATCGTAGATATCGTCTGGCATTTGTGTTGCTCCTGGCCCGCTGGGGGGCAAAATTTTCGCGCGGCTGTTGGCTCGTCGCGATTTGAGTGGTTCGGTCGGTGGGTGCAGACATCCGGTTGTTTTGGGGGGACGTCTTTGTTGATTTACTAATCAAGTTAATTTCCGGCACCGGCCGCGTAGAATTTGTTGGTGGTTGGCGTTTGAGCGGCGGTTGGGCAGTTCCCAAGCTCCACGCGTTCTCGTTTACCAAATGTCCCATCAAGGTTGCTTCGGCGTCGGCGTTTGTATCTGCTGCGACGCTTTTGTCGTTGGGATCCACCTGTTTGCTGCTATTTAGCAGGCGGTATCGTATCCGACAGCGGCAATTTTGGGAAAGCCCATTCAAGCCGTTTTGAGGGGTTTGGGGGCAATATCACCAGAGTTGGCGGCGCAGATGCGAAAATCGGACGAAAACGGTTGTTTGGGCGGTGTTTCAGCCCAGTACCGTTGAATGAATGGTTAACCGTCCGCCGCAGGCGTACGTGATCACGCAGAAAGCGTACGCCTGCGGCTAACGGTTAAACGCAATAC
>CAYOZV010000257.1:0-5650 GCA_964408465.1 uncultured Pirellulaceae bacterium
GCTGACCGTGAACCCGATCGTCGGTGGCGTCGAAGTCGAGCGTGATCTCTTCGGGCGGACTGTCGTAGGAAGCGATGAACTGATCGACCAGAATCTTCGAGAGCTGCACGTTTGTTTGCCGCAGGACTCGATTCTCAAGCCGGCAAAGCGTTGACGGTGAGGCCATGGGCTCGTCTTCTTCGGGCGCGACTCCGGCGGCAACTTGCAGAGCGGCGTCGGTCCGCATCGTCTGTTGATCGTTGAGATCTTCGTAGCCCAACGCGATCGAGAAGATTCGCTGAGCCAGCATTGTTTGTTGCTTGTGCACGGTCACCAGCGGATCGCGTGGATCGGGGATGGCGTCGTTGACCGCGTCGAGCAGCCCGATTCGATGATCGACTTCCTTGAGCAGCAGGACCCCCGCGTCGCTGGTGAGGCGGCCACCAAGAAAATCAGCAACCACTTCCCGCCGACCGACCCTTGAAAAAGACATCGACTTGTCGTTACACTCTGTCATTGAAAAAGCCTCGTGCTTTGGTAACGCGTTTGATTGAACACTCACGTTTTACCGGGCAGGAGGCTTTTCTTATAGACCGCTAAAAATTCGCAGATGAAATATCCGGGCTAGAACTGTTCAACCCATCCTTGATCGGATCGATCAATCTCAGTGGCGTCCAATTTTCCAATGGCGTGACGTTTAATTTTGGCGATACGGATTTAGGGCCGGGAGAGCGTGTGGTTGTCGTGGAAGACATTGACGCCTTTATGACCCGATACGGTGACAGCGTGACGATCTTGGGCGAATGGTCCGGCGGTTTGAACAATGGCGGTGAAGAAGTCACCTTGCTTGACAGCGGTTTGAACGAAATCATGTCAGTCAATTACGGCGACAACGATCCTTGGTACGGCTTGGCTGACGGGGGCGGACATAGTTTGGTGCTCGATGATGCGGTCGGTACACCGGTGATAGAGCTTGGCAAATACTACAGTTGGCGAACCGGCGCCGAGTTTGGCGGAACGCCGGGCGCGGCATCGGCCAGTCTCTCCGGCGTGGTGATCAATGAGATTCTTGCTCACACCGATGCCCCCCAAAGCGATGCGATCGAGCTTTATAATTCTACCTCTCAGGCGATTGACGTTGGTTTCTGGTTCTTGAGCGATTCGATTTCGTCGCCGTTTAAATTTCAAATTCCTGAGGGTACGATTATTCCCGCCGGTGGATATTTGGTTTACAACGAATCGGACTTTAACCCCAATCCGAGCAGTCCCGGCATTAACGATTTCGCCCTCGGCGCTAACGGCGGGGACCTGTTGTTGAGTCGGGCGGTTGTCAATGCTGGATCGGTAAGTGGTTTTGTGGAGGATTCGGTCAGCTTCGGTGCTACCTTCAACGGTGACTCTTTGGGGCGGTCGTCCGAGGGAACGGGGCGGTTGATTCGTCTTGCTGCCAGTTCCTTTGGCAGCGCCAATGGCGATGCCAAAGTCGGACCTTTGGTGGTCAGCGAGATTAATTATCATCCAGAAGATCCCAGCGCCGCGGCGTTGGCGATTGATCCGTTGTTAACCGACAACGATTTGGAATACATTGAAATTGCCAACCCCACCTCATCGTCGATTGATTTGACGGACTGGCGGATTCGTGGCGAAGCTGACTTCGATTTCGCAGCCGGTGATTCACTTGATGCAGGTGACGCCGTTGTTGTCGTGTCATTCGATCCGGTCGATGCCCTTAATGCGAATAAGCTTGCCGCGTTTGTGGCCCACTACGGACTTGCCTCCAGCGTCACGGTCGTCGGTGGATTTACGGGCGCGCTGTCCAACAGCACCGGCCGGATATCACTGCAGCAGCCGGATGCTCCAGATCTTCTTGGGGAGATTCCTCATGTTGTCGTGGACGAATTGGTCTACGACGATCTCTCTCCTTGGGCCGATGCCGATGGTTCGGGGCAAGTGCTTGAGCGCGACGCTCTCTCTGCCAGTGGTGCCCTTGCCAGCAGTTGGATCGCGGCCGATCCGACGCCGGGCGCCTTTGAAGATGAGTTTTTAATCGCCGATGTTAACCTCGACGGCGTGGTGAACTTCTTGGATATCGCGCCCTTCATCGGGCTGTTGACCGCTAACACCTACCAAGTTGAAGCGGACGTTAATCGAGACGGCGTTGTGAATTTCTTGGACATCAGCCCCTTCATTGACGAGCTTACTAAGCGGTAATCCGGTTTTAGCTGGGCTCCATTGTAAAATCGAAATCCAAGCGGTTGGTTTTAAGAAAAGCGGAACAACAATCACCGCCATGTTTTCCACGTTGTTGGAGCGCCGCGTTGAACACGTGGGGCCTATATTTGAGACAAAACCAACGGGAAACCTGTGTGTTTTTACGTCAAGGGTCATTAATCTATGGTGGCGGTCCGCCGGATTGTCTACCATGAATAAATGGTTGAAGTCCGTTAAGCCTGGTTAACAGCATTTAGCTCGCCGTTACCGCTTCGCAGTCTGCGAACCCCCTGCCCCTCTTCCTGAGAAATTTTATGCAATTGCTCTCAAAGCTGTCCGAACGAAAATCTTCCCGAAGTCGCACTCGTAAATCCGGCCCGCGGAAAAATCAGGGCAAGGGGAAAGTCTCCTATGCTGCGTTGGAGCCGCGGCAGATGTTGGCGGTCGTCATCAACGAATTCGTGGCCTCCAATAGCGGTGGACTTGTCAACGACAATGCGGGTCGGTCTGATTGGATTGAGATTCTCAACACAGGCAACCAAACGATTAATCTGGCAGGTTATTCTCTTACCGACGACGCGGGTGACCCGTCGAAGTTTGTTTTTCCCAACCAGTCGCTTGCCGCGGGGCAATACCTGGTCGTCTTCGCCGACGATGACGCTGACCCAACATCGGGCACCAGCCTCTACACGGGGTTCGGGCTCAGCAGCGCCGGCGAGTATCTGGGACTGTACGATGCGACCGGAACCCTGCTTTCGGAATTTGCTGCTGGCGGCAGCGACTACCCGACTCAGATTTCCGATGTCAGTTACGGATTTCTAAATGATGGCACGTTCACCCAACCCAGCTATTTTTCTTCGCCGACTCCCGGCAGTGCCAATGTCAATCCCGTCGCCGAAGTTGTTCAGCGCGTGACCGCGTCGGTGACGCCAGGATTTTACGACGCTCCGTTCAATGTTACGCTGACAACTCCGACGGCTGGGGCGGTCGTTTTTTTCACGACCGATGGAAGTACACCATCGGCGTTCAATAACGAAAACAGTTTTTCGCAAACGTCCAATTCGATCACGGTCAACATCAGCGGCACCACGACGCTGCGAGCGGTGGCGGGGAAGTCAAACTCACTGTCAGTCGCCGACCGAACGTGGAGTTATCTGTTCGTTGATGATATCGTTAATCAAAACGCGAACGCCCCCACCCCAGACTGGCCAGCGCCCACGACCAACGGGCAAGATATTGATTACGGGATCGACCCTGATGTGATCGGCATCGAAGGTGAACAGGCGGTCAAAGACGCGCTGTTGGCGATTCCTTCTTGGTCAATCACGACCGACGTGGATAACCTGTTTCACCCGTCGACGGGAATCTATACCAATGCAAACAATGACGGTGTCAACTGGGAGCGTCCGGTTTCGCTGGAGCAATTGAATCCTGACGGGTCCGAAGGGTTTCAAGTCAATGCTGGAATACGGATTCGTGGTGGTTTTAGCCGTAGCGGTAACAATCCGAAACACGCGCTCAAATTCTTCTTTCGCGGCGAGTACGGTGATTCTTCGCTGGAGTACGATCTGTTCAAAGACGATGCGTCCTCGACAACGTCGTTTGAAAAAATTGATCTGCGGACCGCTCAAAACTACTCATGGAGCTTTCAGGGGGATTCGTCCAACACATTTGTTACAGACGTACTAAATCGCGAAAATCAAGCTGCCTTAGGCCAGCAGGCAACGCGTAGCACTTGGGTTCACGTGTACCTCAATGGCGTGTATTGGGGACTGTATCAAACTCAAGAGCGCGCGGATGCGAATTTTGGCGCTTCGTACTTTGGCGGTAACGCTGACAACTACGATGTCCTCAAACCTGAACGAGGGCCCTACACCAACATCGCGACCGATGGAAACTTCGACGCTTACGACGCACTGTATCAGCAAGCGCTCGCGAGAGCCGCCGATGGGGTGACACCGGCGTTTGTTGACAATGCGGCTTATCTAAAAGCACAGGGACTCAATCCTGATGGGACTGATAATCCAAACTATGACACGCTGTTGGATGTCGAAAACTTGACGGCGTATATGATTGTCATCCTGCATGGTGGCAACTTTGACGCTCCCATTAGCAACTTTTTGGGCAACAACAGAATCAACAATTACTTTGCCGTTAGAGACCGGACAGGTAACGAAGGGTTTCGTTTCTTTGTGCATGACTCCGAACACACCATGCGCAACGTAAACGAAAATCGAAACGGCCCTTACAATCATCCCAACTTCGAATCAGGTGTGCAGTACTTCAATCCACAGTGGTTACATCAACAGTTGATGGCCAATGAGGAGTACCGAACTCAGTTTGCTGATAAAGTTCAGGAAGCGTTCTTTGATGATGGCGGGATGACGATTGCGGCTCAGACGGCCAGACTGGATGCTCATATTACGGCGCTCGATCAAGCCATCATCGCCGAATCGGCGCGTTGGGGGGATGCGAAGTCCAGCGATCCTCTGCTCCGCAGCAATTGGGTTAACTCCGTAAACAACTTGCGGAATTTTCTGCCAGAGCGACAAAACGTGGTCCTAGGGCAATTTGAAAACACCGTTTTAAGGCTCAAAGATGATCCCAATAGCGATTCCTATAACACCATCGTTAGTGCGCCGCTAGGTTCGAGCGTTGACGCGCCAGATTTCTTAATTAACGGCACACCTCAACACGGCGGAGTGATCAGCAGCGGCGATACGTTAGAGTTGTCCAGCAATACCCCAACCATTTACTATACGACGGATGGAACCGACCCTCGGTTGACCGGTGGAGCGCTTAACCCCAATGCGGTCTCGTTCACCTCTTCGACAACGACCACGAATGTTTTTGGTTTCGGTTCAGATTGGAATTATGAGGACTCGGGCAATGACTTGGGAACCGCCTGGCGAGCCAGCGGATTCAACGATTCGAGCTGGAGTTCAGGTGCTGGGGAACTCGGCTACGGGCAGCCAACCACCGACACGACCATCAGCTTTGGAAGTGATGCCCAAAATAAACACACGACGACCTATTTCCGAAAAACGTTCAATGTGTCCGCTGGAACCAACATTGCCGCGAACCTAAGTCTATTACGAGACGATGGAGTCGTCGTTTATCTCAATGGTACCGAGATCGGCCGGGACAACATCACCAATGGAACGGTCACTTTTGAGACGTTCGCGGACACCTTCATCGGTGGAACCGGTGAGACCACACCTATCAATTTCGTGATCCCTCCCGCGTTGCTTCTGCCAGGTGCGAACACGTTGGCTGTCGAGGTGCATCAAGCAAACCTCACCAGCAGCGACCTCACGTTTGATGCTCAGCTGAGCGTTACCACACAGACATCACCAAGCGCGCCTTTCACCTTCACCACATCCACCAACGTGCAAGCCCGAACGCTTGACCAAGGCCAGTGGTCAGCACTTAACGATGTGACGTTTGTGATTCCTGCTTC
>CAYOZV010000258.1:0-5588 GCA_964408465.1 uncultured Pirellulaceae bacterium
AAAGTGGCATCCGCGGTCATCTTGGCGGTAGTTTGGGTGGCGCGAAGTACGAAGGCGTCGGCTGGTCGAATCACTCGGCGCAGAATGCGATCAGCAGTTGTTGCTACTGGGGCACTCGGCCGACGGCGCAGATTGGTGTCTCCAAAGGTAATGATGGTTTTTGGTACGCATGTGTTTTGTATTATTAGTAAACGTAGGGCCGGTTCCCACCGGCCAGCTTTTACTCCGAAGGAGTTGCAGCTTGTCGCCGGTGGCCTGAGCTTAGCGACACCACCGGTTGCCGTCTCCCGTTTTCATCGACCCCGATAGCGTGTCCTAGCGCCGTGTGCTGCGACACCCTATCGGGGTCGAAAAAGTTTCTTCGAAACGTGAACCGGTGGTGTTCGCTGCGCTCAAACCGCCGGCTACAAGCTTTAACCCCTAGCGGGGTATTTTTGAACCGGCGGTGTCGCTGCGCTCAACCACCGGTTACAGGCTTTCATCCCTAGCGGGGTATTTTTAATGCCAAGATTAATGGAGGGGCAGGACTTGTGGCCTCGTCCGCTACGCTAACGTTTTGCAGGAACCAGGGTTGCTTTGGGGCCCATCAGCAGCGTGGCATTTTCGGCGCTCCGGTCGAACGTAAACGGGCCGACGCGTTTATCCAGATGCATCAACAGTTTCGTGTCTTCACGGGCCTCGAGCGTTTTTGAAGGTTTGAATTTCTCTGCGTAGATGGCCGCCGCTGACAAACGGACCTCGTCAATTAAACCGTGAAAGCAGCGTGTCGGTTGGCTGGCGTTGTCTGGATCAGCACCGATGAACAAAGGCAGCTTGTTCGTTTTGCGTTTCCCGGAGGCCTCGGTCGAACCGGCTTCGCTTCCGTTGACCAACAGCCGCACCCGCTGGCCATCGTAGACGCCGGCTAAATGCGTCCACTTATCGGTGGGCATTTTTTTTGTTCCCTTGGCCGACCGATATTTACCGCCCAAATGAATATCAAACTGCGGGACGCCCTCGTCGAAAAACAAAGCGTATTCAGAGCTCTGCGTCTTCGCGATGATCGCGTTGAAGCCGGCTTGCCTGGAAGGTTTCACCCAAGCCTCAATCGTCATCGGACCGTCGGGCAGGTCGATCAAATCGCTTCTGACTTCAACCGCTGAGTCGTCCGTTTCCACCGCCAAAGCCTTTTGCGGAGCGCCGTCGAAGAAGTTGCTGGGGAGATCGCCGAGGGTCATTTGAATCGGCGTTCGGACGGGAGCCAGCCGCACGGCGGCGGTTTGGTCATCCGCCACGTACTCCGGCTGGAACACCAAACGGGGCAGGGCGGTCAGCGCGTCGGCACCTGAGAATCGGCGGACCTTAAATTTGAGTTCCAATTTATCCTGGGCAGCAATCGTGAAGTGCGAATGGTCCAACGTCGAGCCCCATCCGGCAGCGTCTTGTGAATCAAAGACCAGCGTCCCGCGGATCGAACCGGGGCTGGGATTTTCAATCTCCATGACGACGGCCCCCTCGACCGCACCAGCGGCGCTGATCTCAAGCGGCGGGCTGGTTTGCACGGGCCCGACCCCACGCGCCAGACTCACCGCCGCGTGAAACTCGGGGGTGAATTTCTTGGGATCAAACACGGCTCCCACGGGAATCGAGGACACGGAGACCTTGTCTTTACGCACCGAGACAATGTTCATGTGATGTAGGAACCCGGCGTCAGGGATGTCGCCTTGGATATGCCCACCGGTTGCGCCCAGCGTGAAGTACTCGATGTTGTCTTGGGGTTGGTAGTGCAGAAAATGAATGTGGCCGCCGAAACAGGCTTTCACGTTGCCGGCGGCGACCAATTTTTCGTGAACGGTGGGCCAGTTGCTGCCCTCGTATCGCTGTTCGATCCACCGTGGATGATGGATGAATACGAGGACGTGATCTTTACCCTTGAGCTGCTGCAACGATTTATCGAGGAACGCCAACTGGGATTCGCTCATCTGCTGTTGCTGAAAATCGTGGAAGCCCTTGCGGTCGGTCTTGGGATCACCTTCGTCAGAGTACAGCACAATGAAGCCGCAGTTCTTGTGCTCAAAGGAATACCACAGCGGCCCAAAATGCTTTTCGTAATTCGATTCGTGATGGCCAGGCGGTTTATCTTTGCCTTTCCAGTAGATGTCGTGGTTGCCGGCGACGGGGTACCAATTCATGTTCAAGCGGTTCATGATGGCCTGATACTCTTTCATTTCGGGCATCCAACCTTCGGTCGTGTTGTAGCCTTGAATCAAATCGCCGACGGTCATGACTAAATCCGGGTCCAGCAGATTGGTATCCGTGACCGCTTGCTGGAGGATCTTGAGCCCTGCGGGGAGGCCGCCGGTGCGGTCACCGAAGATGACGAAATGAAAAACTTCGTCGGAGGTTGGCGCGACGACGGCTTTGGCGTCGACGCGGGTGGTCATCGCCGGCGGTTGGGCCGGTGCGGTTTCGATGAAGGCCGAAGCAAGAATTAGCAATGCTTTTAAAAGTAACGGTAGAAGTTTCATAGTAACGCCTCAAATCAAAACAGCCAAAGTCGCAGGACAGAACGCAAAAAAGTAATTTTACCCGCAGTTTCACCGACGATTAGTTTATCAATCGAAGGCGCCGATGTTAGCATGCGTGAGGCGCGTTATGACATCGGTCTTGGATCAGCTTCACCATTTTCAGCCAACGGGCGCTTTCAACTTAGAAAGTTGAACGACAATGTTTCAGCGTTGGGCAGGCCCATCATTCCAGTGCAAACTGTGGGGTGCGTTTTGTTGGGGGGCTGGAATTTGGAAAATTGGCCCAAACGGTAATCAAACGGCAAATAAGACTATAGACAATCGCCGACGAGGTCGAAATCTAAGCTTCGAGGTAGCTGTAAAGGGCTTTCAAGCCATATTTACATCCCGATTGCGAAAATACCGCGAACCGGTTTTGGGATTTTCAGCTCAAATCGTTATCATCCGTATTGTCACAAAGTGGGAAGTCTCTATAGTTACGACGATCAAAAAGTCAGCCAGCATAGCTCAGTTGGTAGAGCAGCTGTTTTGTAAACAGCAGGTCGTGGGTTCAAGTCCCTCTGCTGGCTCTTTTTTTACACGGTGCAGAGTTGAAACAACTGTGCCAAATCCAAGGAAACGCGTAGCGATAGAAACAAACTTCGAGGATTTTTAACGAAATCATCTCGGGAGGGTACCGAAGCGGTCAAACGGGACAGACTGTAAATCTGTTGGCTTAGCCTTCGCAGGTTCGAATCCTGCTCCTCCCACTTTTCTATCAAGGCTTCGCCTGACAGGTCAACGTTTCCCGTGGAATTGATAACTTCATTGAATGCAACTGCGTTCACGAGGAATTTCAAATCGCGGGACAAGTGATCCTCAGGCGAACTCCACCGCGAACCCATGGCGATCGACCGAGTCATGTCTTTTTGATACCTCTGGATATATAAAGAGGATCAAGAAGGGGACTCAAATCGTTGCGGGGGACAAATTGGAAGATGCCGCAGATCTATTGTGGTGTCTGAATGTTTCCAGTCGGGGATTTCTCTCGGGCTGATCTCCGAAGGTTCTAACTGCTTCGCGGTCTATGAATCTTCGGCGTAAAATGTGAAATGAGTCATGAAACTTAGAGATTGTGATGGCAACGTGCCCTCGCAGGTTTGGGCAACTCGGGCCGGCAAGGCTCGAGGAACTTCGATCGGGTCGCAATGTCGGTCAGAAAATGGTCGAAATCCGGATTTTTGGTCCAATTCCCATTGGGGTTTTTGATCCATTTGTTAGATTGTGCCGTCACTGATCTTAGGATCGGTCGGCATTTGGCCAGAGACTTTAGCGGGTGTAGCTCAATGGTAGAGCTCCAGCCTTCCAAGCTGGTGGTGAGGGTTCGATTCCCTCTACCCGCTCTTGTAGCAGATGCCGGGGATTTGGACCTGCTGCTGTAGCTCAGCGGTAGAGCACTTCATTGGTAATGAAGAGGTCATGGGTTCAATTCCCATCAGCAGCTTTTGTTTTTGTTTGAGTGTGTTTTGGATTTGGGCCGCACGTTTAATTAGATAGTGCGGTTTGGCGACAGGGCATGCTTGTGTTGAAGTTCGGCTTTAAACTTTTTTAAGTCTACGGGCCGGCTTATTAACTTGGTTAGTAATTAGAAAAAAGAAGTAGGTAATCAGTCGCATGGCCAAGGAAGAATTTAAGAGGACAAAACCGCACGTGAACGTTGGCACCATTGGTCACATTGACCACGGCAAAACGACAACCACGGCGTCGATTCTTGCAGTTCAAGCAGCGAAGGGACTGGCGGAAGCCAAGAACTATTCAGATATCGCCAAGGGCGGTACGGTGCGTGACGCAACCAAAACAGTGACTATCGCTGTGGCGCACGTCGAGTACGAATCCGACAATCGCCACTACGCGCACATTGATTGCCCGGGTCACGCTGACTTTATTAAGAACATGATTACTGGTGCGGCTCAGATGGACGGAGCGATCTTGGTCGTCTCTGCTGCTGATGGCCCTATGCCTCAGACGAAGGAACACGTTCTGCTGGCTCGTCAGGTTGACGTTCCTGCGTTGGTTGTGTTCCTGAACAAGTGCGACTTGGTCGACGACGAAGAGTTGTTGGAGTTGGTCGAAATGGAAGCACGCGAATTGCTTTCTAAATACGAATTCGATGGCGACAATGTACCAATCGTTCGCGGTTCAGCTTTGCCAGCCCTTCAGAATCCTTCTGACCCAGAAGCTTCGAAGTGCATCGGCGAACTGATGGACGCGATTGACTCTTACATTCCTGAGCCAAAGCGCGACGAAGACATGGACTTCCTGATGGCGATCGAAGACGTGTTCTCGATCGAAGGTCGTGGAACCGTGGCAACCGGTCGTATCGAGCGTGGCGTTCTGCGGACTGGCGAAGAAGTCGAAATCATCGGCCTCGAAGCTGAGCCTCGCAAGACAACATGTACTGGTGTGGAGATGTTCCGCAAGATCCTCGACGAAGGACGTGCTGGCGATAACGTCGGTTGCTTGCTTCGTGGTGTGAAGCGTGAAGACATTCAGCGTGGTCAAGTTCTGGCAAAGCCGGGCTCGATTACTCCGCACTCGAAGTTCGAAGCTGAGATTTACTGCTTGAGCAAAGAAGAAGGTGGACGTCACACTCCATTCTTCAGCGGTTACCGTCCTCAGTTTTACTTCCGCACAACGGACGTAACAGGAACTGCAAACTTGGTAGACGCAGAGATGTGCATGCCTGGCGACAACGTGAAATTGTCGATTGAATTGCAGAAGCCAATTGCGATGGACGATGGTATTCGTTTCGCGATTCGCGAAGGTGGCCGTACGGTTGGTTCTGGTGTTGTCACCAAAATCATCGACTAAGGTCTACCTGAGACACAGATTGTTTTAAAACTGGAAGCGTCCCGTCATGCGGGACGCTTTTAGGTTTATAAGAGTAGGGCCCGTTCCCGCCGGCCGAAGTTCCCCTTGCCGCTGAGCCTGAGCGTTTACCGGAGGGAACCGGCCCTACTTAATCAGCGAAGGGGTGTAGCTCAATCGGTAGAGCACTGGTTTCCAAAACCAGCGGTTGCGGGTTCAAGTCCCTCCGCCCCT
>CAYOZV010000259.1:0-5536 GCA_964408465.1 uncultured Pirellulaceae bacterium
ACCTTGACGAATACGTCGAACGGCTACGCGCCGACGATGCTGAACTGAATTTGCTTTATAAGGATCTGTTAATTGGCGTGACGAAATTTTTTCGTGACACCGAACCCTTTCAGATGCTTGAGAAAGACGTGATTCCGGGACTGCTGGAGAACATACCCGCTGGTGCCGACATTCGCATCTGGTGTGCTGGTTGTGCAACGGGCGAAGAACCTTACTCGCTCGCCATCATGCTGTACGAAGCGTTAGAAAAAGCCAATCGTCCAATCAATGTCAAAATCTTCGCCACCGACGTCCACCAAACTTCACTCGACTTGGCGGGCCACGGTGTTTTCGATGAAGAACGATTGGCCGAATGTTCCAACGGCCGATTAAGGCGGTTCTTCACTAAGAAAGGCGACCAGTATCAGATTTCGCCCGAGATTCGCAAGCTGATCGTTTTCGCGCAGCACAACGTCATCAAAGACGCACCGTTTACGAACCTCGACCTGATCACCTGCCGCAACCTGCTGATCTATTTCCTGCCGCCGGCGCAGAAGAAAGCCATTTCGCTGTTCCACTTTGGACTTAAAACCCGAGGCATTTTGTTGCTCGGCAGCAGCGAATCTCCCGGCGAACTTTCGGACGAATTTGAAACCATCAACGAACACTGCAAATTCTATCGCAAGAAACGCGACGTTCGATTACCGACGGAAATGCAGTTGCCGATGACCACGGGCATCCACGGTCTGGGCACGAATCAGAAACGGCGGCTGATCCGCACGCGTCCCGACCAGCGGTTGATCCAGACCTACGACGGTTTGCTGGACAAATTTATGCCGCCAAGTTTCCTCGTGGATGCTTCGAGGAATTTGATCGACAGTTTCGGTGGCGCGGAAAAATACTTACACGTCAAAGGACGCCGCCCATCGACCGACCTGTTGGACATGCTGGACACCGAAGCAAAAACGTCGATCGCCGGCGCACTGAATCGCGTCCTCAAAAGCCAACAGAAACTTTCGTTCACTGGCGTCACTCTGGGCACGCCGAAAGGCGAGCGAACGTTTAAGCTTTCGATCGAACCGATGGGCAACCCGAAATCGGGCGACGAAAACTATTTGATCTGCTTGAACTCGGTCGAGACAGCGGCAGTTTCCGAACCAGCGCCGTCTAGTGTCAACGTTGCCGAAATGTCGCGCGATCAGGTGCAGCATCTTGAGGAGCAACTCAGCTACACGAAGGAGAACTTGCAAGCCACCATTGAGGAACTCGAAACCAGCAACGAGGAAATGCAGGCGACCAACGAGGAAATGGTTGCCTCCAACGAAGAACTTCAATCGACCAACGAAGAATTGCACTCGGTCAACGAAGAGCTTTACACCGTCAACGCCGAGCACCAAAAGAAGATTCGTGAGCTGGACGAGCTGAATCAGGACATGGAGCATTTGCTTCAAAGCACCGACGTGGCGACGATTTTCTTGGATGAAGAGTTGTGCATCCGTAAGTTCACGCCCGGCGTATCCGAATGTTTTAACTTGATCGACTCGGACATCGGTCGGCGAATCGACACGTTCTCACATCGAATTCGCTACGAAGATTTGCTGCAGGACTTATGGCGTGTGCTTGACGATGGCAACCCGCGCGAAATCGAAGTCTTGGATATGAACGACCGCATGTACTTTCTGCGTGTGCTGCCCTATCGCCCGACCGAAGATCGCATCGAAGGCGTCGTTCTATCTTTGGTAGACATCACGGTGCTGATGGAAGCGCGCCGTCAGATTCATGCACTTTCAGCGATCGTAAAAAGCTCGCGCGATGCGATCATCAGCTGCACACTCGAAGGCGTCATTACGACTTGGAACGATGCGGCCAGCGTACTGTATGGCTACACGGACGAAGAAGCCATCGGGAAAGACATATTTATGCTCGTGCCCGACGATCAGGTTGAGAAAGCCATGTCGTGGCTCGACCGAGTTCGCAGCGATTTACCCGTTGACGCTGGAGAAGTGACGCGCTCGGCAAAAGACGGCAGCTTGGTTCACGTTGCCATGATGATTTCACCAATCAAGGATGCTTCGGGCGTTGTGACTGGCGTGTCGTCGATCTCGCGCGACGTGACAGAGCTTAGAGAAGCCCGATTGGATCGCAGCAGAAGCGAGCAACGAATAAGGATGTTGCTCGAATCCTCAGCCGAAGCGATCTATGGATTGGACACAGGTGGCAACTGTACTTTTGTAAATCCGGCGTGTGTCAACTTGCTCGGGTACGCTGATTCGGACGAACTGCTTGGCCAACCAATGCACGCGCTGATCCATCATACGCTGGCCGACGGCACGGCCTGTGACTATGGCGACTGTGCGATGTCGCGGCCGCTGCTAAATTCCAAACGAGTGATGTTGGACGACGTTCTGCTGTGGCGGCAAGATGGGACCAGCTTTCACGCCGAACTTTCGTCGCATCCGATCGTTGATGAGGCCAACCAAACGGTCGGTGCGGTGGTGACGTTCCACAACATCACCGACCGAATCGAGACGACTCGCCGGTTGCGGTTGGAGATTGATCGACGGGAACAGTTTTTGGCGATGTTGTCACATGAGTTACGCAATCCGCTGAGTGCGGTCCGGACGGCGACGCGCGTGCTGAACGCGAAAAATATCAGTTCGGAGATCGAAGTTAACTCGCGGTCGGTGATTGATCGCCAAACGGCTCACATGACGATGCTGCTGGACGACTTGCTTGACGTGTCACGCATCACGCAAGACAAAATCGTGCTCAACCGAGAGGTCGTCGATCTTGGCGTTACCGTTGAAGACGCGGTGCAATCGGTAAGGACAACGGCGAATGATCGCGAAATTGAAATCAACATCAAGGCCCCGAACGCTCCGCTGCTGGTTGACGGCGATGCCACTCGACTGCAGCAGATTCAGGCAAACCTGTTAACCAATGCGATTAAGTATTCCGCGCCGGGTCAGGGGATCCAAATCGCACTTTCGCGCGAAGGCAAAGAAGCCGTGATTCGCGTGACCGATCGCGGTGCGGGAATTCCACAAGAGTTACTTGGCGGGAAGATTTTTGAGATGTTCTTCCAGTCAGACGACACGCTTGATCGGGCTCAAGGCGGCATGGGTGTCGGTTTGACGCTGGTGCGGAAACTGGTGGATCTTCATGGTGGTAGTGTGAAGGCCAACAGCGATGGTATCGGTTCGGGAAGCCAGTTCGAAGTTCGTTTGCCGTTGGTCAATCGAAGCATCGCTGGCTCGGAGCCGATCTTGCCGTCCAAGCGGACCGCGACGCACGTTGAGCACGTTGTCATTGTTGAAGACCAAGACGACAACCGGCAGATGGTGTCCAGTCTTTTGGAGATGGAGGGCTTCAACGTCGACGCAGCGAGTGACGGGATGGCTGGGTTTCGTCTGATACAACGCGTTAAGCCAGACGTCGCGATCATTGACATTGGACTGCCGGAACTTGACGGCTTCGGAGTCGCCAAACGTGTGCGTTCGGATGAGGAGCTTTCAAATTTGGATAAACCGTTGGTCTTGATTGCGTTGACCGGATACGGCCAACCTCAAGATATCGAATTGGCTCACGAAAGTGGATTCGATTACCACTTGGTCAAGCCGTTGCAGCCAGAGAGGTTGCTCGAGATTTTGGGAGCTCTCGCAGTGAAGTAAGAGGGCCGGCGATGCACTAGAGGTTTTGTAGTGGACTTCGCCAGAAGTCCCTGACAAATGGGAGGACGAAGGAATTCTGGCGAATCCCACTACGGACAATTCTAAATCTAAGCTATCAAGTCGCGCTAGTTCATCGCCGCAATCTCTGAATGTAAACGATTGACGAACTCGGCAGGCTTGAGTGGTTTGGAGAACCAACCGTCGACGCCGCGATCACCAAGTTCCAGCCCCATCTCTTTTCGATCCGATCCTGTCACTGCAAACAACTTGATGTCTCGGTAGTCAGGGTTGCAGCGAATTTCGGCAACGGTGTCTTTGCCATTCATGCGAGGCATGTGCATGTCGACAAGAATAACATCAGGATGCTGGTTGCTTTGCAGGAAGTCGATCGCAGCCAGACCATCTTCGACCGATTCGACTTCGTAACCGCAAAGCTCAAGGTATCCCGCCAACAGCTCACGCTCATTCGCGTTGTCCTCGACGACTAACGCTCGACGTGAATTTGACTTCAGTGGTGTGCCAATTTTGAGGGACTCATTTTTCGATGGAAGCTCTTGGCCGGAGGCAATGCCATCCAATTCGCCAAGCATTTCGAGGGCTTTGCCGAGTGATTGTTCGGCGTCTGAGAACCGCCCAGCATCCAACTGCTTTTGCAGAATGTGCAATGAGAGCGTGGCCGCGTTGAGCCGATTTCGGAATTTATGCCGCTCTTGAGCCGCTTCAGATTTCTCATTCTCCTGTGCGGTCGGTTCGTCGAAACCTTCGTCTGACGCGCTCTTCAGTTCGGCGCGAAGCACTCGTACCGAACGCGGAGCTTCGACGCCGATTCTGACGTTGTTGCCTTTGACTCGCAAGACTTCGACGGTGATTCCCAGATTCGGGAAAAGAATTTTTTGGTCTTCTTTACGTGACAACACAAGCATCTTTGATCTCCTTTTCAGACCGTACTTTACGTACGATTCCAGCCTTGGAATAAACGCGGTTCGCGAAATATTTCGCTAACCGCCCAAGACAAGCACCCGACATCATGTCGAGCGTCAGGAAGACGCACAGGAATCCTTTCCATGCAACTTGTCAATTAATTGCAAATTTGAATCAGAATGCCGATTCTGGTCAACAGCAGTTTCGACAACTTATTGCTTGTGTCGTGAGAAAGTGTGGGCGGCGGAGACTGTTGGTCGCCTCGCAACCAATGTGGTTATCTCGCGACCACCAAAATAGGAACTTTGATCTCTTTGTGTGGCATCAGCTGCCTAAAAAGCACCGTTGGGTGATAGCGCCGCCGCTTTGAACTGCCGATCCAGAATGCTACGAATCTAAAACCGATTCAACCGCTGCAACAAAATCCAGATCCGTGACCGGTTTGACCAACGACATCGCAGCATCAAACAATTCCGCGTGTTTGGCGAGGTTTAGCTGTTTGGCGCCGCCGCTGACTGTGATGATTTTTGGTTTAACTCCGGCATGGAACTTAATGTGCGAAAGAAGCGAAAACCCACCGCGATTTCTGATTTGGTTATCTTCACTGCGAATCAAAATATCGGTGATCACCAGATCAATCTGTTCGTTTTCTATGACGTTGATGGCCTCATCCACGTCAGATTCGTGAATGATTCGGTGTCCGTAGGTTTCGAGCAAAGACTTCCAATGCGTACCTAAACGCAAATCGTCTTCAAGAATTAAGATGGTTTTCAAACAGTGATCCTTAAGTAATTGGGTTTCCTAAAAGATACCATCAGCTCCTCCCATTTGCCACCGATTATTCGGCAATGTGAGCTAACGCTCGGTTGCACTTTCTTTAGTCTAACAAACCAGCGGCCAGTACAGCGTTGCACCTCAATCATTGGGTAGTGGACTTCGCCAGAAGTCCCTTACTACAGGTAGTG
>CAYOZV010000260.1:0-5533 GCA_964408465.1 uncultured Pirellulaceae bacterium
CGAGATTCAAGCAAAGGATCTTTAACAAGATCCACTACGGCTGGTTGAGCAACATCATCTCGTTCCGAGGCTCCCGCCTCGGAACGCACTAACTGGCAGGCTCCCGCCTGCCGTCATCCGAATACCCAAAGCCATCCAACTACCGCGCCCATAAACCGGTAGCAAAGGAACGAGCAACTAGAAGTCGTTTCAAAACGGGGGCAGAGATTCGGCCGGTGGGAACCGGCCCTACTTTGCTGCTTCTACGCTCTAACGAGATTCAAGCAAAGGATCTTTAACAAGATCCACTACGGCTGGTTGAGCAACATTTCCAAATAGCTCACCGTGGTCGGCTGTCCCGTAATACCCAACCGCACCGCCAGCGACTCCAAATTTCTCTTCGCCGCTTCAATTTCCGATTTGCTGCCGACGACTTGTTCCAATTCGACAAACGTCCCGACCCCTTGGATCTCGTCCAGACAAACTTCGATCGCTTGGCCTTCGCAAACGACTGCGATGCTATCACGTTTTTTGTTTACCTCCGCGACTGAGTGAAATCCCATACCAAACAGCATCCGGCGAAATTTGTCTTTGTCGGCGGGCTCAAAGTCCAGCTCTATTTCTTCGCGGACCTTAGCACGTTGGTCTAAATTGGGGCCTTTGTAGGTCAGGATGTGTTGGTTGGCACGACTGCGGAAGCGCAACGCAATGTCTTGTGCCGCGAAATCAAGTAAGGAATGATTGAAGTACTCGTCACAGTGCTCAGACACCGATTCGGAGGTGACTTCCAGCGACTTCAGCTGCTGGCGAATCATCTCATGCGAATCCACGGGAAATTTGAGTTCAACTTCAAACATCAAAATAACTTTCTTACGCTCACCAATGGGCAATTTAAACGCAGTGAATTTTGAAAAGAAAACAGGAAACAAGAAGATACCAATGATTCATAAAATTGCCATGTTACTGGTCGCCGTCGTCACCGTTTCGTCAACCGGAATCGCAAATGCGGAGCAAAACGCAGGCCAACCGTGGCCGGCCAACCAATGGGTCTCCATCGACCAAATCCAACACGCGGCGTTTGACGGTTTGCTGAGGAAATATGTCGATCAAAACGGCATGGTCAATTACAAAGCGTGGCATCAAAACGCTCAAGACCGTCAGGCACTCACGGCCTATCTGGCCCAACTGAGTCGCGCCAATCCAAACCAACCCGCGACGCGCGAAGCAAAACTGGCGTATTGGATCAACGCTTACAACGCGGTCACGCTCGAGGGCATCCTGCGTGTCTATCCCACGACCAGCATTCGCAATCACACCGCAAAATTAATGGGGTATAACATCTGGAAAAACCTAATCTTCACCGCTGGTGATCAACGGGTTTCGCTGGAGGACATTGAACATAAGATCCTGCGAAAGATGGACGAACCACGCATTCACTTCGCCGTCGTGTGTGCCTCGATCGGCTGCCCACGACTGTTAAACCAAGCATTCGTCGCCGACCGTTTAGAAGAACAATTGGCCACCAACACCAGAGACTTCTTTGGCCGCCAACAAAATCTGCAAGTCACAAACGGCGTGTTGAAGCTGAGCCAATTGATCAGCTGGTACGGATCAGATTTCGGTTCCACACAGCAGCAGCAAATGCAGGCGCTCCGTCGTTACTTCCCGCCATCGGCACAAGCCCTAGTCGGCAGTGGCCGGTACCAGGTAAGTTTTCTGGAGTACGACTGGAACTTGAACAGCCAATAGTTTGAGAATGGTCCTCCATCTCTCCAGCCAACACCTGCCCTGAGGGCCACCGGTTGATTGGTAGTTAAAGATGTTTGACCGTTGATTGAATTGAACTACTTCAGCATCTCCAGCATATTTTTCACTGCCACATCGGGCGCGGCACTGTTGATGACGGCGGATGAAACAGCCACTCTTTTCAATCCCGCGTCGCGCACTTTTGAGGCGTTGTCCAGATCAATGCCTCCGATAGCAAAGGCGGGAATCACAATCTCCTTTGCCACCGCGGCAACGAGATCAACGCCGACGAAGTGGGTGAACTGCTTTGTTCGTGATTCGAACACGGGGCCGACGCCAATGTAGTCAGCCCCCTCAGCAACCGCATCGCGCGCCTGCTGGATCGAATGGGTGGAGACGCCCACCAGTTTCCCGCGCTCCATCATCGAACGCGCGGCGTCCACCGATAAATCATCCTGACCAAGGTGCACACCGGCGGCGCCTGCAGCGATCGCCAGATCCACTCGATCATTCATAATCCAAGCCGCCGGAGTTCCCTCGGTCAGTCGGCTCAGTCGTTTTCCCGCAGCAACTTGGTCACGATCGTTGAGTGATTTGTCGCGGAACTGAATCAGACTGACGCCCGCCCCGATCAGCTGATTCACTTGATCGTCGAAAGCTTGCTGGCTTTTTATCCATGCTTGGCCGTCCAGCAAAACGTAGACCGCGGGGCAGGGCAGGGCGTCGAAAGTAAAAGTGCTCATCGCGGACAGGCCCCCCCAAGGGTCAACAATTGGACCAACTGCGGAGTATCCGCAGGAAAAATCGGCAGAAAAAATCGGTTTATTTTAACAAGAACCAAACTCGTAATCTCGAATTCCTGACGCCATATTGGCAGTCAAAAATCAAGGTAAGGGACAAATCCGCGAGTGCTTGCGGGGCAAAAGAACGCGGAGACTGCTTACCCTTAGAATTCGAAAATTTAATAACAAAGTTAAGAACATGATCAACGCTGGCCTAAAACGGTAATCAATGCCAGCGAAAACGCCCATTGTAACGCTGCGAAACTGTGCCGGAATGGCTGATTGCGATTGACGTGAAAACCCGAGGAATTGATACTTGGGTTTCAGTAACCGCGGAATCTTTCGATTTCGCCAAAGCATGGACCGCTTTGAAGTGGTATTTATTAAGCAAGGATGATGGAGGCTCAGCCCATGAATTGGGGACCGGTACTTTTGTGTTGTTGGCCGGGGCTTCCGGGGCTGTGGTTTCGCGGTCGCTGGTCGTCGCTGATGCTGGCACTCATTTTTTCGATTGTGCTAAATCTGGCAATCATTTCAACCTTTATATGGACGGGCATTTTCGTCGATGAAACCTTCACGGCGTTCGCTTGGCCTGTGATTTTTTCGGTCTGGGCGGCCGCGGCATGGATCGCGTTTCAAACGCTCCCTGACGTGATGTCAGTGAAGTCTCGAGTAGGTCAAACAGTCTTAGATTCGTCGGACGCCTTGTTTCTTGACGCCAGAGGCGAATACTTAAGGGGGCACTGGGACGCGGCGGAGCAATTGTTACTAAAACAGTTATCCCAAACGCCACGTGACGTCGAATCGCGATTGCTGTTGGCAACGCTATATCGGCACACGCGGAAATTCGATAACGCTTGGCGGCAACTTGAAACGTTGGAGATGTTCGACGAATCCCAAACATGGCAACCGGAGATTCAACGGGAACGAAAGTTGCTAGAATTAATTATCGATCATGAGAATTCACCGTTAGATCACCAAGCCGAAAACAGTAAGACCAACAACGACGGGTTCGTCAGAGTTAAGAAAATCAACCGACAGGGCAAAGTTTTAGCGGTTGAGAAGTCAAGTAAACAACAAAAAAAACAACACGACAGGTTAAACGACCTGTTTCACAATAAAGATAATTACAAACCGATGCTTGTCGGTTTTAAATAGGGTCAATACAAGGACATTTGAATGTACGAAAGGTTTACCGACCGAGCCCGCAAGGTGATGCAGTTGGCCAATCAAGAGGCTCAACGATTCAATCACGAGTACATCGGGACCGAGCACATGTTGCTGGGATTGGTCAAAGAGGGCACCGGCGTCGCGGCAAACGTCCTTAAGAATTTGGATGTCGATCTTCGTAAGATCCGTCTGGAAGTTGAGAAACTTGTCCAGAGCGGTCCTGAGATGATCACGATGGGGAAGCTCCCTCAAACACCGCGCGCCAAAAAAGTAATCGAGTACTCGATGGAAGAGGCGCGTCAACTGGCGCATAACTTCGTCGGCACCGAACACATCTTGCTGGGCCTGCTGCGTGAACAAGAAGGCGTGGCGGCTCAAGTATTGATGAACTTGGGCATGAAACTCGAAGACGTCCGCGAGGAGGTCCTGAACCTCTTAGGCAACGGACTCGAAGGCGGCGAAGGCTCCGAACGCGGTGGTCGTGAAGGTGCCGGTGCTGGCGCAGGTGGCGGCGGCGAATCCTCTTCGGGCAAATCCAGCAAATCCAAAACGCCGGCTTTGGACAGCTTCGGTCGCGACCTGACCGAACTGGCCAAGCAAAGCAAGTTGGACCCGGTCATCGGTCGCGCCAACGAAGTCGAACGCGCCATTCAGGTGCTATGTCGGCGAACCAAGAACAATCCCGTCTTGTTGGGTGAAGCCGGTGTCGGCAAAACCGCCATCGTCGAAGGATTCGCTCAACTGGTCGTCTCGGGCGACGTGCCTGAGATCTTGGCCGACAAACGCATCGTTGTTTTGGACCTGGCGATGATGGTCGCCGGCACAAAATATCGTGGCCAGTTCGAAGAACGCATCAAAGCCGTCATGAACGAAGTCCGCCGCGCCAAAAATACGATCCTCTTCATCGACGAACTTCATACGCTCGTCGGTGCCGGTGGTGCCGAAGGTGCGATCGACGCGGCGAACGTGCTCAAACCGGCTCTTGCCCGCGGCGAGATTCAATGCATCGGTGCGACGACGTTGGACGAGTATCGTAAGTACATCGAAAAAGACAACGCACTCGCGCGACGTTTCCAAGAGATCATCGTCGAACCCACCTCTCAGTCTGAAACGGTCGAGATTTTAAAGGGACTGCGAAAGCGTTACGAAGAACACCACCGCGTTCAGATCACCGACGATGCGGTTGTCTCTGCGGTCGATCTTTCCAGCCGTTACATCACCGGACGTTGCCTGCCCGATAAGGCCATCGACGTGATTGACGAAGCCGGTGCACGGGTGAGACTGCGGACGATGACACGCCCGCCAGATCTTAAAGAAATCGACGAAGACATCGAACGATTGAACAAGGAAAAAGAAGACGCCGTCGCGAATCAAGATTTCGAAAAAGCGGCGTCCTTGCGCGATCAAGCCGACAAGCTTCGCAAGAAAAAGGATCAGATCAAACGCGAATGGCGTGAGAAGTCACAGCAGACCGATGGCGTTGTCGACGAAGAGATCATCGCTGAGGTGATTTCTAAGATGACGGGCGTTCCATTGACGCGTCTGTCGACCGAGGATTCGCTGCGTCTGATGAAGATGGAAGACGAACTGCACAAAACGGTCGTCAGCCAAGACAACGCGGTCAAATCAATCTCCAAAGCCGTCCGCCGCAGCCGCAGTGGACTCAAGGATCCGCGTCGACCGATCGGTTGCTTTATGTTTGCCGGTCCAACGGGTGTCGGTAAGACGTTGTTGGCCAAGGCGTTGGCTGAATTTATGTTCGGCGATCCCGAAGCATTGGTCACCATCGACATGTCAGAGTACATGGAGAAGCACAACCTTTCGCGTCTGATCGGTGCCCCTCCTGGATACGTTGG
>CAYOZV010000261.1:0-5443 GCA_964408465.1 uncultured Pirellulaceae bacterium
GATGTAGTGGATCTTGTTAAAGATCCTGCGGGGCAAAGGAGCTTCAGGATCTTTAACAAGATCCACTACCGGTGCGGAGGTCCTTTAACGGAATTGAAACCGAGGGGAGGAGACCTATCCCTTACGGCTGCTGTTGGTCGGCGTGAGCCGAGGCTGACTTCAGCCGGCCCGAAGACATCAGCCAAACGCCCCAGCCGACCATCGACACTGAGAGAATGCATAACCGATACCCTAACGCGACTAAAAATCCTCCCTCGCGTCCGAAGCAGCTGTAAAGATAAGCCAAGGCGGCTTCCATGCCTCCGATTCCCCCAGGAAGTGGAACCGAATTGGCGACCATTGAAATGGGAGCGATCACAAAATGGTCGCTGAGCGTCGGCGGTGAGGGCGTGATGGATAGGCCGACCAAATAGATGGTGACGCCGAACATCGTGTTGGTGATCACGCTCAAAATAATTGCTTTTACGATTACCAGTTTGCGTTGGCCGTACAGCGCCGCCGCATCCATCACGCGTTCTAATAGGTCGCCAATTTTAGGGAACGCAATTGCCCAACGCATTATCTTCCAAGATTTTAGATTCGGGACAAACAGCATGACTAACAATGCGAAGCATCCGCACAGTGACGCCACGCCGGCAAAATTGCACCCGTATTCAATGGCCTGTTTTTCAATTGAGTCCTCGCCGGGCACTCCGTTGATCCAACAGGCGGTGGCCGCAAATCCGCACATTACAATCAAACCGATGACGCGGTCAATGAAGACGCTGAGAATGGATTCGGGGATGCGACCTGGCGAATGACGCGCCGCGTAAAAGGCGCGGAGTGAATCGCCGCCGACGACGCCGATGGTGACGATGTTAAAAAAGGATCCGATGAAACCCAATTGGATCGCGGCCAGCGTGTCCAGTTCCAGCCCGATGGCGATTGCCAGTTGCTGCCAGCGGATGTAACTGCCTAAAAACGCCAGCAGCATCGTCACCAGCGCCAGCGCGATCCAGTGGTAGCCAATGGGCGTGTCGACAAACTGCACGAACTGATCGCGGTACTTATAGACTAACAGGGCCAAGATACCGATCGAGGCACCATATTTGGCAACCGTCAACAGTCTGGTTTTTTTTGAGGGTGGAGCTTGGTTCAACTGAGAATCGCGGCGTTAGAAGCGTGGTGTTAAATGGGGGCCGGCCAAATGGGTTCAATCGAATAGGTTCAATCGTTTGAGATCAATCAAATGGGACCGGCCTTGGGCCCCCTTATTTTGATTCGTACCGCGTTATTGGAAAAGGGCGATACTGGCTGTAAAGCCGTGTAAAAAATTGGAACTGCCCACATAACCGAACTCGCCGGCCGCAAAAAATCCCGCTGTGGCGATGTCGCCGATGATCTCGTTGACTAACCCAGCGTCGTGGTGCGGCGTTTCAAATAGATTCGCGCCACGCCCGTTGCAGGTGAAGATCAGCGCCGCCGCCGGAGGTCGCGCCGATTGATTGTTCGATTCTGTCTTCTTCGATTCGGTTTCCAGCATCGACCGCAATTCGATCGAAGCGGAAATTTGGTCGCGAATGTGAAACTGCACCGTGCGTCCTTTGCGGACGTAATCGCCGACGGAGATAGTGCTGGATTCTTCGTCGATGCCGATGACGTTGCGTATTAAGAAGTCGCCATATTGAAATTCGTCTTTCAATTCCGTCATTGCGACGCCCAAGTGCAATCCCTGTTCGACGCGTGCTTGGTCTTGGGTTGGCAACGTGGCGTAGATCTTTTTAATAATATCGAAGGAAGGTTGTCCGCCCAATGTGCCGATGACGTTTCGTGTGCTATCGGTGACGATGAAGGTGTCGCCGATCGGGCGACATCCTTGGGAGACGACGGTCGATACCGGCACGCCCGATATTCGCACCGCGACGGCACCACGGTCGTAGACTTCATCGCCGAGCATCAGCCGGGCATCGGAGGGATTGAGTCCGCTGTCGCAAACACCACCCAAGACACGGACGCCGGGATGGTTTGAATTCATGTGTTCCAGCAGCGCGTCGGCGGGAAAACTGTAGGCTTCGGACAGCATGATCACCACCGAATCGTCCTGCCAGCCATCGTCGGGCAGCCCCAGAAAACTGGCGGCGCCGTCCTCGTAATGGAGTTCGAGGAACATCGGCGTAACGTCCGCGTCGGGCCAGCAAGCCGCCCAGAGGCTGATGCCGGTGGTGTTTTCGAGTTCTTCAGCCCCCGCGACCAGGGATTGGCAAGTGACGCCCATCACCGTTTTCCCGCGGGTCAATTCACCAATACGTTTCAGGGCACCTGCGAATTCCTCCGGCGAATAACCGGCGACCATCGCAATAACGAAATCGGGCGTACCGTCGGTGGCGTTTTCGGCGAACTGTTGATTTATCAGCAGAGAGCACTGAGTCGCGGCTTGGTGGATGTTGGGCGATTGCCAATCAGCGGCGGCGTAGAGGTTGTTGGACATGAAGAAATGCGATCGCCGTGCAGGCGAATCTCGTTACGAAAACGATTAAGGTTACCGATAGATGGGACTACTTTAAGGCCAGCGACAACTTGATACAATTACGGGCCGGTTCTAGTATTTCATGGCAGTTTAAATTTCGTGTGTGGATCGTCTGAAAAGATCCTGAAGCTCCTCTTCCCCGCCGGGTCTTTTCATAGGATCCACGATGAGTGACGCGGAATCCATGTCGGGGTTGGAATTTAAGAACATTAACAACTCAAAAAAAGTCAAACAAGTCGGTAAGGACAGCGGGAAGAATCAATGAATGACATGCCCAATAATGTAAACGTTGAATCCAATAAACCTCGAAACAAGCTGCTGCTGTTTGGCGGTATTGGATGTTTGTTGGTGGGATTACTTTGTGTTGGCGGACTTGGTGTGACGGCTTATTTTGGCATGAGTGTCGGAAAGCAATTGATGTCGGAGATGGCCAGCATCGAAGCCGACATCATTGCGTCGCCGGAAGTCGAAGCTGAACTCGGCAGCCCGCTAACGTTCACGCCCGGTGCTCCCCAACAGTCAAGCCAACCTGGGGCCCAAAGCCTGACCGTCACCGGAAGCATCACCGGTCCAAACGGTGAAGAGGGAAGTTACACCGCAACGATTGCTGTGGATGGATTTAATTTCGAGCGGCAATCTTTGGTCGTTGAGGCTAACGGCAAACAGATAGACGTCAACGGTGGCGATGAACTTGATCTCGGCATCGAGCTGGGCGAATGATATTCGATTCTGAGGATTTGCGTGATTGGGGATGATTCTCTGTCACGACATGCGACACCGTTTCACGACAAGCCGGAAGGCGACGGTGTCGCGCGGAGCAAAACGAGGTCGCCTGCCGGCTTGTCGTTAAACGAAAATATTTTCTACAAGATTATTTAGGAACAGATTGATGGCTGATATTACTCTCAAAGGCAACGCTTGCAAAACTTCTGGTGAACTTCCGGCGGTTGGTTCTGCGGCCCCAAGTTTCACATTGGTGGGTGGCGATCTAAGCGACGTCACGCTGGATTCGCTTAAAGGCAAGAAGGTTGTGCTGAACATTGTGCCGAGCTTCGATACCGGTACCTGTGCGACCAGCGTGAAGACGTTTAACGCTAAGGTCGGCGATATGGGCGGCGCGGTGGTGCTGAATGTTTCGATGGATCTGCCTTTTGCGCAAGGTCGTTTCTGCACCGCAGAAAGCGTGGAACACGTGACGAGCGCTTCGGCGTTTCGCTGTGGAAAATTCGCCAGCGATTACGGCGTGAAGATCGAAGACGGTCCTCTGGAGGGGTTGTTGGCTCGGGCGGTTGTTGTGATCGATGACCAAGGCAAGGTCGCCTATACCGAGCAGGTGACTGAGATCGTCGACGAACCAAATTACGACGCCGCAATCGCGGCGCTGTAGAGCGAATTTCCCTTCTGCTTCGGACGGCCGACGGCCGTCAGTAGTGGATCTTGTTAAAGATCCTGCATCGCCATTCCCCATGGCGTCAGAGGAAAAGGAGATGCGACGATGAGGTTGCTCGTTCCCAGGCTCTCGCGTGGGAACGTACTGCCTGGAGGCCCCCGCCTGCGGAGTTTCGGATGGCGGGAGCCATCGAGTGTATGCATTCCGAGGCGGAGCCTCGGAACGAGGTTGCTGGCCGTCAGTAGTGGATCTTGTTAAAGATCCTGCATCGCCATTCCCCATGGCGTCAGAGGAAAAGGAGATGCGACGATGAGGTTGCTCGTTCCCAGGCTCTCGCGTGGGAACGTACTGCCTGGAGGCCCCCGCCTGCGGAGTTTCGGATGGCGGGAGCCATCGAGTGTATGCATTCCGAGGCGGAGCCTCGGAACGAGGTGGCACGAGGTTTTAGCGACTCGGAACGAGGTTTGTTTTTGATTTCTACTTTGATTTCTTCCGAAGCACGACCACCGTTTGACGCACGTGATGGCAGGGCAGAATCGCCTCGATATCGAAGAAGCGTCCCCAAACATTCCGCAGGTAATCGTTCGAATGAAACACTTGGGCGCGGTAGGGACCGGACTGTGTGAAGCGGTAGATCTTGCGTCCCTCGGGCATCGGCTGAGCCAATTGGTTTTTGAAGTCGGGGTCGATTTTCACGATCGACTGAATTAAGCGATTCTGCTCGTTGTCTCGTTCTTGGTTAAGCACCTTCCAGGTTGCCTCATTGTGGACCGTCAGATAACACATTCCATCGTCGCTCATGATGCGGCTCAATTCGGCCAACCAGTGCGTTTCAAAGGTGTCGATGTGAGTGAAAACGGAGAACGCGGTAATAATGTCGACCGACGAATCGGGAATCGGCAGCGTTGGAATACAATGATTGAAAACCGGTTTAACGCTCATCGGAAGGTGTTCGTACAACCAACGCACATGTCGTTGGTTGATGTCGGTTCCCCAAATTTCGGGGATGTCCGAGTGTGCCGCAAAATGCCGAACGACGCGGCCGGTGGCACAGCCGAAATCCAACATGCTTTGGGGAGTGATATTATGCTGATCGGCGACCTTCATGATCTTCAGGTAGTCTTCCAGTCCGCTTAGCCAATACGCTTCGTCGAACCCGGCGCTGTAGCCTTCACGGTCTTCGGCGGTGGGAATAGGCCACGTGTCCTTGCTGACAAAATCGGCGATCGGCCGGCCCTCCAGCAGAGGTTTGATAACCCTCATCCGCGCTGTTTCTTGGAAAGCCTTGATAGGCCGGCTGGCGGGGGAGGCAAGACTGGTGAAGGGAGTTTCGTCCAGCGTGTTGCGGCTGATGTCATCCTCCCAAGCTTCGGGACGCGGGATGGTTGTTTTCGCGCGAACCTGACCGGCGCCGGTGACGCCGGCGGCACCCTGTCCGCCTCGAACGGGGCGCTGTGGGGCAGCGGCCTGCGTTGGTTTCGTTTGAGGCTGATTTGCCTGAGGTTGTTTTGTCTGAGGTTGTTTTGCCTGTGTTGGTTCAGCCTGTG
>CAYOZV010000262.1:0-1837 GCA_964408465.1 uncultured Pirellulaceae bacterium
CCTCACCCTTGGACGGATTCCGCCCTCTTCACTTGGTCGCCATGCCCAACCGCGTTGATATGATCAAGTTCTTGGTTAGCGCGGGCGTTGACGTTGACAGTCGGACCGTGGCATGTGACATGATCAATTTACCCGACGAAGATGTGCCGATCCGAGGTTATCAAAATACGGCGTTGATGGTCGCTGCTGGCGAGGGCTTTGTCGAAGCGACCGCTTGCCTGCTGGAGTTGGGGGCTGATGCCAATGCCGTCAACGACCAGGGACTGACGGCTTTAGACTTCGCCCAGAAACGATTTTGGAACGGCCAGCCTTACGATCAAGTAATCGAAATCTTAGGGTAGTGGGATTCGCCAGAATTCCTGATTTGGCGTCGTTTAAGAGGATTTCGGGCGAAATCCAAGACGCAACCGAGGAGTAACGACTCGACGCGGCGCGTCTGGGCAAGTGGTGGAAGCCTCTGGCGATCGGTGCGTTTATTTGGCTTATCCGGTGATTCAAGTTTAAGATCGTTGTAGGGCGGGATGCGCTGTCATTGAAAATTTCCTAGCTCAAGGTCGATGTAGAAAGTATTGAGCTAGGTCAAAAATTACCTTTCAGTTTTTGGCGGTCTTTATATTGTTTCCGTTTGTCCTGATCTAACCGCGTTCTGTTCCATGCTTCGCTCCATCTTGTTTCCGACTTTGATTGCATGCGCTATCGCTTTTCCGGTGTTGTACCAAAAAAGCACCTCGCGCGATTTAAACCCTCAACTGCAAAACACCAACCGTGACGTCGACTACTACGTTGCCTCCTCATCGGGATCAAACGACCGGTCGCCCCGTCGTGGTAATTACTCGCGAATTCCCACTGACTTTTCCAACCCGGCGTTGAAAGTGACCGCCGCCTCTGCCCCGCGGACGATCATCGGCAGTCCCGCACAAAACATAAACACTTTGCCAAGCACGCACATGCCGCAGCTTTCGACCTCGGCACTATCCGATAACGCAGTACCGCTGGCCACGCAAGGCACAATTGCGAGTGGCCCTTTCATGACGACATCTAATGGCGGTACGCCAGCGATCGACTTTAGCCAGATGACGCCCGACTATGGTGCCATCGAAACGCTTACCTTCGGTGGCAATGCTTACGGACCGGATTTGACTGCCGGGCCGATGCAGTTCGTGCCCGTCACCAACTTTCAAGAGATCTTTCGGTTTGACGTTTCGCCAGTGTGGGCGAAGCAACGTTGGGAAAGACTTACGGCAATACCTGTGGAGAATGGACTGCACGGACTCCGGACAGCTTTAGTAACCGGAACTAATTCATGGGACCTCAACGGAGCGCTGACCTATTTCTTTGATCAGAACCATCGCACCCAACGCATCACCTTTCGCGGTTGGGTGGGCGATCCGACGCGATTAGTCAATCTCGCCACGCAGCACTTCGGATTGAAGCGACGCCCCACGCATTGGGCGGGGCTGTACGTTGCCAATTTTGGCGGGAGCCCGACAGGTGGTTTGTTGATGAAGGACCCCGAAACTATCGACCGTCGAAACCAAGTCCAAAGGACGGCCGTGATCATGGAGATCAACCAACCTGCGGGCGGGTTTAAGTTGAGCAAAGAATTTGCGGGGTTGATGGCTTCGGCGATCCCCGCCCCGTAAACGTGTTAAGGCTGTTTTAGTTAAGGCTGTTTTAGTGAGTGGCCCGTTTCTTTTTCGTTTAGGAGTAGTGCGAAAACTAAACCAGTGACTTGAGTATCGCTTGACGAAAGTAAGTTTAACGACGAGCCGGCAGGCGACCGCGTTTGGTCCCGCCTAAACACCGTCGCCTGCCGGCTGATCGTTAAACGACGCCA
>CAYOZV010000262.1:1937-5386 GCA_964408465.1 uncultured Pirellulaceae bacterium
TAAAACATCGGTGGCAGTTCTCCGATAAAAAACAAGGCTTATCACCGGTGGATCGACGGGCCTTGAGAAACGCGGAAAATCGCTTGCTCAGACAATTACCTTGGGCCATACGACTGACAAACTTTCAACAGGTTTCCACGCTAACGACTGCTCCGATTTTTCTCGGTTTGGTAAAAACTCGGATGCGTTTTTCGACGTTTAAGGAAACTTCATACGAAATGACGTTTAGGTCTTTGACACAGCTGCTAGCACTCCTAAAATCGGCGTCCATGAAGATTAAGGGCCCGCCAGCAATGAAGCGGACAGGCTCTTGAATTAATAGGATACGATGCATCGGGTTAACGGGATTTGACTCGCTGTTACTGTCGCAGGCCGCCCGCCGTTGGCCTGGTAGATGTGATAGCTGATCTCTCTCCAACGTCTGGTTGAGCAGTGCAAGCCGGTAGGTTTGGGGGCTGTTTTACCGGCCGCGATTTCGAATGCGTCTGGCCGATGAAACGTCAGGATGCGACTTTGTCGATTACGGAAACCACCATACCAATCGCCGCCACCGAAGGCACCAAAACGGACAGTGAGATCTCATCGATCCTTGCCCAGATGTTGGCGCGAAAGATTGGCGAAACGAGGTTTGAGCTCTGGTTCTCTCCGCAACGGCCGCTTGAATTTGAACAGAATCACTTGAAGGTTTTCGCGGACAGTAACTTTACGGTCAACCGCTTGCGGAACACGTTCGGCTCTGAGATTCGTGGCATCGTAGATCATGTCTGCGGCCCCCATGTTGGCATCGAATTCATCGTTGAAGCGCCACAGGAAAAAAAATCATCTAAGAAGACCGTTCACAACGGTGTGGGCCAGCAGCCCGGTCTTTTCGATTCGGTCGCCACATCAGCGCCATCGGTATCACAGCAAACAAGTTCAACACCCTCTGGTTCTAGAGAGCGTGCTTCATCCAATCCTCCCAAGGCGGCGAAGCTTGATTTAAAGTCGTTTTGGTTTGGAACCAATAATCAATTCGCCAAAGCGGGCGTCGAACAAATCATGCAGTTGCCGGGGCAATTTTCGCCGCTGCTGATTCACGGCCCATCGGGATCGGGAAAGAGCCATTTGCTGGAGGCAGCGACCAACGAATATCGCCGACGGTTGCGAGCCAAACGTTGCGTGTTTTTGACGGCCGAACAGTTTACCAATCAGTTCGTTGCGTCGTTGAGGGACAATCGCGGGCTGCCGATGTTTCGCCGGAAGTATCGCGATTTAGATCTTTTGGCGATCGACGACATTCAGTTTCTGGCCGGCAAAAATGCGACGCTGAACGAATTTCAATTCACGCTGGATCACTTGATCCGGCAAGGCAAACAAGTCATTGTTTCGGCGGACCGGCCGCCGATGGAGTTGGACACGTTAGGCTGTGACCTACTGAACCGACTGGCCAGCGGTTTGATGTGCCCTTTGATGTTCCCCAACCTCGAAGGCCGTAAGTCCATCATTGGTTCGATGTGCCGGCAGCGCAATTTTGAAATCAATGATGACGTCATCAGCCTGATTGCCGAACAGATGACGCGCGACGTGCGACGTTTATCGGGCGCGATCAATCGCCTCCGCGCCGTGTCGATTTCGACGGGCGTGAAAAGAATCACCGTCGAATTTGCGGCTGAGGTTTTGCAGGATTTAATTTCGCTGTCTTCCATTGGAGCGTCGATGGTGACGATCGAGGAAGCCGTCTGCGATATTACGGGACTAAAATCGGCTGATCTACGATCCAACAGTCGCCGCAAATCAATCAGTTCGGCTCGGATGCTGGCAATGTATCTGTCGCGCGAACACACCAACGCGGCGCTGTCGGAAATTGGTGATTACTTCGGCGGACGCAGTCACAGTACCGTGATCGCCGCACGTAAAAAAGTGACGTCGCTGATCGAGAAGGACTCTGAAATTGCTTTGGCGAATTCGAACGTCAAAGTCAAAGTGGCCATCGACCGAATTCAATCGAAGCTGCGCATCGGTTGAATGCTGTTCGGTTGCCCCGTAAACGATATCCGAAACGATCCCCAACCCATTGCGGTTCTGGTTCGTTCAGGCAGTGACCATCCGGACCTCGCTGCGAAATGCTATCACTTTCTTGGCCCCTCTTTTGGATCTGAAAAAAGAGGTGTTTTTCTCTACGCGGATGCCGATAAGCAAAACTGTGCTTGACCCCGTTTGGCGTGATCTTCACAGTACGCGCTATTAGATAGAGCTCATTCTCGCTCGATCGCCCAATCTACCGCAGAAGCCCAGATGAACCCTTTTTTCAAAGCCGTTCTATTATCGCTACGTTACAAGTGGTCGATTCTCGGAGCCATTGGCTGCGCGGTGATGATTTCGTTGTTGTGGAGCATGTCGATCACCACCATCTTCCCGATCGTGAAGATCGTCGTGCAAGATGAAACAGCCATCACGTGGGTGGCCTCAGAGATCCAAGAAGGCAACGCCACCGTCGCCAATGTCAACCGCGAAGTCGCTGAATTGATGTCCGCGATTGACGCCGCCCCGCCAGGAGAAGCGCGGAAGTTGGGGCTGAAGCTGAACATGAAAAAGGACCGTTTGAAAAGCGAAATCAAACGGGTCGCTTACTACAAAGATTCTATTCAACCCCTCGTCAATCAATACGCGCCAACTTCGGCGTTTGAGACGCTGGTTTGGTCGATCTCTTTCCTTTTGGTCGTGTCGATCCTCAAAGGATTCTTTTTGGTGGGATCGGCGTATCTCACGGCGCGCGTGGCCAGCAAAACCGTCATGGATCTGCGGCGGATCTATTATCGAAAAGCTTTAGAACTGGACCAAAGACGAATCGACCGCATCGGCACGTCAAATATTATGACTCACCTTTCGCACAATATGCTAATGGTCAACGGCGGCCTCCGCATGTTCTACGGCAAGTGTATTCGTGAGCCGATGAAGATGATTACGTGCCTGATTTGTGCGGCCTGGATTTCGCTGCCGCTGTTGCTGATTTCATTGGTGATGGTGCCCGGTGGTGCGTTGCTGGTACGATCCGTTTCGCGTCGCATGAAGAATTCGACTCAGTCCGAAATGAAGGGCATGTCGGAGGTCTTCCAGTCCTTGATCGAGACTTTTCATGCGGTCAAAACCGTACGCATTTTTAATCGAGAACGCACCGAGCGCCGGCGATTCAAGAAATGTTCCGAACTTCTATACCACATGTCGCTGCGGATTTCACTTTATGATTCGCTGTTGCGACCGATCACCGAAGTGCTGGGCATCGTTTCGATTTCAATTGCCCTGCTGGCCGGTGCCTACTTGGTATTGAATCAGCAAACACACCTGTTGGGCGATTGGTTAAAGATCACCAACACGCCGCTCAAACCAGAGCAACTCATTTTGTTTTATGCTCTTCTGGCTGGGGCGAGCGACCCGGCGCGGAAGATGACCGAGGTGGTCAATGTTTTGGT
>CAYOZV010000263.1:0-5362 GCA_964408465.1 uncultured Pirellulaceae bacterium
AAAAACGACTTTCGACAAATCTAAATTTCGTTGGGGCTGAGAGCCCAAACTACGGGGTGGGCGCCGTCAATCAATCACCGGCACTGGAATTTCTGAGACAACTTGGGTGACGACTTGTTCGGTGGTGACCTTTCTCAGTCGACTTTCGGGTTTTAGGATCATGCGATGGTTGAGCACTGGGGCGGCAACCATTTTGACGTCGTCCGGCGTCACGAAAGACCGACCTCGAATCGCCGCCATGGATTGACTCGTTCGAAACAACGCGATCGACGCGCGGGGACTGCCGCCTAACTGCAAGTGTTTGTGATGGCGAGTCAGATGCACGATCTGGAGAATGTAACGCTGCACTTTCGGGTCTACCATCACGCTTCGAACGGCGGTTTGACATTGGACAATTTGTTCTTTGGTGACGACCGCCCGTAAGTCGTCGATCGGGTGCTGCAATTGCAGTCGCTGGAGAATCTTTAGTTCTTCCTCCATCGTGGGGTACCCCAACGAGAACTTCATCATGAAACGATCCAGTTGAGCCTCCGGCAGTGGGAAGGTGCCTTCGTGGTCGACCGGATTTTGCGTCGCAATGACTAAAAACGGCGCATCAAGTTCATGCGTTTTACCATCGACGGTGATGCGGCTTTCGGCCATCGCTTCTAAAAGTGCGGCTTGTGTACGAGGCGTGGTTCGATTGATTTCATCAGCCAACGCGATGTTGGAAAACAGCGGACCAGGCCGGAACTCGAACTCGGTGGTCTTCTGATTGAAAATCGAAGCCCCCGTGACGTCGCTGGGCAGAAGATCCGGCGTGCATTGAATGCGTTTGAACTCACAACCGACGCTGGCCGCCAACGCTCGCGCTAAAATTGTTTTGGCAACCCCGGGAACGTCCTCTAAAAGAAAATGGCCTTGGCTGAACCAACTGACCAACGAAAACACGATCGACTGGCGTTTGCCTACGATCACCCGTTCAACGTTCTTGATGATTTTTTTGGATACTTCTTGGACTTGCTTCATTCAAACTCCGGCAATCATTCATGAAGAGTTAACTATGATGTGAAATGCTTGGAAGTGCAAATGTTTTGCCCCACAATTATTGTGGGCGACAAAAACGGGAACCGAAAGAACCGGCAGTGTGATCCAAATCGTTCGAACCCTTCTCGATCCAGCCAATCGCGATTGATGGCGTTGTGCCGCCATCAGCAGATATGATAACCTTTATTGCAGACTTAATACTCAATTAATTGACCACTACCGAAATTGACATGGACGAACAAGCCATAGACCGGCTGATCGCAGAAAAGACGTACAGCGTTCCGATTGCCATTATCACCTTTGGAGTCCTCGCGCTGCTGGTGCTCAACACGCAGTTCTATACGCTCAACGAGTGGTTCAATTTAAACCCCGGCGTTCGAGGCATCAGTAATTTCGCCATCCCGGCCATGGTTAGTTTTTTAGTGGGGATGTTCATCCTCCTATTTCGGCGCGGTGGTAAGAAAACGTTGTGGGGCCTGTTCTTGATCGTCACACCGTTTTTATTAGCCACATTGATTCAGCCTGTCTTCGATGGCGATGGCAATATCGTTCGAGCTCAATTTCGATTCCGAGAACAGCTTCGTGATTGGAAACCTGAATCTCAAGTTTCTATCGGCGTCGATCTAAAGACGACAACGCCTTTCGACTTCCCAAAATTTTTGGGCCCCCATGGAAACGCCACGGTCGACGGTGTGGTTCTGGACAGATGGAAGCTGACGCGTCCTCAGTACGTTTGGAAGCAACCCATCGGCGACGGGTGGTCGGGATTTTCGGTGGTCAACGGCAACGCGGTAACCCAAGAACAGCGTAGCGACCAAGAGTGTGTCGTGTGCTACGACGTCGCCACCGGCAACGTCCAGTGGAACTACTCGGTGGCTCGCCGCCACGAGGACCTCACCGGCATGGGCAAACCTGGCCCGCGTGCCACACCGACAATCCATCAAGGCAAGGTCTACGCGATGTCCGCGACGGGGGTTTTGGATTGCCTGTCGGGTAATGACGGGACCAGTATCTGGTCGGCCAACGTTCCCGAACTGGTCGGCATCAGCCAGAAATACTCCGTCAATAGCACCGGCAATCAATACAGCGAAGAAACATCGACGTTGGCATGGGGGCGCGCAAGTTCGCCGCTGATTTATAAAGACCTGGTCATCGTTCCCGGCGGCAGTCTTCCTTCGGGCGACGAAAATTACGAAGCCAATAAATCCAAAGCCGCGACACTGCTGGCCTTCAATAAAGAGACCGGTGAAATAGTGTGGCGTGGCGGATCACGGATGATCGCCTATGGAAGTCCGATCATCACGACTTTGCAAGGGCAAGAACAGGTCGTGTTGATCGCAGAAGACCACGCCGTCGGGCATCACGTCCAAACCGGAGAAGAGCTCTGGGCGTTTGAACGCGCGGGGCAAAGCAACATGGCGGCCAATTGCTCTCAGGTAACCCCGATCTCAGAAAACCAATTACTATTTAGTAAAGGGTATGGCTTGGGCGGAGAACTGGTCGAGGTAAAACGCGACGAGCGGACGGGGAAATATTCGGTTGAGTCACTCAAAAAAGATCCCCGCGTTTTAAAAACGAAACTGACCAGCCCCGTAATCCACGAAGGACATTTGTATTCGCTGTCCGATGGTTACCTTGAATGCGTGGCGATCGAAGGCCTCAAGCGTCAGTGGAAAAAGCGCGGCAGATTTGGCAACGGTCAACTGCTGTTGGTGGAAGACAAATTACTGGTCCATGCCGAGGGCGGTGTGCTGCACATGATCGCGGCCAATTCCAACTTCTATCAGGAGATTGGCAAGATCAAAACAATTGAAGGCGTGTGCTGGAACACGCTGTGTTTGTACGAAGACCTTTTACTGGTCCGTAGCGAACTGGAAGCCGCCTGTATTAAGCTGCCTCTGGAGTCGGCTGACAAATCAGCTGCCGCGGCCTCCCCCCTGCATTGCCTGCGTTAGGATACGACGATGATGTCTGACCTGAGCGGTAAAGTCTACATGGTGACCGGTTCGTCAACAGGCATTGGCCGCAGCATCGCGATCACTCTGGCCAAGCACGGCGCGAAGGTCATCCTGCACGGTCGCCGACCGTCGGACGCCCTGAACGAGGTCGCCGCTGAGATCCAAAATTTCGGAAACCAGCACCATCAACTACATGCCGACTTCAGCGTCAGCGACACGATGGAGCCCCTGGTTGATGCGGCTTGGGATTGGGCGGGCCGCGTCGATGGTTGGATTAACAACGCCGGTGGAGACGTGCTGACAGGGCACTGGAAAGACAAACCCTTCCAAGAGAAACTTGACTACCTGCTCAAAACCGACGTGTCAGCAACGCTGTTACTTTCCCGTATGGTCGGAGAAAAAATGGTAGGAACCACCCGAAAATCGTCAACCGCGTCTTCAACCGCGTCTTCAACCGCGTCTTCGGCAACGGCACCAGCCACGGTCGATGCTTTGTCACCTGAACCAGCGTTGGCGGCGGCCCCCACCGGCGTCATCATCAACATAGGTTGGGACCAAGCTTGGCAGGGAATGGAGGGCGATGCCGGAGAACTTTTTGCAACAACCAAGGGCGCGATCATGGCGATGACAAAAAGTCTTGCTCAATCTTTCGCGCCGCACGTACGCGTCAATTGTATCGCGCCCGGCTGGATCGAAACGAAATGGGGCCAGCAAACTTCAACCTACTGGGATCAGCGCGCCAAAAGTGAATCGCTGATGAACCGTTGGGGCAAACCGCAGGACGTCGCGTCGGCAGCGCTATTTTTATGTTCGCCGGCGGCGAGCTTCATCTCCGGACACATACTGCCGGTCAACGGCGGATTTCGTTACAGACAAAATGACGGGCCAATAACGGGCCAATGAAAGATAGAAGCGAACGCCAATCGTGAACATCGCGCGCGGCGCACTGTGTCGAAAGCGTCCTCTTGGTTACCATTGAATTTCGAAAGTTATTTTCGGACAATTCTTCCGCCGGGAAAGAAATAAAATGGTTCGCAGGTGCTTGCACTGTTTGGCGAAGCGTTAGCTTAAGACCTTATCTCTGGACCTTAGCCGATGTTTTTGTAGCGCTTGGCCAATGCCTCGCATAAATACAACTGTGATTGCACCCTTAAATCCCGACGTTGGAGATTTCATTGAACACGACGTCGCGACAGAACCGAAGATACCTTTAGCACATATTGTGCTGTTGACCATCACCAAAGAGCTTAAACGGATTTACAACATATAACATTTTGGCGAGCGGTCTCGCCTTTTTCATACTAACGTATCGTCATACAAACGTATCGGAATGGTCGCGACCAGCCGTCTGCCGGAGGCAGATCATGGTACGTTTCTCATCTTCTCTCACGATAGTAATTCTCTTTTTACTATGTAATTCTTCCTCCGCTCAGGTTGGAAAAGACTCTGGCCTCTGGGAGTGGACTCCCTTGGCTCCCCACCATTCGGCGATCGTCGAAGTCCATTCCGGCGAAGGATCGGGCACCGGTGTTGTGATCTCGATCGATAAAGATAAAAAGATCGCCAACGGTTACGAGGGATATGTTTTGACCGCGTGGCATGTGGTCCAAGACGACGTCGGCGTCAAAAAACCGAAAATCAAAGTCAAATTTCGCGGCCACAAACGCGGAGCCAAAAACTGCCGCGTCGTCGAGTATAACGAACACAAAGACGTCGCACTGGTCTGGGTCTGGGTGCCCGAAGATATCACACCCGTTCCCATGGCGAAGGATCCAATCCAAGGCGGTGACAAATTAGAATTCGCGGGCCTCGGTGGTGGATCAAAACTTGATTGTTGCATCCGCCACTTTTCAGCGGTCGCCTCTTCTCCATCGTCGCTGGAGAAAATTTTCGCCGACGTGCCACTGTTGCCGGGCGATTCCGGCGGCCCGGTCTTCAACGAAAAACACGAAGTCGTCGGGATCATTTCCGGCGGTTGGTTTTGGTGGAACAGCGGGCTGATGACCAAGGACGGCAACGCCTCGATTCGCACCACATGGCCTGCAAGAGCCAGCAATGTCGGGCCGCTGAAAACGCTGATGGCGAAATTGAACGAACCCGAAAAAACAGAGACGCGAAAGTTCTAAGTTCCGCGTTTGCATCTGACAGAATTTACAACACAGGCTTCGGCCTGTGTTTTTTTACGCCTTGAGCAATGGAATCTACAGGACGCGTTTCATTTGTCTTGTGTAATTTCAACACGTTCTTAAAATATTAAAATTAAGCGATCGAGAGCTAAACTGCTAAATTCACGAGGATCTCACACAAGCTACCCGTTTAACCGCAATACCGTTCAATGGACTGATTTGTTTGGCTCACAGTCATGTCGTCAGTTTAAC
>CAYOZV010000264.1:0-5350 GCA_964408465.1 uncultured Pirellulaceae bacterium
CACCTCACAAGAGAATTCCCCAAGGCGATTCGTGAGCGCACGGATCTTTAACAAGATCCACTACGATGGGAATCGGTAGTGGATTTTGTTAAAAATCCCGCGCTGCGACGACATTCCCCCTCACCTCACAAGAGAATTCCCCAAGGCGATTCGTGAGCGCACGGATCTTTAACAAGATCCACTACGATGGGAATCGGTAGTGGATTTTGTTAAAAATCCCGCGCTGCGACGACATTCCCCCTCACCTCACAAGAGAATTCCCCAAGGCGATTCGTGAGCGCACGGATCTTTAACAAGGATCCACTACGATGGGAATCGGTTTGTGTTTTAAACTCTACAGATCTAATACGCCGGATCCGCGATTCCCGATGAATCCACGACAAACGGCATCCAACAAACGCCAAAGTCCTCGACCGAAATATCGCTTTTCCGCGGCGGGAGATTCAACTCTTCCAAATCAAGATTATCCACCGAGAGCTTGTCTTCCAAATCCTCAACCTCTTGTTTAAATTCCTCTTCGAGATCCTCGTACTTCCGGATAACTTCATCCAAATTATCTTGAGCCCGTTCGATGTCGGCTTTCTCTTTTCCACTACGGCCAAAGGCACGCATCGACGTCCCTGCACTGCGGGCGTTGGTGGCACTGAGCATCTTGCGACCGAACAGAGCGCCCATCAAAGTTGTGCCGACAGACAACATGCCCGACATGCGACTCTGCTGGTACTGCTCCTCTTGCACCTCGACCTTGTCTTCGGCGCGACGGATTCGATCTTGCAGCGTGCTAAATTTAGAAGCGTATTTTTTGGTCAGCTTCTCTTTGGCTTCGTCGCGCTCTTCGGAGACCGCCTGCTCCAATCGCACCTTGAAGTCGCCCACCTCTTCGCCCGGCGCGCTGTACATTTTCAGTTCTTTACATTTGTAAACGGTCAGGGCTTGCTTGCGATATAAAAACTCCTTCAGCTCTTTCTGCCAAGTCTTATAGTTTTTGGCTTTTTGTAGATCGACCGGCAGCTCGGCAAATTCGGCGCCCTCTTCGGGTCGCCGATCCATCTCCAGAGCCTCGACCAACGGATCCGCGTCGTCCCAAATTTCGTCTGGAAGTTCCCCACCTGAAACGGACGCCAGAAACCGCCGTTCCATCCATTTGTCAACTTTGTAAGACACCCGCACGTAATGCAAACGGCCTTCGCCAAGCAACATCGGCCGATAAACCAGCCGCTGACCATCCCCCACACGCGCGTTGGTGGCAACGAAGAACTGATCGACGCCCGAGGGTACCAATTCCTGCTGATTGACTTGAGCCACAACCGGTTGAGCAGCACCGGCGGCGGCACCTGGTCGAATTTTATTAGCGGATTCAACGGCGGCCGGGTCGTAGTTGGGATCGGATTCGGTAATCGTCTGAAGTTGATCGCGCGTCAGCGGTCCACGCAAATACGACATCGCCCACCGTGTTTCGAATACAACGGGGTGGTCCTCGTGCACGTTGTTCATCAGGAACACGCGGTTGCCTAACCCCGCCAACGTCCGCTCCATGGCGGCTTTATCAAAGGTCGTTCCTGCTTGAGAGGAAGCTCCCTCAAGTCCCTCGATCACCCGCGCCTTGTCACGTTCGGTCTGCAACCGGCCTAAAAACCAAGTCCCCGCGTTGGACAACCCTTTATAATCCAAGTCAACGGGATTCTGCGTCGCCAGCACGCACCCCAAACCAAACGCGCGGGCTTGCTTGAGCAACGTCAGCATCGGACGCTTGGACGGCGGATTGGCCGTCGGTGGGAAGTACCCGTAGACTTCGTCCATGTACAGGATCGCGCGGAGGCTACTCGTTCCCGCCTGCGTCCGTGTCCACGATAGGATTTCGTTCAGCAAAATCGTGACGAAGAACATCCGCTCCTTGTCGGTCATGTGCGCGATCGAGATGATCGAAACGCAGGGCTTGCCCTCGGGCGTGTGCAGCATCCTTTGGATGTTGATCGGTTCGCCCATCATCCAGTTCGAAAATGATGGCGACGCCAACAGGTTGTTCAATGTCATCGCCAGTTCGTTACGTTCCTTCGCAGGATAGAACGAATCGAGTTCCATGATTCCGACGCGCTCAAACGGCGGTTTCTGAATCTTGGAGATCAGCGCACCAAGGTCAAGGTTCTGCCCCTTGCTCCAAGTCGTATTGAGAATGTTGGAAATCAGAATGTGCTCTTTAGACCGGATAGGATCCGCGTCGATTCCCAACAGTGATAACAATCCCGACGACGCTGAACTGATCATGTCGGCGAACATATCACTATCAGCAACCACTTCTGGGCTGGGGCAGTTGAACGATTTGAGAATCGTTAGTGGCCGGCCGATCGTCGCACCGGGTGTATAAACCCGCATGTCGACGGTATCGCGCATCATGCGGATCCGCGCCGCATCCTGTCCCCAGCTTTCCAATCCGGCCTTCCATTTATCGGCTTCGTGGGTGGCAAAAACTTCTGGCGAAATCCCTTCCCGGTCGGCTTGGCCTTCGTCCACCCAAGGGCGAAATTCCTCGGGGCTGAGATTGGGGAAAGACAACAGCAGGTTGGAGATGTCGCCTTTGGGGTCGATCACGATCGAAGGAATTCGATCAATCGCGGCCTCTTCTAGCATGCTGACGCAGAGCCCCGTTTTGCCGCTGCCGGTCATTCCGACGACAACCGCATGCGTGCAAAGGTCCTTGGAATCATACAACAGTAAATTCTCAGAACGCGATTTTGCGTCCATGTCATATTCTTTGCCGAGATAAAAGGCACCAAGTTTTTCAAAATCTTGCATCAGTTGCGATCCTTGCTTGAGGTAGGTAGATGATTTCATTATCACAATTGCTGGCTCGATCGCCAACCCGTCTGTTCAACGCGCCAGCGGTGTGTCAGGATTCAGGGTTGAAGTTTTCGGGTTTCCATCAATTTTCAGCCACCACGGAGCCGTCATTTTTGGGTGCTTCACAAAGAGTCGCACCCGCGACACGACTCGGTGGCATCAAGTCGGAGAATTATCATTAGTACTTTGATCAAAAACGCGCGCGTAATCACTGGTGGACAGTCCGTGGAGACTTCCGTTTTGATCTCCGAAGGAAAGATTGCCGAACTCGACCCCGCGATCACCATCACCGCCGACCAAACGGTTGACGCAGATGGGCGGGTGCTGATGCCGGGCGTGATCGACGATCAAGTTCATTTTCGCGAACCGGGGCTGACCGCCAAAGAGGATTTGGCTCACGCATCGCGCGCCTGTGCCAAGGGTGGAGTCACCAGTTTTCTGGAGATGCCCAACACGATCCCCAACGCGACGACCCAGAAACTGCTGGACGATAAACTGGCGATCGCATCCAAGGCCAGTTTGGTCAACTACGGTTTTTATATCGGCGCGACGCCAAACAACGTCGATGATTTAAAGCACGCCGTCCGCACGCCCGGAATCAAGATTTTTATCGGATCCAGCACTGGTGATTTGCTGGTGGATTCGCAGGACGCGTTGGAAACCATTTTTGCTCAAACGACTTTGCCCATTTGCGCACACTGCGAGGACGAAGCGACCGTAAAACGTAACGCCGAACGTTACGCTGGCAGCACCGATATCGCGACACATTCGAAAATCCGCGACCATGAAGCCGCTGCCATCGCGACCGCTCGCGCGATTGATCTGGCCGAACGTCATCAACACCGGTTTCATGTGCTTCATGTTTCCACGGCGGCCGAAGTCGATTTGATTCGCGCCGCCAAAGCCAAACACAACTTCGTCACCGCCGAAGCCTGCCCGCACCATTTGTTTTTCTCGATTGAGGATTATGAAAGGTTGGGTTCGCTGGTGAAGATGAATCCGTCGATTAAAACCAAAGCAGACAACGAAGGAATCTTTGCGGGGCTTTTGGATGGGACGATTGAGGTCATCGCCACCGATCACGCACCGCACACGATGGAAGAAAAAAACTTACCGTACCCTCAATGCCCTTCAGGCTTGCCCGCGGTCGAAAATTATCTGGCGCTGATGTTGGACCAAGTGAATCAAGGCCGCTGTTCGATTGAACAGGTGGTGGCTTGGATGTGCGAAGCGCCGGCGCGTGTTTGGGACATTCGAAACAAAGGAAAAATCGAGGTCGGCTACGACGCAGATTTGGTGTTGGTGGACATGGACCTTGAACGCACGATCCGCAACGAGGATCAGCAAACCAAATGCGGTTGGTCGCCATGGGCGGGCGAAACACTTAAAGGGTGGCCTGTGAAAACGTGGGTAATGGGAGAAGAGGTTTTCCGGTTAGAAGATGGCAACGAAAAATATGCCACAACTTTTGGCTCAGCAATTGAGTACCAACACGACACCGCGTGATTCCAAATCCCAAATCCCAAATCCCAAATCCTAAATTCCGCATTCCGCATTCCGCATTCCGCATTTAAAAACCCGCCATGAATTGTTTTGCCCACGCCCTGCCATTTCTGGACAAACCCTACTACGCCGTCGGTGCGAGCCTGCCCGACTGGTTGGCTGCGGCCGATCGCAAGTGCCGCGTCCGCAGGAAAAGGGCCGTGAACTGGGTTGACGACGACGATCCAATCGTGGCCGAAGTTGCCGGCGGTGTCGTCCAACATCTCCAAGACGATTACTGGTTCCATACGTCGGCGGTGTTCCGCGATTTTGAGATGAAGTTTGCCGTTGAAATTCGTGATGTCTACGACGGTGATAAAAGCATGAGGCCCGGCTTCGTGTCCCATGTGTTGATTGAGATGTTCATCGATTCATGGCTGCAGCAAAACTTTCCCGATCAGTTGCAACGGTACTACCAATTAGTCGCCGACGTGGATCCTCAAAAGGTTCAGGACACCATCAACCGTTTCGCCACCAACTCCACACAGAAGTTAGTGCCGGCGATGGAAATGTTTCTCTCGGAGCGTTATATCTTTGACTACGTGACCGACGAAGGGGCCGTGTATCGCATGAGCCGCGTGCTGCAGCGGATCGGACTGGAGCCGCTGGATGATAAGATTCTGCCATGGGTCGCTTCGGCGCGGCCGCGCGTCAACGAGCAGATCAACGGCCTGTTGAGCGGCTACGCCATGGAGATAGAACTCTAGTAAAGCCGCTGTCCCCAGCTGCTTATGGTAAAGCAGCTGTCCCCAGCTGCTTAAGCCGATCGTTGGACCGCAGCCAAAGTCGCCAAACGTCATTCAAAGACCAACCATCAAACGTTGGGATAGATCGAGAATTTGCAACGATCTAACAACCCGCCTAAGCAGCTGAGACAGCAGCTTTACGTTACGCGAATTTGACTAAAGTAAAGCCGCTGTCCCCAGCTGCTTAAGCCGATCGTTGGACCGCAGCCAAAGTCGCCAAACGT
>CAYOZV010000265.1:0-5334 GCA_964408465.1 uncultured Pirellulaceae bacterium
TTGTGGCGGAGCGCTTGTGCGGCAGGTTTGTAGTGGAGCCTTGTTAAAGCTCCTGCGTTGCTTCTCGTTTGAAGTTTATCGCTTGTTTGGACCTGGGGAGAAATGGGTGCGAATTCCCCGCGGGGATTTTTAACAAAATCCACTACGGCGGGGTTGCGCGGAGTGCTTGTGGCGGAGCGCTTGTGCGGCAGGTTTGTAGTGGAGCCTTGTTAAAGCTCCTGCGTTGCTTCTCGTTTGAAGTTTATCGCTTGTTTGGACCTGGGGAGAAATGGGTGCGAATTCCCCGCGGGGATTTTTAACAAAATCCACTACGGCGGGGTTGCGCGGAGTGCTTGTGGCGGAGCGCTTGTGCGGCAGGTTTGTAGTGGAGCCTTGTTAAAGCTCCTGTGGGTCATTGGCCCGTCGCATTTGCTAGAGATGTTCACTCGTTGCGGACTCAATCATTCCAGAAAACCCACGGCCAAATTCTACTTCCCGTCTTCCATCTGCTGGATGTACTGTCGCAGGCGTTCGTTTTCATCGGTGACGCCCTTGAGCTTCAACAGATTTTCGACGCGCTTGGTCAGTTCGACTCGGTTGACCGGTTTGGAGAGAAAATCATTCGTGCCGGCGTCGATCGCCCGTTCGATGTCACCCAGTTCGTTGAGCGCGGTGACCATCAGCACCATCACGCTTGAGGTTGCAGGATCACTTTTGATCTTCTGACAGACCTCAAACCCGCTCAGCTTCGGCATCATCACATCCAACAGCACCAAGTCCGGTTTAAAGGACGCGACTTTTTCCATCGCCTCATTTCCATCAACGGCCAATTCGGTTTCGCAGTCGATGTTCGCCAGATAAGCTTCCAACAGCTCGCAATTTGCGGCTACGTCGTCAGCGATCAAGATCCGGTGCGTCTCAGAGTTTTCCATAGTTTCGGCTTTAAGCTTGGGTTGAATGATGTGTCAAAATTATAGATCGTTTTAGGCACCAGTCCACCGCTAGTAGAATCGAAAAAACTGAGCCGCAAGGCATTAGGTAACCGGTGCCCAGCGATAGAAGAAAACACGCGAAAAAGGTTGGTCAAAGAAAAAGGTTGGTCAAACAAACCAGTGGCCAGCGTTATGCTGCTGAATCTGTCACCCCAAAGCAAGGATTAAACTCGATCCTGATGATTGAAGGTCGTCAGCAACCGCCGACCGCGCCACAGGGCATAAGCCAGATCCCAATCAAGGGGAGCGTTCTCTTTGCCCGCAGGTATCCACGTCACGTCATTTTGATCGACGATGGCGGTGCCGGTGACGCTGTCTAAGGTTCCCGTGGCAATCAAAAGCGTCTCGCCGAAGAAACCGGCGGCGGTTTGTATCTGTAGGTCCTCGATTTCTTGCTCGTTCAGAAGACTCTGCATACGACGCACCTCCGAAGCGTGCATTTGAGCGGCACGTTCTACGCCCAATTGAAAAATTTCTTGATGCGTCGTCTGCCAACCGGCGAACAGCGCGTAGCAGTCTTCGGGAGAAAGATGTTGAATATCGGCCGCAAAGGCGTGCGTCAGCGGGCCGCAGATGCCGATGTTCGAATGAGCATTTTCGCCTTTGCCGTAACGGTAGCGAAACAGGAAACATTGAAGCGGGTGTTCGTAACTGGGCCAGTACATCTCGCAGTTATCCACCAGTTCGATGCGCGAGGGGGCCAAACCCATCTGTTGGGGCTCGGAGAGCCAAATCGCCAATTGGCTTTCGGCGACCGCAATCTCACCCTGCAGCTCCAAAGAAATCTTATCCAAAAAACCCAGCTCTTCTGCGTAGGCCAGCACACGCAATCGCGACACCGGTGCAGTCGCCATCGCGATCAACGCTTTTTCGCCCTCGGGATAACCAAGCCGCGCCAGCGCCGCGGCGGATTCGGTTTGAACACGTCGATGACGAAGTAGCATCGCGTTGATAATGTTGTCAGCCGCGTTCTGGTAGTCGACCAACGCAAACGTATCACACAGCGCAACAATCAATGCAACCGAATCGGCAACCTGACGATTGATGGCTTTGACGTCAATGTTGGGATTGAGTTTTCCGGATTCGATCTGCTTCAAGTTATTGACCAACTGAGCCAACAGTTCATTCAAGTGCTCCAATCGTGGCTCCGCCGGATGATGATCGACTTGCTTGTGCCGGTAAAAAAAGTTGCACAGGTCATAGATGGCCGGAGCAACTTGCGAATGGCGCGTCGGTGCATCAACCAAAGAATCTAAAAACCACTCTGGAGGCGTGAAGTCGGCGTTCATCAAAGGCGCAAACGCCAGCCCGATGCCAGATCGTTCCTCAGGCGGTTGATCGCCCATCAGCTGCACCCACAGTTCCAACCGGCCGGTGTCGCTGCCTGTTGCCAACCAACGCAGCAGATGATTGGGCAACTGCGAATCGGGAGCGACCGCCAAATAGAGCGTTTCAAAATTTCGCAAACGGGCACCCGACCATGCCAACGCAATCTCATCGCCCGGTTTGGCATCTTTGATCTGTTTAAGTTCTCGGACTAATAAAGACTGCGTGATGGGGATCAGCAAATCCAACCGCGGTCTCCAATTGCCTTGATCGTCCGGCAAGGGTGTCACTTGATCCGACACCGAAAGTTGGGCGAACTTCGCCAGCAATTCATCGACGTCTTCATCGCTGAGTTTCGTGATCTCTACGGCATGACGCGGAATTGTTTTTAGCGCTTCAGATTCAGAAGAAGCCGTCATGATCAGGCTGATCAGTTTTTCAATCATCGTTTTTCAATCAGTGAGTCGAGGATCCGCGGCGGGCAATTGCGGTGGCGGGAGCCGGTATGCTTCGCAACAGCCGTTAAATTTGTGCTTATTTTGGAGTTTTATCCAGCGTTAACGTACAAATGAGAGCTTCCACGTTGACCATTTTTTTAACTCTGGATAGCTTAAAGGCAGCAATAGCGAATTTTAATGGGCAAAAGAGAACAAATGCCCAATTCTCCCGGACTCATATCGGGGCACACCTCTTGGGCGAAACTAGGTAAATCAATTGGGCGATCCAAATACAGTCAAAAAAGTTGTTGAAAAACGGAAGCAGAAACTCGCGTTCGATCAACTTGGTCTCTCCGACCAAATGCAAGCGACGCTGAAGCACATCGGTTACGAAAAACCGTCACCCGTTCAGGCCGGTGTGATCCCGCTGGTGATGGACGATTTCGACGTGATCGGTCAGGCACGTACGGGAACCGGAAAAACGGCCGCGTTCGCCATTCCGATTCTCGAGATGTTGGACCTGGACGTTCAAAAACCAAAACCGCAGGCGCTCATTCTCGCGCCGACGCGCGAACTGGCCGTGCAAGTGGAAAACGAATTTCGGCGGATGTCAAATCCTGAGGAAGTCCGTTGCTGTTGTCTTTATGGCGGTCGACCGATCCGGCAACAGATCACTCAGCTGGAACGCGGCTGTCATGTTGTTGTCGGGACTCCCGGTCGCGTGATTGACCACCTTAACCGAGGCACGTTGAACGTCGACCAGCTGTGGTTTGTGGTGCTGGATGAAGCCGACCGAATGTTGGATATCGGTTTCCGCCCAGACATTGAAAAGATCCTGCGTCGCTGCCCCAAAGAGCGGCAGACGTTACTGCTGAGTGCGACGCTGCCTTACGCGATTTTGCAATTGGCCAAACGCTACATGTATCGGCCGAAGGTAATTAATTTCTCCAAGAACAGCGTGGCCGCAGAAACCATCGAACAGTTCTACCTGAACGTTCCCGAGCAATTGAAGTACCAGTCGCTGAATCTGTTGCTTCAAAGAGAGGAACCCGAACAAGCGATCGTGTTCTGCCGAACGAAATTGGGTACCGAACGTTTGTACCGAAAACTGTTCAAGGACGAAGTCTTCACCGACGTCGGGACCTTGCACGGAGACATGAATCAATCGGCGCGTGATCGGATGATGAAGAATTTTCGATCGGGCAAAGTGAAAATCCTGGTCGCAACCGACGTTGTGGGCCGAGGTATCGACATCACCAACGTGTCACATATTATCAACTACGACATTCCTGAACTCAGCGATGACTACGTGCACCGCGTGGGACGGACCGGACGCATGGGTAAACAAGGCGTCGCCTTTTCTTTCGTAACGCCATTGCAAAACGATGAACTGACCAAGATCGAACGGAAGATTAATTCGGAGTTGTTGCCGGATGAGGATCTACAGGCGAAGATCGACGAGATCCGCGCGGAGACGATGCCCAACGTGCCCAAGAAGAAACCGAAGAATCGGTATCGTCGAGCGCTTTAAATACGTAGCACGGGTTTTTAACCCGTTTTATACCTCGCAAAAAACGGTTTAAAAAACCGTGCTACGCCGACTTCCGCATCACAGCCGTCCTGCGTTTTTTTGCGGTCGATTTCTTCTTGGGTGACTTCATCGCGGGGAGTATCTTAGCCGGCGGCGGAAGTTTGAGTTTGGTCTTTTTCTTCCGCAGCGTCCGAGTCGCCTCGGTCTTGCTGACCAATTTATAGAGAATCGCGTTGCCCCGTTTGCCGGATTCCTTGGCGGCTCCCGTTTTGCGTAGCACGTATCCAATGCGTTGGGCCTCATGACGCGGGACGCCCAATCCTTCTGCCAGTTCCGCCGTGTCGAATTTCTTGGGCAGGTCCTTTGGCAGCAGCGATTGCAGATCCAACACCGTTTCGTAAACGTGTGTTTGGTGGATGTCCAAGATAAAACGATCTTTGACGACAAAATCACCGGCGCGTCTTCGTCGTCTCCGGCCATGTCCAGGATAACGCACCTCTTCAATGTCGATCAACGGAATCAGCATCCGCAAATTTGGATGAGGAAACACGCGTGTAAAGTAAATCAATTCATCAAACACATTTAAGATGGTTGCTCTTCGTGGGCTCCAGCGACGACTGGTTTCGCTACCATTTGCGCTGCTCAGCTTCACCAACCGCTTCCGTGCGACCAGCGGCTTCACGACGTCGACTTGATATCCATCACAGCACAGACGATTGACTTTGTCTCGAATCGCCGCCAATCCGCTACGCTGGATCTCGACCAAGCGATCACCATTGACGACGTCGATACGGTATCGCCCCAGCTTCACTTCGATCCGCGCATCGGCTTCGCAGTAGTGTTCCTTAAGTTGTCTGTGGAGGGTGGTCTCCATGAATGTAAAACGCGTCCGAAGATGATTTTGGGATACTGATCTCCGTAGAATAGTAAAATTTCGGACATCAGCACCAGAGTAATCTTGGCGTGGCTGCAGGGGATTTCAGTGGTAATGGAGATAAATCCGGAGTCCTCATGGCGGTACAAGCGGAAAAAAGTTTCCAATTTCCAATTTCCAATTTCCAATTTCCAA
>CAYOZV010000266.1:0-5218 GCA_964408465.1 uncultured Pirellulaceae bacterium
CCCAAATGCGCCGGCATCGAGTTAACCAAAAACCGTATTTTCGACTGGTTTCAAAAATCGCAAAAGCCCTCGGGGCTTGTCGCCGTTATTAACCGTCACGCAGCCTAACACCGCAAAGCCTCGCCGCCCAAGTCCAACAGAAAAGGGCACGCCAATTTTGGCGTGCCCTTTTTCGGGTTCAGGTTCTTCGGAAATCAACTGCCTGTTTTTGTAATGAAATCGAACTTTCCACAGGAAAACAAGATTCTCAAACGGCAGTTATTTCCCATCAAATACTTCTCAATATTCGAGCCCTGTCAGCGAACACCTAGGAAGATTGCTTGCGCCTTTGCAAAGCTTCACAACTATTCATTTTCAGAAAAGGAGATCAAACGGAGGCCGGAGACGACCGACGCAAAACCGGCCGACCGCTGCACAAAGAAAACATGAAACGATCGCTTCTAACAAGAACCAGAAACATACTCCATCATTTCCGCGCTCAGCCAGCGCGATGGCTGGCAATGCCGATGTTCTCTCTAGCGCTGCTGTTTCTAATTCTGCTGGCGGGGCTGACGGTGGTCTGGGTTGATCTGGCGATCCCAGCGGCAATGGCGGCAGAAACGGGGCTGACGATAGACCTCACGCACCCCAATACTTACGCCGATTCTTATTCTGACTCTGATTCCTATTTGGGCCTTTGCAGCGCAGCCAATCGGACCGGTTACATCCTGTTGGGGATGATTGCAGCGCTCTGGCCTCTCTTCTGGATAGAGCCCGTCTTCTGTCGTTGGTTGGCTGCCGGACAGCGGTCGCAAAGCGTCGTTTCATGGTCGACAGATTTCTGGTCCGCCATTTGCCCGCCATTGCGATTGGCAAAACCGATTGCTGAAATGGATGGGAAGATTTGGTTGCCAAGGATTGGATGGCATGCACCAGGAAAACCGCTGGCCAAAATGCTGGACAAGGTCTTCAGTAAACCCATGTTGTGCATCGCGCTGTTGATTCTGCCAGTGCTTGGGATCGAATTTGGATTTAGCGATCAGGTTACCAACAGACCATGGCTGAAATTGATGCTCAGCATTCTGACGGGAATGATTTGGTGTGCGTTTGCAATTGAGTTTATCGTAATGGTCAGCGCGACGGACAAAAAGTTTGCCTATGTAAAGAAGAACTGGATCGACCTAGCCATCATCTTGTTACCTTTGGTGTCGTTTTTACGTTCACTGCGAATCGTTCGCGCGGCCAACATTGCGAAATTTGCCAAGGTCCAACAGTTGACAAAAATGAGCCGCATCTACCGAATGCGGGGACTGGTGGCGAAGTCAATTCGAGCGCTGATGGTGTTGGAAGTGATGCATCGGTTGTTGAGAATCTCGCCAGAGAAACGAATCGAAAAACTGAATCTAAAATTAGCCGATTTGGAAGAAGAAGCCAATGAAATCAGATCGCAAATCAAAAATCTAAAACGTGAAACGATTTGTCAACGCATGTCGCGAGCCACTTAGCAAAGCATGCCGTGCCAACCAATGTGCCCCAGATCAAGCAGCCGCCGCAACCATATCTTCAACGCCTAAGCTGTTACGCCTCAGCCCTTACCCCTAAGCCATTTCGGCTGGCTGGGCTGGTTCGGTTTGGCCTACGGTGTTTTGTCCAAACGGCGTTGGCTCAACCGATGCGAACACGGTTTCGAATGCTTCTGAGCGGACCGTGCTTTTGTTGGAGCGTTTGAACGGAACGTCGACGGCGATTCCCGATCGCGAAACAATCTCGTTGCCCAGCGTTTGCAGTTGCAACAGGTTGTCGCCGAACCGACTGGCGAACTGACCGTTGCTCATGTCATCCAGCAACCGTTGATTCATTTCGCGGATCAGCGGGATCTGTGAGATATCAATACAACCCCCGGCAGGTATATCGGCCGTTTGCTGATGCCATTTACGAAAGAAGTCCTGCATGAAGTGATTCATCTTTCCAAGGCGCGATAGCTTCGACATGTTTCTCAGATACATCGTTTGATGCGTCATCTGACCCTGCATGAATATGAAACCCGTGATCGACCAATAGACCAGATAATCCCACAAAATCTTGACCGGCATCACCGTTGGATTACCAAAGATCTGATACTGATCCTGATACGCGGTCGATGTTCCGTAGAAGAACTTTTTGTAGATCTTGTCGTAGGCAAAGGCCCGCATGCGGTATCCCTTTCCGGACAAATCGCGCTGGATTAGGTCTGTTAAAAACGTGTTGGAGAACGCGATGAAGTCACTGCCTGGTGAATAGAACGGATCGTGAAAGAAGCCCGCTTCACCGGTAATACCCCAACGTTGGGTCGAAAACACTTGCTTACTTTCGACAGAGTAGTTCTTGATCGCGCGGAAGTCTTGCACGTGATCCAAATGATCCTTCACCGCTTCAGCACACTGCGGTTCAAATTTCTCCAACCACGCGATCGCTTTTTCCATCGAATTGAAATCGGAGATCGAATGAAACTCTTCAGCCGCGACGATCCCCATACTGGTCGAACCGCTGGACAGCGGAATCATCCAAACCCAATAGCCCTGTCCCATCAAATGGTTGGTGCTGTACCAACGAGCCGTTTTACCTTCATGCCCTTGGGACCACTGAGCGTCATCGCACCAGTGGTCGATTTTGATCTGTTTATCGAACCGAAACCAAGCCGCGTTGCAAACGTGGGGGGAAGTCTTACTCAGCCCCAACTGTCGCTTCAAAAACGCTCGCCGGCCGCTCGCGTCGACAACCCATTTGGAGGTGATTTGATCTGGTTGTTTTGCTTGAGAGAAACGGATCGTGTGAGGTCCAGATTTGGCGACGTCGATCTTTTCGATTTTGGCCTGGTCACGAAAGTCGACGCCCTTGCTCAGACACTCATCTGCCAAAAAATTCTCAAACCGACCACGATCCAATTGGTAACTTGGCACCGGAGCATAACGTTTTCCGCCCAATTCCAAACGGTCTTCGATGCGCGAATTGTCTCCGGCGGGAAAGAAGAACCGCAATCCTAGTTTTGGCAACTGCTGCTCCTTAATGTGGTCCTTCAAACCCAGCACGTTGCCAAAATAGTGTGCCGCGACCTCCACCGTCGATTCGCCCACTTTATGCGCCGCTTCGGGGACAGGATGAGCCCGTTTCTCCAGCACGGTGATCGACGCATCGGGCGACGCGTTCTTCACCTGCAGCGCCAGTGACAGTCCGGCCAAACCGCCGCCAAGAATCGTTACATCTGTTTGATTGTTCATAGTTGTTTCTCGTTTTTCTGTTACGCGCAACTGAGCGGCAGGGCGATAGCCGCCGGTTGTTGGCCTATCGTTTTCACAATGATTTCTTCTCTAGTTGGGCACCCGCGGCTCAGTTCCCGTAGGGCCGGTTCCCACCGGCTGCGCTCTGCGTTTTCCAAATGCATCCGACAACAACCGGACCCAAGGTTTAAATATTCAACGTCTCAAAAGTACGATCCAAATAGTTCTCAGTCGACTCAGGCACGTCAGCCACTTCCACATCCGGTTGATACAGCTTTACACGGGCGATCATTTCAGACATCAAGTTCTTGCAAATTTCAACGTTGCCAAAAAATCGGTTTCGCAAATCCGCATCAGGCAGTTTTTCTTTCAGCTCTCTATTCATGCGCGTCATCACGTCGATTTCGTTTTGATCTACGAACGCCGCGTCGGAGTGACCTGTCTTTTCGATTTCGTACCACGCCCTGAAAAATTCTTGCATCTTCAAATTCATGTCCCGCATCTCTTCGATGCCTTTGGACAGCGATTGAATGAAGGACACGTCGGTCAGTTTATCATTGAAGTACAACAGCGCCGGAAAGCCCCAATAGATCGCGTAATCCCAAACGAACTTCAGCGCCATAATGCGCGGGTTACCAAACATCGGGTACTGATCACGATAGGTCAGCAAATTGTTCTGAAACAGCGTCAGGTAAACGCTTTGCAGGGTCGGAGCCAGTTGCCCGATCGAACGTCCGGCCATGTCTTCTTCGATCAGTTTAGCAATCATCGTATTGCCGATCGCGATGAAGTCGCTGCCGGGCGAATAGAAGGGATCCAAAAACGCCGCCGCTTCGCCCGTCAGTCCCCAGCGGTCGGTGGAGAACACCTGGCGGGTCCCGCGCGATAGTTTCTTGATCGCCAGGAAGTCTTGCATCTTCTCCCGATGCGGGGCGATCGCGTCGGCACATTCAGGTTCAAATTCAGCCAACCAATCCAGCGATTTCTCGAAGGAGTTCATGCTGCGCAGGCTGTGAATCTCTGGATCAGCGACGATGCCGATGCTGGTCGAACCGGTCGCCAGCGGAATCAGCCACACCCAATAACCTTCGCCCATCAAGTGGTTGGTGCTCAGCCATCGGCGAGGCACCTTTCCAATTTGGGAACGCCAGTCTGGGCAATCGCACCATTGGTCGATCTGGATGTTGGCGTCGATGCGAAACCACACCGCGTTGATGTCGTGGTTGAGATCCTCGGAAAGGTCAAGTTTACGTTTGATGAAACTGGCCCGTCCGCTGGCGTCCACCACCCAACGGCTTTGCACCGATTGCAGTTGCCCGTCTTGTTGGAATGAAACGATGTGGTTGGCTTGCGTTTGGCCGGTCGCGGTGGTCAGTTCGAGATCTTTGACGCGGCAACCGGCGATCAACGTGGCTCCCATTTCGGCAACTTCTTCGGCTAGGAAATTCTCCAACCGTCCACGATCGACTTGGTAACTGGGCGCGGCGAAAAATTCGCTTCCCCCCACCTCGGTGCCTTCGTTAATCGCTTGGTCGCTGTCCTTGAAGAAGAACCGCAGGCCGAACTTGGGCAGCTGCTGATCGGTCAGATGCTTTTTCAGCTGCAGCACTTCGGCGAAGTAATGAGCCCCGATTTCGACGGTTGATTCGCCCACTTTATGAGCGGCTTCATTGACGGGGAAGGAACGTTTTTCGACGACGGCGATCCGGATCGCGGGATCCTGCATCAGCAGTTGTTTGGCGAGGGTCAATCCCGCCAAGCCGCCGCCCAAAATCGTGACATCGTATTGGTTGTCATTTGCAATCATGTTGTTTGTTTTTCCTGAACCTCTGAGCGGCATGGCGCTAGCCGTTGGTTTGTTGGCCTAGCATTACCACGTTGATTTCTTCTTTAGGTAGGCACCCGCGGTCAGCGCCTTGCGGCTCTGTTTTTGGGTTGCATGTGCTTGTCTTTTGTCTGGTACTCGGAGCTGGATCCTCACT
>CAYOZV010000267.1:0-5177 GCA_964408465.1 uncultured Pirellulaceae bacterium
CGTCGGCGCGCTCCAAACACGGTCGCCTGCCGGCTAATCGTTAAACTGGTGACTGCCCTTGGCGTTGTCCAATCGCGAGCTCCTGCCGAGTAATCAATCCGCTTCCATCGGCAAGCACCATTGCGTTCGACGCACGGTCATCTAACGACGAACCGACGAACTCAAAACCTAGATCAGCCAACCCCGTAACCCACCATCACACTCAAAACCAAACGAGCGACATAGCATGACCACTCAGCAATTCGACCTCTCGGGTAAAACGGCGTTTATCAGCGGTGCCAGTCGCGGTTTAGGCCAACAATTCGCCTACGCACTTGCCGGTGCCGGAGCCAACGTCGTCGTCACAGCGCGCGACACGAATGACTTGACCGAAACGGTCGATCATATCCAATCGCTCGGCCGGACCGCCTATCCGGTGGCATTGGAGGTGCGCTCACACGAGAGCATCCAATCGGCCGTCTCCAAGGCGTGGGAGTTGGCGGGGTCCATTGAGATTCTCGTCAACAACGCAGGTTGCAACGTTCGCAAGCCAGCGTTGGAGGTTACGTGGGATGATTGGAATCTAATTTTAGATACCAATCTGCGCGGCGTGTTCTTTGTCGCGCAGGAACATGCGGCGCGAATGGTCGAAAAAAAATACGGCCGCATTATCAACATTGGTTCAGTGACTTGCGTCAACGGATACGCGGGGCTGGCTCCGTATTGCGGAAGTCGCGGCGGCGTGAAGCAATTGACGATGAGCCTTGCCGATGATTGGGGGCCGCATGGAATTAACGTAAACTGCTTGGCCCCTGGATGGTTCAAAACAAAACAAAACGCGGTGATGTACGAAGATCAAAACTGGGTCGAGTATTTATCGGATCGAATACCGCTCAATCGTCCCGGCTCTCCCGGCGATTTGCACGGCACCGTCGTGTTTTTAGCGTCCGATGCCAGCGCCTATGTTACGGGGCAAACGATTTTGGTTGACGGAGGCATTTCAACGGGCGCGGTACGAGCGATGCCGAAAAAATGAGCGTACGATAAAGAAAGGTTTGCCAACGCACGCCATTTTAGTCCGCTTTTGTTCTCCACGGTCGCGATCGAGGTAAAGTTTTCAATTTCGTCGAAATCGCTGCTCTCGATCTTTTTCGCTGGGCTGAATAATTTTTGACTAATTGCGTGCAAGCGATCGGCTGATCAACTAAAACTAATACACAGGCAGCCCACACTTCCAAGTGAACTACCCACTACGGTCTCGTTTCCTCGCCTCCACGGAGCCACATCAAATGAGCTTAACTGCTATCGACGTAGACAATCCTAATTGTGCTAAAGATCGCATCCTCCTTGCCGCCGGAAGAATATTTTCGGAGAAGGGTTTTCGTTGTTCGACGGTTCGAGAAATTTGTGACGCTGCGGAAGTCAACATCGCCAGCGTCAACTACTATTTCGGCGACAAGAAAAAGCTCTACGCGGAAACCTTGTTGCTGGCCCGCGAGATCGGGGCGCAGAAGTTTCCGATCCCCGACCTCTCCGTTTTAGCCACCTCCGAGGATCGTTTGCGATCAATCATTTTGCTGCTTTTGAATCGGCTGGTGGGCACCCATGATGAACCTTGGCCGGTGAAGATTTTGATGTCGGAGATTCTCAATCCGTCTCCCGCCGCCAAACCTCTGATCGATGGCTATATTCAACCGTTTTTAAAAATGGTTTTCGCGACCGTCAAAGAAATGGTCGACGACTCCGTCAGTGATTCAACCATCCACCAGCTCAGTTTCAGCGTTGTCTCGCAATGCGTTTGGTACCGATTTGCGGGCGACATTAACCGAATGGTGATTGATGAAGAAGAATTCAACGACAATTTTGCGATTAACCATTTGGCCAAACAAATTTTAGACTTTTCCTTGGCTGGAATTAGCGCGGTCGGTTCGAACTCATCTGGAAGAATCTCAACCAGTACCATGGCCGAGAAGGCCCATCCCATTAAGCGGCCTAAAAAGCCCACAGATGCAAGGGCTGTTGTTGAAAGCGCTACTTCGCCGGTATAATTAAACAATCGGGAACGCAACGCGGGTTGTCGATCATTATCACTTTCGCAACACCGATCGCTTACCCTAAATCATGTCCGAAGCAAGTCATCGTCGAATTTCTTCCAGCCGGAAGATCGAGATCCTGAAGTATGTTTGCTCGGCGATCATCATCGCGTCCGCTGTTGGTGTGTTTTTTCTGCTTAGTAGCCTCGCAGAGAAACCCGAACGTAAGGACTCCACGGCGCTCATACCCCAGGTCAGCACCGAAACGGTAACGCCCTACTTCGGGGCATTGGATCTCATCATTCCCGGAGCCGTGAAGGCCCATCGTGAGATTAGGGTGGCGGCGGAAGTTGTTGGGAAAATTACGAAAAAGTACCCAGAATTTCAGGCCGGAAATTTTGTGCTGGCCGGAACGCCGTTGGCTGAAATTGACGCCGAAGATTATAAGGCCGATCAGAAAACGTTGGCCGCCGACGTACAACAGGCCGAAAAACGAATCGTTGAAAACCTGCGACAGATTCAGGGCGAGAAACGTAATCTGAAATTGGCGAGGCAGGATCTCGAAATCCAGCAACGGGATTTTAAACGCACGCAACGCTTGGCTGATTCGCTGTCCCGTTCGGAGGTCGATCAAGCCCGACGCGCTCTCAACGCGGCTCAGTTAAACCTGACATCGCGCGAGAACGCAGTCGCACTGCTGGAAGCCTCCGCCGTTCGGCTCAAGGCCGGTTTGGAGATGAGCCGAAGCCAGTTAGAGAAGTCGAAGCTGAACCTCGGCCGGGTCTCCATCGTCGCACCGGTGGACGGCGTCATTGTTTCGGAAATGGTCCAAGAGAATGATTTTGTCTCGCCGGGGACCGCCATCGCCATGTTCGAAGACGTCAGTGTCGCCGAAGTGGTCTGCAATTTGACGACGTCCGAACTCAATTGGATCCGCAAGAATTCAAAACCCGACCCCAACCAACCCGCGTCAAAAGATCCTCGTTTGACAGCCTATCAGTTGCCTAAAACAGAGGTCACGATTTTCGAAGCTGATGACCTTGAAGCCACCTGGAAAGGGACGCTCGAGCGTTTTGATGGCATCGGGCGAGACGAGGTCACCAAAACGATTCCTTGCCGGATCATCGTGCCCAATCCGATCACCGAGACGGAGTATGGTCCGCGGGCGTTGGTGCGGAACATGTATGTGAAGTGCCGCGTGGAAGTCGACACGTCCAGTTCCGATGAAACACAGAATTTGCTTGCGATCAATGAGATGGCATTACAGCCTGGGAATTTCGTCTGGAAAGTCGTTGATGAAAAATTGAAGTTGGCGCGGGTCGAGATCGTTGACCGCACGGAGCGCGGCAAAGGTGATGCGAAGAAGGGAATCGTGATCGTCCGTTCGCTGGATGGAAGTATTGCGGTGGATGACGAGGTCGTCGTTACGCCGTTGTCTCAACCGACCGATGGTGCGATCGTTAAAGTGGCCGATGCCGCCGATGCCGAGAATTCATCAGACACAGGTGCGGTTGCCGAAGACATAGATTCCACGGTCCGTAAAGATGATGCTGACGCCGACAGTGCCAACACGGTGGAAGAAACTCCCAAAACGGCTCTGTAGATAAAAACAAAAGTTTGACTCAGTTGACTTAGCACGAAGCTTTATGAGATCTATCGTTAAATGGGCGATCCAAAACTCGCCAGCAATGAACACGGTGCTGATCGCGTCCCTGATTGTGGGATCAATCAGTATGATCATCATGCGCCGCGAGGTATTCCCCGCTTTTGCGTTGGAGATCGTGTTGGTTTCGGTGCCGTTTCCAGGTTCGACGCCCGAAGAAGTGGAGGAAGGGATCTGCCAGAAGATCGAATCAGCGGTCGGCAGTGTCGAGGGCGTCAAAAAAATGACGTCGGTGGCCAACGAGGGCTTTGGCTTTGTCGTGCTGGAACTCCACGGCTACGTCGAGGATGTGCAAAAAGTGCTTAATGAGGTCCGTTCTGAGATCCAGCAGATCCAATCCTTCCTGCCTCCGCGGGCCGAGGACCCCGAGGTTAAACAGATCGTGTTCCGCGCTCCTGCGATCTCTGTCGGCGTGATCGGCCCAGAACTGTCGGAGAATGCACCGCGCGATGGGCCCGAGGCGCTGCAGCGTGAACTTGAACTGCGTCAGTTGGCCGAAGACGTTCGGCAGGAGTTGTTGAATCTAAAAGCCGTCCCGCCCAAGAATAAAGTGCGCGGCTTCTTTTCTGCGTTGTACCAGCCCAAGGGCATGGCGATCACCTCCGCCGAAATCGCCGGATCACGACCTTACGAAATAGCGGTCGAAGTCTCCGAAGATACGCTGCGAGAGTTTGGCATGAGCCTTCGCCAATTCGCGCAGGTCATCCGGCAGCAGAACGTCAACGTGCCCGGTGGCAAAATGGAAACCGCCAACCAGGAATTGCTGCTGCGAGGCGATAACAAACGCGAGGTAGGCTCTGGTATCGAAGAACTGCCAGTCGTCACGCGCCCCAATGGCGACGTCGTCACCGTGGGGGACATGGCGACGGTGATCGATGGTTTTGAGGAAACGACCAATGTCAATTTGATCAACGGCCGCGAAGGCCTCGTGATTCAAGTCACCAAAACAGACGAAGAAGATCTGTTCACCGTGGTCGAAGCGGTGAAGGACTACGTTGCCAATCGCAAGGTCCCCCAGGGGTATCACTTGGAGACCTGGGGCGATGTTTCCTCGGACGTCGTGGACCGAATCGAATTACTGGCCCGCAACGGTTTGCAGGGGCTGATTTTGGTCTTTATCGTGTTGGCGATTTTCCTGGATCTGCGGCTGGCGTTTTGGGTGGCGATGGGAATTCCAATTTCTATCTTGGGGGCAGGGTTCGTGTTGCTTGCGTTCGGCCAGACGCTGAACATGCTGTCGATGTTTGCCTTTTTGATGGCGTTGGGGATCGTGGTGGATGATGCGATCGTGGTTGGGGAGAACATTTACCTCAAACGTGAAGAAGGCTTGCCGTTTGTGCAGGCGGCGGTGGCGGGCACCGTCGAAGTTCTACCCAGCGTGGCGGCCTCTGTTACTACGACCATCATCGCGTTCATGCCGCTGTTTTATGTCGTCGGTGTGATGGGAAAGTTCATTTCAATCATGCCGCTGGCGGTGATCGCGATGCTGGTCATTTCGCTGC
>CAYOZV010000268.1:0-5135 GCA_964408465.1 uncultured Pirellulaceae bacterium
ACGCGTCGAACACGAACCGTAGATTTGGCTCTTAGCCGAATCGACATTCAGTTTTGGTCGGGCTAAGAGCCCAACCTACCCGAAGCAAGCCGCTGCGAAGTCAGGTCGAGGTCAAAATTCGTTAAAGTGAGTGTCATTAGGCTAACGGATAATCTTGAATCTCCGCCGCCAGCGCTTCAGCCAATTCCGCCACGTGTTGCCTCTGAGGATTGTGGCCCCACGTGAAATCTTTTAACGCGTAACCTCGGTCCTTGGCACGATTGTAATAAGCCAAGCGACTGTCTTTTTCCAGCGGTTTACCGTCGGTGAAAATCCAGTAACTGGCGGGGATCTTTTCGCGCAGCGGGTTCTTCAATTTTACGGCATCGGTCAACGTCGCCAGCGGATGAGGTGCGTCTCCGAAATCGTTGGGCCAGTCAACAGGGATAAGGAAGCCGTCGCCGTCTTCTTCGGCCCGTTTGGTGGCATCCTCTCGATATTTCTCGTCGCCCGTAAAAAAGCACTCGCCATCCTCGAGCAGGCTGGCGTCGAGATAGAGAATCTTGGAAATCCGTTGAGGCACTCGGTCCGCGACGCCAGAGGCAACAATGCCGCCGTAACTGTGTGCGACGACGACCACGTTGGATAGATCTTCGAACTCGACCAGCTTCAGCACGTCTTGGATGTGTGTTTCCAAGTTCACCTCTTTGGATGCCAGATGCACGCGCGGCCCAAGTCCCGTCAGCGCAACGCGATAAATTTCACCAACCTCCTGCGCCTGAAGTAACTCAGCGGCGGCTTTCCAGTGATGGCTCCCGCCCCACGCACCGTGAATGATCACGATCGTCGGCGCGTTTTGGCTTTGGTTTTGGTTTTGGGCTTTGGTTTTGGGACACGGGGGCATCTCCGACGCTAAAAACAAAAAACGATCAGCCCCAAACACCAACCGACGGTTCTAGACATTGCAGGTTCCTGATAATTTTCGTGATCAAAGGGGCGGAGCGACCAAAAGCAGTTTCAGAAATCCAAAATAGGGCCGGTTCCCACCGGCCCAATCCCGTGAAACATTGGCCGGTGGGAACCGGCCCTACAATCTGAATCCGTTTTGAAAACAAGCTGAATCCAAACGCGATACCGCCCGATCTACTCGAGGCCCGGATACTCAATCTTGACGACCTTGAACTGCAGCTTGCCCTTGGGCACGTCGATATCGGCAACATCGCCGACCTTCTTGCCCAGCAATCCGCGCCCGATGGGACTGGTGATCAGGTATTTTCCGCTATCGTAATCCTCGTCACCGTCGCCGACGAGCGTGATAATCTCTTCATCATCGATGTCGGTGTCGACAACCGTGACTTTTGCACCGAAGGCGATTTCCTCGGTGTTGATTTGGGAGGTGTCAACGATCTGAGCCCGTGACAGGCGGCCTTTAATTTCGTTGATTTTCGCCTGCATCATCCCCTGTTTTTCACGTTGAGCATGGTACTCGGCGTTCTCTTTGAGATCGCCCTCGGCGCGAGCCAGCGCGATGTCTTCGGCGATTTGTGGCATCACGACGTTTTCAAGTTCTTCTACCTCTTCCATCCGCTTGTTGTAAGCGTCTTGGGTCATCGGTACTCGTTCAACCACGGCCAATCTCCTCGTGCTTCTGTCTGTCCTAAAAACATAAACGACCCTGACAACGATTGCCGGGGCCGACCAAGTTTTCTGAATTATTGTTTCACCGCTGGTGACCAGCGCTGTTTTTTCCGGTTGAGCACCAGCGGTAGGCGGAGGCGTCTCAACCACGCCCGCATGCGATGCGGACTAACGGCCCAATGGATCGAAAAACGGCTTCCAACCATCGGGCGTTTCTAATTATCTCGTACAAACCTCAACAAAGCAAGCGACATCCCCCAATCGGCAGGAGAACGGCAAAGTCAAATTTTTCTTGCGATATGCAATTCGGGATCGGAGGTCGAGGCTCCGACCGAGACCAATTTGATTTCGTAGGCTTCAGGCGGAGCATCAACCATCCGGTCCACGTGAAAATCGACTTTGCGGTTCTCCTGACTGAATCGGGCCCCGGTGGCCAAGTGGCCCATGAAATTTTCGACCATGTTGTGTCGCCAAAACACGGGGCGTACGAAACAAAACGAAAAGATGAGGGCTTGACAGGATTCCTGATCAGCGATTAATCCTACCCCGTCTGTGATCGGTTTGCAGAGATCAGATCTTACGTTGCCTTATATATATCCGCCGCCGAATCAGAATACGATACTTTTTCGGCGGCCAAGCGGTCAAACAGCTGTGCGTCAGCCGTGTGCCAGTCACCTGTCAGCCGTCCGTGCCAACCGTCAGTGAGCCACCAAAATATGTCCCGAACGCTTATCATCGCCGAAAAACCCAGTGTTGCCACCGACCTTGCCCGCGTTCTGGGGAAGTTGCCGGAAATTGGAAAACTCGAGAAGAAGAAAGACTTCTTCGAGAACGATACGGCGATCGTTGCATCGGCGGTGGGCCACTTGGTCGAACTCAAGATGCCCACGACCAGCGAAGGGAAAAAGCTGCCGTGGGGAATCAAGCATCTGCCGGTTATCCCTAACGAATTCGAGCTTCAGCCCATCGAACGCACCGAAGCCCGATTCAAAACGTTGGTGAGACTGCTGAAGAAAAAGGACGTCACGACCGTCGTCAATGCCTGCGATGCGGGTCGTGAGGGCGAGCTGATTTTCTACTACCTGATTAAACACGCCAATCTGAACAAGGACGTCGAGATCAAACGTATGTGGATGCAGTCGATGACCGACGGTTCGATCATCGAAGCCTGGAACTCGATGCGGACCAATGAGGAGATGGAAAATCTGGCCGACGCGGCCGTTTGTCGGTCGGAGTCCGATTGGTTGATTGGCCTAAACGGCACCCGCGCGCTCACCGCATTCAACTCGCGTCACGGCGGATTTAATGTCACCACAGCCGGTCGCGTCCAGACGCCGACGCTGATGATCATGGCCGAGCGGGAACGCGAAATCCGTGCTTTCGTGGCCCAGGCGTATTTTGAAGTCCACGGCAATTTCAAAATCGAGAAAGGCGAATACGCCGGTCGCTGGTTCGACGAGAGCTTTAAAAAGGATGAGAAAGAGGAAGTCGACGCCAACGGTGTCAGAAAGCACGACCACCGGCGAGCCGAACGATTGTGGAGCGCCGAAGACGCCGAGGCGATCAAGGCGCGGTGCGAGGGCAAGACCGGCGTCGTCGAAGAAACCAAACGCCCGTCCAAATCTGCGCCACCGCTGTTGTTCGATTTGACTTCCCTGCAACGGGAGGCCAACAGCAAACACGGATTCCCCGCTGGACGAACCTTGCAATTGGCTCAGGCGTGCTACGACCGCCATAAAATTTTGACTTATCCGCGTACCGATTCCAAATGCCTGCCGGAGGACTATGTCGACACGGTCAAGGAAACCGTTGCCAATCTGGCCGCTGGCAAATCAAGTTCTGCGTTGGGGGATGATTTAAAAGCGTGTGCGAAATGGCTGATAAAGAATGACCGCATCACCCCGATCAAACGCGTTTTCAACACGAAAAAGGTCAGCGATCACTTTGCGATTGTTCCCACGGGGAAACTTCCGCCGGCGAAATTGGACGACGGAGCCGCGAAGATCTACCAACTGGTTCTAAAACGATTTTTGGCGATTTTCTATCCCAGCGCCGAATTCGAAATCACCAAACGTATCACTCGCATCGGCGACGACGCGTTCAAGACCGACGGTAAGGTTTTGATCGTGCCGGGTTACCTCGAAGTGTACGGTCGCAAGCCCGGTGTGGCGGCTGAGAAAGACGAATTGGTCCAAGCGCTCGACGGCGAAACCGCCGAAACGGTCTCCATCGAAACACTCGAAAAGGAAACGCGTCCCCCCGCCCGGTTCACCGATTCGACTTTGCTATCGGCGATGGAAACCGCCGGCAAACGAGTCGACGATGACGAACTGCGGGAGGCGATGAGCGAACGAGGGTTGGGTACACCGGCGACTCGGGCGGCCACCATCGAAGGGCTGATTCGGCAGAAGTATGTTTTCCGCAACGAGATCCGCAAGAGTGAACTGGTGGTCTCCAATAAGGGGCTGGCGTTGAGCGATCTGTTGGACACGATCGGCATTGAGGAATTGGGTTCTCCCGAGATGACCGGCGAATGGGAGTACAAGCTAAAGGCGATGGAAGCGGGCGAACTTGACCGCGAAACGTTCATGAACGAAATCAAGGACGTGACCAACAGCATCGTCCAACAGACCAAGGACTACACACAGACCTTGGTCGACCGCGTCTTTCCTGATTTGCACGCCAAGTGCCCCGAATGTGGGAAGATGGAGCACAAGCAAACCGATGGCTTGTTCCAGTGCAAGGATCCTGAATGCATTTTCAAGGTGAAGAAGCACATCGCCAGCCACGAATTGACAGAGGCTCAGGCGAAGGAGCTGATGGAGAAGGGCAAGGTGGGTCCGATCGAGACGTTCAAGAACCGCTTTGGGCAGCCATTCACGGCCGAATTGACGATCGCTAAACCGAAAAAGGTTTACAAGGTCAGCTTCATTTTCGAAGGCGACGAAGAACGGGAGAAGGAAGTCGAAAATTTGACGCCCGAACAGATCATCTGCCAATGCAAATTGACCGACGATTCGGATGAGCTGACACCGGTTTACGAAAACGAAAAAGCGTTTCTCGCCCCCGGCATGGCAAAGAAGAAGCAAGAGCGCGGCGTTCGCATTTCCAAGACGATTCTTCAGAAAGAGATTCCAACCGAACAAGGCATAAAAATGTTCGTCGAAGGCAAGACGGATCTGATGCCTGGGTTTGTATCCAAGAAAGGCCGAAAGTTCGCCGCTCATTTGACTGTCGATCGAATCACGGGCAAGCTTGGTTTTGAATTCGCGCCTCGCAAAGCCAAAAAGAAAAAGAAGGGCGAAGGCGGCGACGGTGAAGGAGATGGAGACGACCAACCGCAAGTCAGAGTGAAGAAGGCGTCCACCAAAAAGAAGACGACGGTGAAAAAGGCAAAGAAGAAGACCAAAAAGAAGGCGGCCAAGAAGAAAGCGGCTAAAAAGAAGACGGCGAAGAAAAAGACGTCTAAGGAATAAACAGTCAGCCCTCGTTCCGAGGCTCCCGCCTCGGAACGCACT